>JAIFMF010000008.1 GCA_020048635.1 Desulfobacula sp. | reverse complement strand
TGCAGCCGCCTGCCCCGGCATGACCACCGCCTCCGAACCGGGCCAGCAATTTACCTATGTTGACATGGCATTGCGTGTTGAAAATGCTGCGACCGATGCTGATCTGTACTTGCTTTTGATGTGCAGTGTCAAACCGGATTTTTACACTGGCAATGCTTTCCGGGAAAAGTGAATAGGTCAGAAACCGGTTCCCTTCGGGAACAGGGTCGAGGGATCTGAAATCCGTGATGGAGATGTTGTGTCGTATCGTTGTATGTGTGGTCAGATGGTTTCCATAGGCTGCATTTTCTTTTACCACCGCATCACATCGCTTTTTTACTTCCGGGACCTCAAGAATTTTATGGATGGGGGTTTCCATTAATAGATCAACCAGGAGATTCCAATAGGGCCGGTCTTTGTAGGCCTGGTTTTTTATGGTCATGGACAGGACAATATACGGGTATCTTTCAGGGTATCGCACCTGGTCCTGATTTAGTAGCGCTGCATCAATAATATCGGTATTCATGACCAGTTCATCATATCGGTTGTCAAGCTTTCCCCTGGCCTGATAATACCTGTAAAGCACCCCGGCTGCCGATGGAGCGATTTCAAAGGCACCCTTTGTATTGTCCGGGGCTGTATTGGAAATATGGTGGTCAAACCATAATTCACAACCCGGTACATAGGGAAGGTTGGAAATAATATCGCCTTTTAAAATATGGGCACTTCCGGCCTGGATCTCATTGGGTTCAACCCAGTAAATATCCGTATCAATATTTTGCGCCTGTCGCAGCAGCACGGCACATACTATCCCGTCAAAATCAGGTCTTGTGACAATTCTCATAGGGGTACTCTTTTATTTAATAAATTAACCATTCTTTATTGATAGATGATTCGGCTGGACTTTTCAAGATTGTTCTTAAAAACTCCGAGTACAATTTATTCCATTTCCAAAAAAACCGGCCTGATGATGAATCAGCACTCATCCCGGATGTTTGCGATCACATCGGTCAAGAGTCTCTTGAGCGGACCCAATGCCTTTTCAGCAGTTTTCAGAACAGATTCGAGAGTGGTTTTTTGGGGTGCGTCCGGATCATTGATATTGGTGATCAGGGAAATCCCGAGAATTTTCATGCCGGCATGAACGCCTGTTATAGCTTCCATAACCGTTGAAAATCCTACAGCATCACTGCCGATGGCTTTCAGGTGCCGGGTTTCGGCCGGGGTCTCCAGGCTTGGACCGTTCAGACCCGCATAGACCCCGGTCTGAACAGGGATCTTATGACGCAGGGCGATTTTTTTTGCAAGATCGATAAAGGCGAGATCATATACCTCAGTCATATCCGGGAACCGAATGCCCCAGGCATCTTCATTGGGTCCGATAAGGGGATTTTTTCCTGTAAGGTTGATGTGATCCTTTATAATCATGATATCACCAGCAGAAAAATTAAGATTGATGCCTCCGGCAGCATTGCTTAAGATCAGATTTTTAACACCCAGCTCCTGCATGACCCGTATGGGAAAGGTGACCTCTTCCGGAGAATATCCTTCATAAAGGTGAAATCTTCCCTGCATCAGCAGCAGGGGCTTGCCGGAAAGGGTTCCGTAAATGAGTTTTCCCTTGTGGCTTTCTACGGTCGATACCGGAAAATTCGGCAGATCCGCATAGTCAAAGGCTGCGATGACCTCAAGATCGTTAAGGGTATCGGAAAGTCCTGTCCCGGTCAGAAAGCCGATGCGGGGCTGCTTTGTGATGTGTTGCTTTAAAAAGTCTGCTGTATCAATTACCTGTTTTCTGTTGGTTTTCATGGGTTATCCTTTGCCGATTTTATTCATCGTGTATAATTTTGTACCAGCTTTTCAAATCAAAGGGAATGAGAATTTCAGGTCTAAGGAGGGGACACCTATTTTGCAAACATGGATGCAATTTCTTTGATGGCATTGAGGACGGTATCCACATGGGCCTCGGTATTAAACGGGCCAAATCCTATCCGGACGGTTCCACCGATTTTGTCCGTCCCGAGGCGCTCGTGAACCAAGGGGGCGCAGTGCAGCCCGGTCCGGCAGGCAATGTCATGGTCTCCGTCCAGGATGGTGCCGGTATTAATGGCTTCAAATCCTTTGACGTTAAAACTTAAGACTCCGATATGGTCTGTCAGGTCATCGGCGCAATAGGTGATCACCTTATCAATTCGGGTTAATCCGTCCCTCAGCTTTTTTGTCAGCTTTATTTCATGGGCATGTATTTTATCCATCCCCTGCTCAAGAACCCATTTCAGACCGGCATAAAGACCTGCAATGCCTAAGGTGTTCAGTGTTCCGTATTCAAGCCGGTAGGGGTATTCTTCAAGATGATGTCGAAGGGCGGATTTCACACCGGTTCCACCGGCCCGGCTGTGGTGGATGACCACATCCTCCCCAACATATAAACCGCCCACTCCGGTGGGTCCGAGAAGGGATTTGTGGCCGGTAAAAGCGATGACGTCCACATTCATGGCTTCGATATCAATGGGGATTTTTCCGGCTGTCTGGGATGCATCCACAAGAAAGGGGATACCTTTTTCTTTGCACAATTTTCCGATTTCCCGGATGGGCTGAACCGTTCCGATGACATTGGAGCCATGATTGACCACCACTAGCCGGGTGTTTTTTTTGAATTTTGAAATAAAATCATCCGGGTCAACAAAGCCTTTTCCGTCAAAGGGGACATAGTCTACGGCTACATTATCGTATAAAGAGGCGTGGTATAAAGGCCGCAGCACGGCATTGTGCTCGATCATCGTGGTTATGGCATGATCCCCCGGTTTTAAGAGGCCTGCGATGGCAAGGTTAAGTGCATCAGTGGAGTTTAATGAAAAAACGAGCCGTTTCGGGTCTTTCCCGTTAAAATACCGGGTCAGCGCTTTTCTTGCATCTTCGATGATATTGCCGGTTTCTATGGAAAGGTCATAACCGGATCGTCCGGGGCTGACGCCGTTTTTTCTGAAAAACTGGTCCATGAAGGTATAAACCGCTTCCGGTTTTGGAAATGAGGTGGCGCCGTTATCAAGATAAATCATAGGGTTGAATACTCCAATTCAAGCTTGTGATAAAAAATAAATTCATCATGAATTTAAATTGAATTTATTTTAGATTCAAAATAAATTTGAGTCAAGCATTTCTTTTAAATCAGAGCCGCTATCGGGTTCCCATGATCTGGGCCACTGAATTGCGGATATGGTTTGTAGTGCATTCCCGGATCAGCGGTTCATCCTTCAGGCGGATGGCTTCAATAAGTTCAAGTGCTTCCTCAAAAAAAATAGTATGATCGATCTGCCTTGGGATGGATAACCAGAACCTCAAATAATGGCTCAAAAGGCGTTCTAAAAGTTTTGCCAGTTGAACATTTTTTGCAATTTTAAAAATGGTGTGATGGATGGTAAAGTCAAAGTCGATAATGCTTTCATTGCTGCTTTTTTCTGAAAATCCGGATATTTCCTGCCGGATGCGATCCAGCTCTTCCCATTCCAGGGGTGTCATTCTTTCCATGGCCCAGATATTTGCCTTTACTTCGAGAACCATCCGGATTTCGGTGATTTCCCTGATCCGTTCCAGACTGAGCGGGGTGACGATAAACCGTGAGCCATGCCACATGATCCATTCTTCAGCCTGAAGAGAGATCAGGGCTTCCTTGATGGGGGTCCTGCTGACATCGAACGCTTTGGCCAGATCGCTTAAATTCAATACGCTTTCCGGGGGTAGTTCAAGATGAATAATTTTTCTTCTCAAGGCAGAGAATATTTCATTTGGATCTGATTGTGATGTCATGCCGTCCTTTTCTGAAAAGAGTTCGGACTTCCGGTAATTATAAGGCCTTAGCAGCCGATTTTGAGGATAAATATAATCGCCCTTGAAGTCAAGGCGCTCTTTAATTTTAAATGGATTTATATTATAGAGGGAACGACATTGAAATGAGAGAATGCACTGATGATATGTTTAGGATCAGGATGATTGCATGATGGATGAAGATTATTTTTATTCTATTGAGCGGCAACGGACAACAACGATTAAAATCAAACATTCCGTCTTTGTGTGTACGCTTGAATATGTTGAATCCATTGCAAAGGCAAAAGAATTTATTTCCCGCATTTCAAAGGAGAATAAAACTGCCACCCATAATTGCTGGGCTTATATCCTGGGTGAAAAAGGGGAGCTGTTTCACAGTTCTGATGCCGGTGAACCTTCGGGAACAGCGGGAAAGCCCATGCTCAACACATTAAAAAAACATCAAATGACCCAAATTGCAGCGGTTGTAACCCGGTATTTCGGAGGCGTCAAACTTGGGGTCAGAGGGTTGATGGATGCATATTCAGAGTCTGTAAGACAAACCATTGAAATGAATAAACTCAGGAAACTGACTCAAACTATCTTCCTGATGATACAATTGTCCTATGGGGTTAACGATACAGTGATAAGTCTGTTGAAATCCCGTCAGGTCAAAATATTAAACACAGACTATACCGACAGGGTCGTGCACAAAATTGAAATCGAGAAAAGAGTGTATCCCAAAGTGGAAAGCCTTCTGTTGGAGTACCAGTCCCAGGGGAAATTAAATTTTCAGGTCGTATCTTAGAATGGCATTTAAAGATGGGGGTAACCATTTCCCAGGCTTTATTCTTCTCATCATTTATGGAAGTGGTATGTTGCAGGAAAAGGGGTTGACAATCGAATATTTATTAAGTATTTCTAAATCTAAGTAAATTATACTTAATAAAGGCATTCCAATGAAAACAAAATTTGGTGCTCTTCTTCGAGCCATCAGAAATGCAAGAAACCTTACAATCAAGGAAGTGGCTGCAAAAGCAAGTATCAGTTCAAGCCTTCTCTCTCAGATAGAAAGAAACAGGATTTCTCCTTCCCTAGATACCCTGCTTCAGATACTGGAAGTTTACGGAGTCCCGCCCGATAAATTTTTTAAAGATTATGAAACCAGTGCAAAGGTTGAGATTATCAGAAGGGATGAGCGAAAGATATATCAGCGAAAGGGATTTAAATACGAGACACTGTGCGGTGATAGCCAGGCCAAAGGGAATCATTCCTTTAATGCTTTTTTTCTGGAGCTTGCACCGGGCCAGGAAAGAGGAGATGCAGGCGACGGACACCTCGGTCGGGAGCTGGGAATTATTGTTGAAGGCTCGGCAAAACTTCTATATGGTGAAGAGACATATGAGATCCAGAAAGGCGATGCCATATCTTTTTTTTCACAGATTCCCCATGTGATTCGGAATTCATCTGATCAGATTTTCAAGGCATACTGGGTCGTAACACCGGCAGACGGGGAGGATTATTTTGGGGCAAAAACATCATAATATCTGGAGACGATCATGGGAAAAACCATAGCAGAAAAAATTTTTGAAACGCATCGGGTAGATGAACCTTTCGGGGATGTCAGTGTATTAAGGCTCGACAGGGTATTCTGTCATGAAATCACAACTCCAACAGCCATTCAGGATCTTGTGGCAAGGGGAAAGGATCGGGTTTTTGATCCGGATAAAATCAAAGTGGTCATTGATCATGTTTCGCCGGCAAAGGATTCAAAAACAGCCCTTCAGGGAAAGATTCTCCGTGACTGGGCAAGACGGAATGATATTAAGGATTTTTTTGATATCGGGCGAAATGGCGTCTGTCATGCCCTGTTTCCTGAAAAGGGATTTGTGAGGCCTGGCTTTACCATTATCATGGGAGACTCTCATACCTGCACGCACGGAGCGTTTGGTGCATTTGCAGCCGGTGTCGGCACAACTGATCTCGAAGTTGGGATCTTAAAAGGTGTCTGCGCTTTTAAACCACCCCAAACAAGTGATTCAGGAATTAACCGTAAACGGGGCAACCAACCGGGTCATTGAGTTCAGAGGGAAGATTGTTGATGAAATGAGCATGGATCAGAGAATGACCCTCTGCAATATGGCGGTTGAAGCAGGTGCCACCTGCGGGATTTGCCTTCCGGATATGACAACGGTGGAGTATCTGTGGGAGTTTATCGAGGATCAATATCATGACAAAAAAGAGGCGTTTGCCGCCTTTTCAGTGTTCAGGTCCGACAATGATGCAGACTATGCAGAAACAAAGACAATTGATGTGAGCAAGCTTGAGCTATATCGGCTCCTGCACCAATGGGCGGCTTGAAGATTTGAGGATTGCGGCAAAAGTGCTGGAAGGCCATATCATCAGTGATCATGTCCGGGGAATTGTTTCTCCTGCAACCCCTAAAATATATTCCGAGGCCATGGAAGAAGGTCTCCTGAAAATTTTCATGGATGCAGGATTCTGCGTTACCAATCCAACCTGCGGGGCCTGTCTTGGCATGAGTAATGGGGTTCTTGCGTCCGGGGAAGTCGCTGCGTCGACCACCAACCGGAATTTTAACGGCCGCATGGGCAAGGGCGGGATGGTTCACCTCATGAGCCCTGCAACGGCAGCCGCCAGTGCGATAAAAGGCGAGATTTCAAATTCAACGCTGTTTATGGGAAATTAAGGAGCAAAAAATATGAAAGAATTTAAAGGCCATGTTTTGTTTCTGGATCGGTCGGATATTAATACGGATGAAATTATTCCGGCCCGGTACCTCACTGAAATTGAAAAAGCCGAATTGAAGCCCCATCTGCTGGAAGATTTGAAGATCGAGGGATTTGATCCGAAAAAAGACATTGAAACAAATTCCGTTATTGTCACAAGGGAGAATTTCGGGTGCGGCTCTTCAAGAGAGCATGCCCCCTGGGCTCTGGAGGTGAATGGCATCCATGTCGTAATTGCCGAAAGTTTTGCCAGAATTTTCCGGCAGAACATGTTCAATTGCGGGATGCCGGCCATTGAATTGCCCGGAGACGTGATCAATGATATTTTTAATACTTTTTCCAATGAAAAGACCCATATTTCAGTCGATGTTGAAAAAGGACAAATGACCCTTCAATCAAAGCATCAGACCCGGAAAACAGAGTTCAGGATGTCGTCATTTGACCGGGCACTTATTCAAACCGGAGGCTGGGTCGAGTATGCAGATCAGCATTATTAAATCGGAATGCCCCTCAGCTTCTGCCCCCGCTCCATTTCAGACGGGTTTTTAATACTTTAAAATAGGATTGCTCTTCAAAAGAGATCATTTTTATATCATTCCGGCTTTTTTTAATAAAAATCCTATCTCCTGGATCCATTTCAAATCCTTCCTGGCCGTCCAGGGTCAGGACCATATTTTCGGGGCTTCCTTCAAGCCGGATTTCAATAAAGGCTGAATCCGGGATAATGAGGGGTCTGTTGGTCAGGGTAAACGGGCAGATGGGCGTCAGGATGATGGAAGGGACAGAAGGATGCACCACAGGTCCGCCGGCTGCAAGAGAGTAAGCAGTGGAGCCGGTGGGTGTCCCGACAATAAGGCCGTCGGCCCTGTAGGTGGTCAGATAGGTTGAATCAATATACACGGCACAGGATGCCAGTCTTGAAAGAGCGGATTTGTTAATGACGGCATCGTTGAGCACATCCACATCAATGACTTGCTGATTGTCCCGCACCACTTTGATGTCGAGGCGAGATCGTAGCTGAATCATATATTTCCCTTCCAGGAGCAGATCAACAGCCTTGTATAAATTTTCTTCGGTTGTTTCGGCAAGAAATCCGACTTCTCCGAATTTAACGCCCATGAGGGGAATGTTGCGGTGTTCTATGAATCGCGCAGCGCTGAGAAAGGTGCCGTCCCCTCCCAGAACAATCAGGCACATCAGGTCTTCAGGGATGTTGGAACTCTTTGAATGGCGGACATCAATGACACAACAAAGGCTCCCAAGTCTTTGTTTAAGCTCTTTGGCTTTTTTTTCAGCCTTCTCGTCAGTTTTAACAACTATCCCGATCCTTTTCGTATTCATTCTATTTTTTTCCATCCTGTAACCCGGAATGTTTTCAGCAATCCGGATCATCACCTCAAGGGTAGGGTAATGTCTAATTAATGTGCCTCGGCCCAGTTCTGTCCGCTTCCGAAATTCACTTTTAACGGAACTTTCAGAGGATAGACATTTTCCATGATGTCTTTTGCAAGGGCAATCAATTTGTCTTTTTCCTCAAAGGGGCATTCAAAAATGATTTCATCGTGAACCGATAAAAGCATTTTTGCGGCCATATTGTTTTTCAAAAGAGCGCTTTCCAGTTTTATCATCGCAAGTTTGATCAGATCAGCGGCGCTGCCCTGTATGGGGGTATTAACGGCCGCGCGTTCGGCAAACCCACGGACATTGGCATTGGAAGAATTGATATCGTCCAGCCGTCGTTTCCGTCCGAAAATCGTTGAGACCTCACCGGTTTTGCGGGTGTTTTCAATGGTGGCATCAATGAATTTTTTAACCCCTGAATACCGCTTGAAATAATTGTCAATATAAGCCGTGGCCATTTTCCGGCTGATATTCAGATCATTGGCCAGCCTGAATCCGCTCATTCCATAGACAATACCGAAATTAATGGTCTTGGCCTGGCTTCTCAGGTCGTCGGTTATAAATTCCGGCATCACCTGAAAGACCTCCTTGGCAGTCCTTGTATGAATATCCTCGTCATTTTTAAAGGCCTCTATCAGGATTTCGTCCTCTGCACAATGGGCCAGAATCCGAAGCTCAATCTGGGAATAATCTGCGGAAATCAGGGTGTGCCCCTCTTTTGGGATAAAGGCCTGTCTGATTTTTTTGCCTTCTTCTTTTCTTATGGGAATATTCTGGAGATTGGGGTTGGAGCTGCTCAGTCTGCCCGTGGCGGTGATCGTTTGATTAAAAGAGGTATGGATTCTTCCGGTTTTACTGCTGATCAGTTCCTGCAAAGCGTCTGCATAGGTGGATTTTAGTTTGTCCAAGGTTCTGTATCGCAGGAGTTTTGCCGGTAGCTCATGGGTTGGGGCAAGCTTGGTTAGAACTTCCACATCCGTAGAATATCCGGTTTTCATTTTAGTTTTTTTGAAGGTAGCCAGTTTCAGCTTTTCAAACAGAATAAACCCCAATTGCTGCGAGGAGTTAATATTGAATTCTTCACCGGCAAGGCGGTAGATATCCTGCTCAAGATCTTTCAGTTCCAGTTCAAAGGTTTGAGAAAGGTCGTGAAGTGCATTTTTATCCACTTTGATGCCTTCCATTTCCATTTTGGCCAGAACTCTAATCAAGGGCATTTCAATGGTGTCCATCAGATTTGAAAGGCCCTTGTCATGTATGTTTTTTTTCAGCTCCTGGTAGGCCATAAAGGTGATATCGGCATCTTCACAGGCATAATTCACAGCTTCAGGAATGGGGACATCCTGGAACCCGATCTGATTTTTGCCTTTGCCGGTCACCTCTTCATAGGAAATGGTTTTATGACCGAAAAGTGTCATGGCGATGCTGTCAAGGCTGTGTCCCCGTGTGGAAGGGTTTAAAAGATAAGATGCGATCATGGTATCAAAGGAAATTCCCTGAAGGATGATGCCGAACCGGAAAAGGACGATATAATCATATTTGATATTCTGCCCGACCTTTTTGATGCCGGGGTTTTCAAGGACAGGTTTGAAAATTCTGAGAATATCTTCTTTTGCGGGTTGTTCAACCTCGCCGGGTGAGGTGTGGCCGACAGGAATATAAAATCCCTGGTTCTCGTGAAAGGAAAATGAGATCCCGACAAGTCTCGCTTCTGTCGGGTTCTTTGACGTTGTTTCCGTGTCCAGGGCAAAAATACCTTTGTTTTGAAGGACGTGGGCCAGTTTTTCAAGTTCCCCAAGGTTGGTGATGAGTTTATAAATTTTTTCAGACGGGTCCGGCTTTTTTGCAAACTCATTCATAAGGGTATTGAATTCGAACTCCTGGAAAAGTTCAAAAGCAACCTGTGTCTGATATGGAATGATTTTAAAATCTTCCATCTGTTCGGTCACCGGAACAAAACGGTCAATAGTGGCAAGCTTGCGGCTTAAAAAGACAATGTCCCTGCTCTGGGAAAGATTTTCATGAAGTTTCTTTTTCTTTTTAACGCTGTCAAGGTTTTGATACAGGTTTTCAATGGAGCCGAATTGTGAAATGAGCTCGATTGCGGTTTTCGGGCCGACGCCGGCCACGCCGGGAATATTGTCTGAAGTATCACCGGCAAGCCCCAGGACATCGATAAACTGTTCAGGATTGATTCCCATTTCTTCCTTAATTCGGCCGACATCCTTTATCGCGTCTTTCATGGGGTCCCATAAGGTGCAGCGATCCGTCACAAGCTGGATAAAGTCCTTGTCCCCCGTCACCATGACAATGTCAAATCCTTCTTCCTCGGCAAGCCTTGCATAGGTCCCTGCAAGGTCGTCTGCTTCATATCCCTGTTTTTCCATGATCGGGATATTCAGGGCCCGGATCAGGCGTTTGATATCCGGGATCTGAACCACCAGTTCTTCTGGCATGGGCGGGCGGTTGGCCTTGTATTGATCATACATCTGATGCCTGAATGTTGGGCCTTTGACATCAAAAAGAACAACCGCGTAATCCGGTGTATTTTCCTTAAATAACTTCAGCAGGATTCTTGCAAACCCGAAGGTGGCGTTGGTGGGATGGCCTTTGGATGTGGAAAGGTTCCGGATGGCATGAAAGGCCCGATAAAGAAAGGCGCTGCCGTCAATGAGGAATAATTTTTTAGGTGGTGTCATGATCTGATAACCTTTTAAGGGTATTGGATTTTTTATGCCAACGGCATATATACTATCTTTTTCCCTAAAGGAGAAGTATATTTGTGGGATGAATCAGGACGCTGAAAAAAGAAAAGAAAACCGAAGAAAAAAGAAATCAAAACTCTGCCATTGCTGTGGGCAAGTGTTCATGTTCTGCTGGAATTGCCGGTGTGGTTTTTCTATCTGCCAGACCTGCATGTATGAAAACCAATGGGGGATGACCTGTAACGGGATCACCTGGGAGTGCCCGGATTGCGGCGGGCAAAACGGGTACGGCAATCAATAATTTTTTTGTCCCTTGCATTCCGCCGGGGTTTGAAATAAAACAGAAAATAGATATTCCAGACATCAATATACCTGTAACGGGAGGAGGACGTGGCGAAAAAAATCAATGTCGGGACCCTGATATCGGGTGGCGGTACAAATCTTCAAGCCATTATTGATGCGGCTAAGAGCAGCAGGATCAGCGCTGATATCGTTTTTACAGGTTCGGATAACCCAGGTGTCAGGGGACTTGAACGGGCACAAAATGCCAAAATTGATACCTTTGTGGTGGATTATTCAAAGATTATTCAATCCTGCAAGAAAGGCATAAAAGGCGCCGATCTGCCAAAGGATTTTGATCTTGAGGACATAAGGGCAAAGCAACGGCTTTTTAAGGCTGGAATGCCTTCAGAACAGGTGGAATTTTTTTTGAAAAGCCGGGCCATAGCAGAGAAGGCGCTTCTGGACCAAATCCGTGAATATGATATGGATCTTCTTGTCCTTGCAGGATTCATGAGGGTTCTGACACCCTATTTCATCGACCGGATCAATACCGTATCGGGAAAGCACAGAATAATGAATATCCATCCTGCACTTCTTCCTTCATTTCCAGGTACGGACGGTTATGGCGATACGTTTCGCTATGGCTGTAAAATCGGCGGCTGTACGGTCCATTTTATTGATTACGGTGAAGACACCGGCCCCATCATCGGGCAGAAAGCTTTTGAAATTGAGGACACGGACACCCTTGACGATGTAAAACGAAAAGGTCTTGAAAAAGAGTGGGGGCTTTATCCTTTGTGTATTCAGAAATTTGCCGATTCCTTTTAACAAAAAAGGATAGAAGACCCATATCAGTTGAAAAATGCATTAACCATTTTGACCGCATCCAGATAAAAGCCGGGAAGTTTTTTTTCTATGGGGGTATTCGACATCACGGCAAAAAATTTGTTTGTCCAGTTTCCCTGTTCAAAACCCATAATGATGTTTAAAATTTTGGTAAATTCTTTATCTTTTTGAAGCAGCGCAGCTTTTATCTTTTCTGAAAATGAAGTTTTTTTAAGGATTTCTTCCATGGGTTTATCCAGAAGGGCATCCATAAATGAAAAAAGCCCCAGGGTGAAAAGCTCTTCTGTTGAAAAATGAGTTTTCAGAACCGTTCCGCAAAGTTCACACATCCGGGCACGGATAACAGAAGCCCTTATTAATTCAGTCGGTTTGTCCTTGCCAAGATCTGACACGGCAATGATGTGGATGAATTTTCTAAGCTCATTCACGCCAAGATAGGTCATGGCATCCTTAATCGTATTGATGGAGGAAGGTCGTCCAAAATAAGCGGAATTGATGAATTTAAGAAGTTTAAAGGATACAGAGACATCTTTCCGGATAATGTCTTCGATATTTTTAAAATCAAAATCATTTCGTCCCACTTCGTTTATCAGCTTTAGCAGAACAATATGGCTGGCGGCGATTTCCTTTTTGGACAGAATTTCAGGCTTTGAAAAAAAATACCCCTGAAACAGATGGAATCCCATTTTTTTTGCCTGCTCAAAGACTTCATAGGTTTCCACCTTTTCTGCTAGAAGGGTGATATGAAAATTTTTTTGAATATCTTTGATAATGCTGATGAGGCTGTCCAGCGGAGTTGCGATCAGATCAAATTTAATAATCTTGCACAATGCCATCATGGGCCGAAATCTTTCATGATAGGCAAAATCATCTAGGGCGATAGTAAACCCCTCTTTCTTGAATTCTTTCAGTGCTTCAAGAATTTCTTTGTCAGGCTCTATATTTTCCAAAACTTCTATGATGATGTGCTTTGGGGGGAAGAGAAGCGGTGTTTTCTGAAGGATAAGGTCTTTTGTAAAATTAACCAGCCCCGGATTGTTGCCTAAAATTTCTTTTAATTCAAAAGAAAAGAAAGTATTTGATAGAACATTTGATGTGGCGATATCGCCGTTGATATCCGGAAAGGCATTTTTAAATCCGTTTCTAAAGAGAAGTTCATACCCGAAAATTTTTTTTTGAGTATTGAAAACAGGTTGTCGTGCAACATAAATGTCCATAATAATGAATCTCGCCTAATCGATATTAAAATTTTTGCCAGGATTTCATAATATTTTTTATGGTTAAAAAACGCTATCAGAAAGTTATCTTAAAAAACAAGAAAATGCAACAGGCAAGCAGTGAAGAAAAAGGTTTTGGATCAGTGAAACAGTTTCAGCATTAAAGGCACGGCCGTGAAGGTTCCAATGGATGACCCAAGATTGGTGAAAACGACTACCAGTAGAATTCTTGTGACGTTGTTGCGCCAGAACCCTTTGATTGAACTGATATCGTGTGGGATGGCTTCAAGGTCCTTTACCTTGGGGTTTTTTGTAAAGGCTTCAACAAGGCCGGATACCCATCCGACCTTGATAATGGGATTCAGGGGAGAAAAGGGGGCAAAAAGAACGGCCGAGAGGATCGACAGGGGATGAGCCAGAGCGAGAAGTGCTCCGATCCCTGCCAGTAAACTATGGGCAATGATCCATACCCATATCATATCCGCACCGATTGATTCCCCTTTCATTGAAAAACCCATTGCGACAAGAAATAAAATAACAGCGGGAATAAGCCATTTCAAAATTTGACCTGTTTTGCCAGCTGGTGGTATCCGGTTAAGTTCGGAAAGATCGATCTTGTCATTGGAAGCAAGGTATTTTTTGATTCCAGGGGCGTGTGCAGCTCCCACCACGGCAACGATTTTTTCGCCCGGGGCAGTCCTTATTTTTTCTGCAAGAAATTGATCTCTTTCATTGATAAGGACTTTTTCAATAATCGGATGTGTCTTTTTAACATCTGATAGAATTGTCTGAAGAATATCTTCCTGTTTCATTTTTTCAATGTCTTCTTCTTTGATATCATCAGCGGCACCAAAGGAAAAAATAAGGGAGAAAATGAATTTGATTTTTTCCCAGAACCCCATTCCCCGCCAGACCCTGGAAAGGGTGACCTGGATTTCCCGATCGGCCGGAACGAGGCAGGCATTGATTTTTTCAGCGGCCTTAATGGCATTGATCATTTCCTGTCCAGGTTTGATGTCAAATTTATCAGCCATCTTTTTCTGGAATGATGCCAGAAGCAGGTTCATGAACAGCATCAGTGCTTTTTTTTCTTTTATGACTTTAACGATGTCCATGTTGCGCCATCGATCCACATCCTTCAGTGATGCAAGCCTTGTTTCACATAATTCAACACAGATTGTATCCGGGCTCTGTTCATGGATGGTGTCTTCCACAAGCTTTGCGCTCTGCCTTGACACATGGGCGGTACCGATCAGGATGATCTGTTTTCCATCACAGGTCAGAAAGTCTACCATGCTGTTTTTTTCTTCGACGACAGTTTCCATGAATTTTTAAACCTTTTTAAAATCAGTTAAAACAAACTAGTATTATAACCATTTTATTTTTCAAGGCAATACAAAATCATTCCAAATTCTTGACCTTGGTAAACAGTTCTGATATTCAGGCGGTATGAAATCAATTGATGAACAGATATTAAGAGCGGCCAAGGAAATTGTCGTGAAATTCATTGAAATGGGAAGAGTGTCACCCTCCACTTTCAATGAGTCCTTTAAGGATATTTATATCACGGTGGATGAAACCGTTAAAAAAACCGTGGATAAAGAAACTCCATCCAATGACACCCAGGGCTGAAGATATTTTCCAAAAATTAAAATCCGGGATATACCAGGGTCTGGTCAAAGGATGGAAAGGATTTGTCTGGCTTTTGAAAATCCTGATCCCCATTTCCTTTGTCACGGCACTTCTGGTAAATTACGGGCTCATTTACAAGCTTGATTTTATTTTGACCCCGGCCATGACCTGGCTCAATCTGCCGGCTTCTGCTGCACTGGTGCTGATCATCGGTCTTTTTACAGGAATTTACGGCACGGTGGCAGCTCTTTCCGTGATGCCCTTTTCCATAGAGCAGATGACCCTGATCGCCATTTTCACCCTGATTTCCCATAATATTATTCAGGAAAGTATTGTCCAGGGCAATTCGGGAATGAATGCGGTATTTGCCGGTTTTTTCAGGATTTTCACAGCTTTTCTGGTCACCTTTATCTGTGCAAAGCTGATGGGGGTGACGCTTCAGGCAGGCGATGCAGGATCTGTCGGCAATCTGGTCAGGGAAACAAAACCTTTCATGGTGATGCTCAACTCCTGGGGATGGGGAACCTTAAAACTGGCAGTACAGATTTTCTGTATCATCATGCCCCTGATGGTGATCATGGAGCTTGCCAAACTGTTTCATATCATCCATTTCATTACCAGAATCTTCTCACCTGTCCTGTCTCTAATGGGGTTGAGCCGGTCTACGGGTATGCTCTGGCTCACAGCCTCTATTTTCGGTCTGGCTTACGGTGCGGCCGTGATTGTTGAAGAGACCCGGTCCAATGAGTATAAGAAAGAAGATTTGACAAAACTTCACCTGTCCATCGGGATCAACCATTCCATGGTTGAAGATCCGACCTTGTTTCTGCCCCTTGGACTCCCGGCATTCTGGTTGTGGATTCCACGACTTGTTGCCGCTGTGATCGTTACCTGGTTGTATTCGGTTTATTCATCCGCAAGGAGGGTTCATGCTGAACGAGCTGTCCATAAAAAACTTTGCGATCATTGATGATCTAAAAATTTCATTTCCGCCTGGGTTCTCCGTATTAACCGGGGAAACCGGAACGGGCAAATCCATCATCATGGAGGCTGTGAACCTCCTGCTCGGTTCAAGGGCATCGGCAGATCTTGTCCGTTCCGGTTGTGAAAATGCCGAACTGGAGGCTTTTTTTGATATTGATGAACAATCAAAAACAGCAGTGCTTATGGAAGAACAGGGCATGGATGCGTCAGACGGTCTGATTCTTCGAAGAGTGATTTCCAGTTCGGGCAAAAGCCGTGTTTTTATCAATTCCAGACAGTCCACCATCGATCTTTTAAAACAACTGACCCGGGATCTTGCCGGTATTTCAAGCCAGCATGCCCACCAGGGGCTTTTACAAGAAGAAAATCATCTGGAAATTCTGGATGAATTTGCAGAAACAACAGGGCTGAAAAATGAAATCCGATCAATTTATACACTTATCCTTCCGTTGAAAAAAAAGATCAGAGAATTGAAAAATACCCTGGATCAAAAAAGAAAAGAACAGGATTTGATTTTATTTCAGATTGATGAAATAAGAGATGCGGCCATTCTTCCCCATGAAGATGAAGACCTCGAAAAAAAACGCCAGGCGCTGTTAAATGCAACCAAAACATTTGAGACGGTCAATCGTTCCATTCATGAAATCCATGACAGAGAAGGCTCAGTCATCGAAAAATTGTCCTTCATTAAAAATGAACTGGAAAAAGCCGGGGCAGCCGCCGATGAAAACTTGAAAACAATAGCAGAAAAACTATCCGGAACCCTGTATGATCTGGAGGATATGACCGAGGAATTACGGCACGCCTCTTCTTTCATTGATCTTGATCCGGCATCTCTGGAGATCACAGATCAAAGACGAGATCTGATTTCAAAATTGAAGAGGAAATACGGGGGAAGCCTTGAGGCCCTGTTTCAAACCTATGAAGACATGCAGCAGCAGTTGATAATGACTTCGGACATCGAAAAAGAGATTGACGCCTGTGAAAAAGAAGTCAGAACCTTTACCCAGGACATCGGTGTAAAAGCAAAAGAATTGTCCGGGTTGAGAAAGACGGCGGGCGAAACCCTCTCCCGGCTGGCTGGCGATGAACTCAATACCCTTGAAATGGGAAAAGCAAAATTCGATGTTTCTTTTTTCAGCCTTGGGGCAAAGGACGAAGAAGATATTGCAACGACCCATGGCGAAAAAATAGGGCCGGATGGCATGGATAAAGTCGTCTTTCTCTTAAGCCCCAATCCCGGCGAGCCATTGAAACCCCTTGCCAAAATAGCTTCAGGCGGAGAGCTGTCACGGATTGTTCTTGCCTTAAAGGCGGTTCTTTCCCGGACGAAATCCCTTGAAACCCTGATCTTTGATGAAGTAGATGCCGGTATCGGAGGGGCAACCTCTGAAAAAGTCGGGTTGAAATTGAAACAATTGTCCGAGAGCCATCAGGTGATCTGCATTACCCATCTGGCACAGATTGCAAAATATGCAGCACACCAGTTCCGGATTTATAAAGAAGTCATTGACGGGCGGACCTTTACCGTCATTGTCCCATTGGAACGGGAAAGCGAGAGGATTGAAGAACTCGCAAGAATGATCGGCGGATCCACCATTACACCGGCAACCCTCTCCCATGCAAAAGAGCTTCTGGAACAGGCCTCGGCTTGACAAAAAACCACTTGTTGTTAGAATGTCACTGATATTATAATAAGATTAAAAGGAGTTTTTTATGCCGATATATGAATTTAAATGCCTTGAATGTGAAGAATTTTTTGAAGTGATTGTCATGGGTTCAACAGACGACAGCATGAAAGGCTGTCCCAAATGCGGATCAAAAGAATTTGAGCGGGTTGTTTCAAAAACCAATTTCAGTATGGGAGGATCATCCGCAGGGCAGAAAGCCTCTGTCCAAACCCAGGAAAGGACCTGTTCCGGAGGCTCCTGTAAAACCTATACCGTTCCGGGCGAAACAAGATAATTCCGGCTCATCCGTGTGAATTGATTTTGAAATTCAAAGGAGGCATTCATGCAGGAAATTGCAAAACTGATGATTGATGGACAAGAGTATATTCTTCCCATCATTGAGGGCTCAGAAGGAAACAAGGCCATTGATATCCGAAGCCTTCGTCAGAAGACAGGGTATATCACATTTGATCCCGGGTTCGGCAATACCGGAACCTGCAGAAGTGCCATCACCTATATGGATGGGGAAAAGGGCATACTCAGATACCGGGGAATTCCCATAGAGCAACTGGCTGAGCATTCAACCTTTGTGGAAACAGCATTTCTTCTGATCACCGGTCAACTCCCCACGCGTGAGGAATTGACCCGAACCAGCGTTCATCTGAATGATTTTTCACCTTTGCATGAAAACATGAAGGCCTTTTATCAGAATTATCCTCCCAAGGCCCATCCCATGGGCATTCTTTCCGCCATGGTCAATGCCATGAGAAGCTATTATCCTGAACTTATTGATCTTGAAGAAGAGATGAATAAGACCTATTTGCGGCTGATTTCAAAAATCAGGACCATGGCAGCCATGGCCTACCGGATTTCATTGGGAGAACGGGTGGTCTATCCCAGGCCGGATCTGTGTTATTGCTCCAATTTTTTAAATATGATGTTTGACAGCGTGGTGGTTCCCTATAAAATTGATCCGGATCTTGTCCGGGCCCTGAATGTTTTCTGGATTCTTCATGCCGATCATGAGCAGAATTGTTCCACAACGGCCGTCAGGGTGGTGGGAAGTGGAAAGGTCAATATTTATGCCACCGTTTCAGCCGGTATTTCCGCCCTCTGGGGGCCTTTGCACGGCGGGGCGAATCAGGCCGTTGTCAATATGCTGGAAGAGATCCAGAAAAACGGCATGACTATTGAGGACTGCATTGCAAAAGCAAAGGACCGGGAAAGTTCTTTCAAACTCATGGGGTTCGGTCACAGGATTTATAAAACCTATGATCCAAGGGCCAAAATCATGAAAAAAATGTGTGATATTGTTCTGTCGAAAATCAAACGAAACGACCCCTTACTGCATATCGCCCAAAAACTGGAGGAAGCCGCACTAAAGGATTCATTTTTTATTGAGAAGAATCTCTACCCCAATGTGGATTTCTACTCCGGCATCATGATGCGGGCCTTGGGCATCCCCACCAATATGTTTACGGTCATGTTTGCCATCGGCCGCCTGCCCGGATGGATTGCCCAGTGGAAGGAAGATGTTTCCGATCCTGAGATGAAAATTACACGGCCCCGCCAGGTTTATACCGGAAGCCTTGAAAGGGATTATATTCCCATGAATAAAAGAGGATAGAGCCAAAAATTCATGGTTCAGGTGATTGCTCACAGGGGCGCAAGAAGCATTGCCCCTGAAAATACCCTGAAGGCGGCCAAAATCGCTTTTGAAATTGGAGCCGATCTCTGGGAGACGGATGTGAATATCACCCGGGACGGTCGCCTGATCCTCTTCCACGATGACTCCTTGTTGCGATGCACCAATGCCATAAAAAAATTTCCCTTAAAAACATCTTATCAGGTATTGGATTTTGATCTGAAAGAAATCAAGTCTCTGGATGCAGGGTCTTATTTTAATGAAACAGACCCTTTCCAAGAGATCTCCAAAGGGCATGTCAGCAGTAAAACAAAAGTATCCTTTATCGGCGAAACCATCCCTCTGCTGGAAGAGGGGCTGCTGCTGACACTGAAAAAAAACTGGACGATCAATCTTGAATTAAAATTTTTTGAGAGAACTGCAAGCAATTCATACCTTCCAGATCATACTCTTGAAATCATCCGCCAAACCAACATCCCCTTAACTCAGGTGATTATCTCTTCTTTTCACCATCCCTGGCTTCTACGGATCATGGAAAAAGAACCTCTGCTCGAAGTCCAGGCCCTTGTCGGTGACAAAGACACAGAGTCTCTGGATTTCAAGGATTTTTCTTTTTCAACCTATAATGCCAATGCTGCCCTGATTCATCCGGATCAGATCAAAGCACTCAAAGACAAGGGGAAAAAGATCAACCTGTTTACGGTGAACGACCCCAAGGCTTTTTCACGATTTTCCGACCTTGGGGTGGACGGCATATTTACGGATTTCCCGCAGAGATTTGTTAAAAAGGCTTGACCAAAAATTCTCTAAAAGCCTTTAGGGTCTCCTCAATATCTTCCTCTGAAATATCAAGATGGGTGACAAGTCTTAAATGATTGGATGAGTCGATGATGACCCCTCTTTCTTTCATAAAACTGCAAAGCTTTTTCATATCCGCCTTGATATCTGCAAAAAGAATATTGGTCTGAACGATTTTGGCGTTGACTTCAATCCCGTTAATCCGTGCAAGCCCTTTGGCAAGTTCCATGGCATTAGCATGATCATCCTTGAGCCGTTCAATATTGTGGGTCAGGGCATAAATGCCGCCAGCAGCCAGAATCCCTGCCTGCCGCATGCCGCCGCCCAGAAGTTTTCGCCACCGCCGGGCTTTTTTAATCGTTTCTACCGAGCCACAGAGAACCGATCCCACAGGGGCACCAAGGCCCTTGGAAAGGCAGCAGGAGATGGTATCAAAATATCGGGTGATCTCTTTGACATCAACCCCAAGCTTTACAGATGCATTAAATACCCTTGCACCGTCCAGATGCATCATCAATCCTTTATCATCTGCCAGATTTTTTGCAGCCTTAAGATAATCGATGGGCAGAACCTTTCCCATATGGGTGTTTTCAAGGCAGAAGAGTTTTGTCCGGGCATAATGATGGTCATCAGGCTTTATGGCCCCGGACACTTTTTTTAGATTCAGGGTCCCATCCTCCTCAAAATCCAGAGGCTGGGGCTGGATGCTTCCCAGCACGGCTGCACCACCGCCTTCATATCGGTAAGTATGGGCATACTGACCCACAATATATTCATCCCCTCTTTCGCACTGGGCCATGAGGGCTAAAAGATTGCTCTGGGTACCGCTGGTGCAAAAAAGAGCTGTCTCCGTCCCCAGCATTTCAGCGGCAAGAGATTCAAGCCGGTTAACGGTGGGGTCCTCGCCATACACATCGTCGCCGACGTCTGCATCCATCATGACTCTGCGCATACCAACGGATGGTTTTGTAACGGTATCGCTTCTTAAATCAATGGGTTTCATGATCCTCCAATTTTTTATTTTTTAATTTTGGGTTCGCCAATGGAAATTTCATACATTCCATCCTCACTGAAAAGAAGGGAAAACCAGGTTTCTTTCCCCTCTTTTATCAGTACAGCCGTGATCAGGTCCTTTTCCTGATAGATAATTTTATAGCCCTTGAGGGTCATCTCAGTTTCATAATAGTTATGGATTTTTGCCATACTGATGCCCAGAGCTTCTTTTTGGGGATAATAATTGATCCAGGTCACTTTTCCTTTTATGATTTTGATCAGATCGCCCTTCTTGTCTTTTCCGATCACAGCCTCTAACAATTCCTCGTCATTGCTGCAATCTTCAATATAAAAATTTTTCATACGGGATATCAGTGGATGATCCCAGCATCCTTCTATGTCAATGCTGTCCGCCCTTCCTGCCTCCGGAAAAAGAAAAACAAGCCAGAGAAAAATATGAATCAGCCATAGTGTTTTTAAAATGGGGGATTTCAGAAAAATCATTTCATCTCTAATAATATGGTGCGAGCCCCGGCTTGAAGGACTCAAACAAATGAATTCTATCGGATAATTCCTGTAGCAGGCCTTCGGTTGCAGAGTGACGGGATGAGTCAGCTTCAGGCTTGATACATTCATGTCCGAACATATGAATCTGTTGGTCTTCGAGAAAAAGGCCGGGTTCTTCCGTATGCCGTTCAATCGTCACTTTTTTTTTCCGATTCAGCACCACATCCTTAAACGGGTTTCGAAAAGAGACCGATGGCTTCAAGGATGTGCTGCTGTAAGTAATTTTGAGCCGGACGCCGGTAAAATCCATATGAGGCCACAGGACAGCATTGAAAAAAAGCTGGTCAAAGGATTTGGTTGTGCGCCACAGCGCAGGGTCGATCTCTTTTGAAATCAGAGCCTCATAAAGGGGGCGGATATTTTTTTCTTCACCCACAACGCTCATGGTCCGGATATGACCGGTGGAGGTCATGTCTTCATGGGTCGCTTTTATGATGAGGGAATTCCTTATCATGGCAGCAGCTTTCTGAAACTGCTGACGAAAGGTAAATGAACAATAATTGATGGGCAAGGGGATATGTTCATCCAGAGCGTAACGGATCAATTCAAGGGCAGCCAATTCGGTTTCAAGGACGGTGACCCTTGGACCGTGAAGAAAGGTATAATTCCTCTCCATGAGCCGGTCCTTGTTAAACGGGGTACACCGCAGTTGATGCAGATTCAGATGATTGACCCCTTCATTGCTGAGGGTTTTCAGCAACGGCCGGGTCTGTTCCAGGTCTTCAGGAATGGCCGGGATCTCCACCGTGACGCAGGGGATGATGCCGACGGCTTTTTTCAGGGCATCCAGACGATAGCCAGTGGCGCTGAGGTCAAAACGGATTTCATCAAGACCATTGTCTCTCAATGTTTTAAGCTTGTCTTCGGTTGCCAGGAGGCCATTGGTATACATCCAGATATAGAGGGGATGGGAAATCCTGGATCTGAGCATTTTTAAAAAGGAGAGAACCCGGTCAAAGGTCATGAAAGGTTCTCCCCCGCTGAAGCTGACGCCCCTGATATTGAACACCCTTACATAATCTGCAAAATCATTGGGGTTTTTAAATTCCAAAGTATTGGTCATGGGCTGACCTTTTTCATTCTGGGTGGATGGGCAGTAAAAACATTTGGCATTGCAGATGCCGTTTATAAAAAGACAGGACCAGCCTCCATTTCCGCAGAGGCTGCATCCCGGAGAAAGGCTGTGGGTATAAAGTTTTGTGTCTGCAAACTGCCAACCCGGCCCCTCGGAATGGCGTTCAAAAATATCCTTTAAAAGGGATTCCCGGAAAAAGGAAGCTTCAACCGCCTTTTCCGGGGTGAGCCAGGTCATGGAGTCATAGGAATCGGCATATTCCTGACGGGTCTTGCGAATGATTTCAGGAATATCAGTTTTACTCATAAAAAATGTTAACCTCCATCAGGGACCTATTTTTTGCCTGGAAGTGATTTAATACCCAGCGTTTCGATGAGCTGATTCATATTGGTGGTCTTCAGGTTCATCCCGCCTTCAGACGTCGGCAACAGGATGATATGCTTATCCTGCAGGGCTTCGGCAATTTTGAGCTTTACAATGGCTTTTCCGCCTGAACCGGAAAGGGCTGTATTCATTTCCTGGATTCCTTTAGCATCTGCAATTCCTTCGGCTTTGATGGCCTGGGCCAGAAGCTGCTGCTGTTCCATATAAACATCCGCCTCGATTTTTGCCTTGAGATATTGCCCATCAGCATCGGCTATCAATTTGTTGACTTCACCTTTGGCCTCTTCCAGTTTGCGTTTATACTCCTCACGCGCCGCATGCTGGGCCGACCGGTTTTTTTCCACTTGCTGATCCGCAACCTTTTTATCCTCAATGGCCTTTGTATAATCGGCATTAAAGCGATAATCATTGGTCAGGACCTTTTCCACAATAATCCCCATGGGGCCGAGGATTTTCTGAAGTTCTTCCCGGGCCTTTTTTGACTGAGTTTCCCTGGCTTCGGCAACATAAAAGGCCTCGGTCTTGAGTTCCCCGAAAATATCCCTGGGTTTGCTTCTTGCCACGGTACGGACGATTTTATCCTTTAAGAGGGAATCATTGCCGGCCACATACTGAAGAATATAAGGGGCTCTGGCAGGATCAATTCTATAAGCAATAATGACATCCAGGCTGATATCATTGCCGTCAATGGTTTTAAAGACCAGATCATCCTGGGTCTTGCGATCCCCCCTGGCCTTCGAGAATGTCATTTCCAGGTTCTGAAGCCTTGTATCAAACACATGCCAGTCATTGATATAGGGAAGAAAAAAATAAGTGGCGCCCGGCGCATAAATCCGGTCTTCAACCCCTTTTTGTCCGGAAAAGGCAATTTTTCGGGTACGGACTCCGACTTCGGTTCCGCCTGTAGTATGGGGAACACACCCACTAAGGGTAATGACGGCCATCATTAACACGAATATAAAACTAAAGGGTTTCATTCTGCACCTCTCTCAGGAACATCAAATAATTTCATGGCATGTTTCAGATCCAGGGGGTTGACCCCGCCGGGTCCGTCACTGGGAAGGATGATCAGATCCAGATTTTTATAAACCTCGGCCATTTTCAGGGCCACCATCCGTTCCGAGCCGATGCCTTTCAAGGCATCATTTCTCAGGCGAACCCGCTCTGCTTCGGCCAGTTTAACCAGAAGATCCCCTTCCGCTTTTATTTTTCGGACATAGAGGTCTTTTTCCGCAATCTTGCGCGTGACATAGGCTTTTCCTTTTTCAATCTCTACAGCCGCCGTCACCATGCCTTCCTGAACGGTTTTTTTAAGTTCTGCTTCTTCTTTGGCAGCCCTTGCCGCAGACTGATTGGTGAATACCATCTGATCCTGGAGTTTTTTCTCCTCAATATTTCTCTGAATTTCCGGGCTGTATTTGAAATACCGCACCAGTACCTGATCGACTTCAATCCCTTTCAGATTCAGTTCAGCATTGAGGCTCACTTTTGCTTCTTCTGCTTTTTGAACCCGCATGGGGCTGTTATAAAATTCTTCAGTGGTGAGTTTTCCCAGGGTTTCTTTTAATACCGGTTCGGCTTTGGGGATAAGCCCATTGTCTTCAAACAGCCTTCCAGGGCCAATGGTGGTGAACACAAGATAGGGGTCTTTGATATGATACAGAATGGAAACATCGATATCCACGAAAAACCCGTCCGACGTCTGGATATGAGCGGCCCGGTCTTTCCGTGCTGATTCTGAAGCCGTGTCCGGAAAATTGGTCAACTCCAGCACCTGCCTCCCTTTGGGCAGTTTGTAGATCTGCTGGAAGCCAAAGGGCATGACAAAGGTGAGGCCTGCATGGTAAACATCCGTCTGAACGCCGCGGCCAATCCCGATACGATTGACTTTGATGCCGTATTCACCCGGTTCCACATAAACAAAAAAAAGATTAAAGCTAAGAACCAGAAGAAAGAGTGCAATGATCAGAATATTCACACCCCTGGAAAATTTGAGCTTAAACTCCGGCCAACGGAAATTGTTTTTTAGTTTACCGGGGAAAACCGTTATGGGGTTATCTTCCATGGTTTATTCCTCCTTTCAAAGGATGATTGCATCAGAGCAGCCATCAGGTTAGTCTTGAACCATTTTTTTTGAAATCCGAGTTGAACATATCACGGGACAGATGCGGCTGTTTTACAGATGCCCCGGATACGAGGTCAATACCATATTTCACTGTCGGGTTACAATGGCTTAACCGGATATAGAAGAAAAAACATTCAGATCCTGAAACTTTACAGAATTTCCTTCGTCTCTTATTTTAAATCGTTTGACAAGATATCTACAAGCTTATATAGACTTGTATTATTAAGGTATACCAGAAGACACGGATCATCATAAAATTTAAACAGGCTCAATTCCAACAAATGAATATCGATATTTATAACACACTTCGCGACAGAATCATCTATCTTGATTATGCACCCGGTCATATGCTCAAAGAACAGGACCTTGCCGGAGAATTCGGCATCAGCCGGACCCCGCTCCGTACGGTTCTGTTTCGTCTTGAATGGGAGCACCTGGTAAAAACACTGCCCCGGACCGGTATTCTGATCATGGAGCTGGAGTTGAACACCATTACAAATGTTTTCCAGGCAAGACTTGAACTTGAATCCGTCATCGGCACCTTAGCGGCCGAGCGGTTTAAAAAAATTCATTTTACCCGGCTGGATGAGCTGATGAAAGAATGTGACCGTCAGTTTGACCATAAAAACCCCAAAAACCTGGCCTCCCTGGACATGGAAGTCAAACGGCTTTTTTATGATGCTGCTGCTAACCCCTTTCTCACGGAAATATCGGAGCGGCTCTATTGCCTGACCTTTCGGCTGTGGTATTTTAACCTTTTAAAAATGCATAATGATGAATGGAACATAGAGGTGACGAGCATTAAGGAAGATCTTCTCTCTTTATCTGAATTGCTCAAAGCCGATACACCCAAAATGGTTGGGGAAGCAAGAAAGGATCATCTGCTGAAACACTTAAAAAGGATCAGATCCAAATTTTTAAACCTTTCCGGTGCCCATTGAACATGGATTTCTTCAAGGTTTTATACATCATCCCGGACCATCTCCAGATGCAAGATTCCATCCTCAAAATAGGGCTCGGAGACTTTTTCAAAGCCATAAGATTTATAAAACGTTTCTAAATAAACCTGGGCGCTTATCTTTATGCCCACACCCGGCCAGATACGGCCAGACTGATCCATGGCAGTTTGTATCATGGCATGGCAAAGCCCCTGCCCCCGATTTTTCTTTGAAACCACGACCCTCCCGATGCTCGGTTGGCTGAAACTCAACCCGGGCGGAAGAATTCTTAAATATGCAACAAGCTCTTGGTTTTCATTTCTTCCGAAAAGATGAAGGGAGTCAGGATGCCGATCTTTTTCATCCAATTCAGGATATGCGCAGTTCTGCTCCACAACAAACACATCGACTCTCAATTTTAGCAGATCATACAATTCGTCTATGTGAAGCTCGGCAAATGCTTTTATTTCCCATTCAATCATATGATTTGATCCTTCACCTGGATCAACCTATAACATCTCCCTGAATTCATCCATGGACCGGCCCCTTATGGCTTCTGCGATCTCAAAGACATAATCATAAATATGGAGCCCTTTGGATGAGGCAATGATTTCTCCGTTTTCAACCCCGATCTGGGCTGCACAATATTGTTTCATCATTTCAATAGCGGCCAGGTTTGCCGGGAACCCACCAAACAGATCCCAGGAACGAAAATATGGGAAAAAATGCAATTTTCCATCCTGTATGCGGGTATCAATGTGACGAAGGCAGGGGGGGTCCAGGAGAACCATGTCCGACGGCTGTCCTACCTGGAGAATCATCTGGTTGTTCCGGTGCCCTCTGTTTTTATAAGTCCAGATCATAAGTTCCATCTGGTTGACGAAATACCGGCCGTCGTCTTTGACTAAAATATGTCGGTCTTCCCAGATTTCTTTTTCCTGGATCAAAATTTTTGTCAGCCTCGTATACTCATCCGGAAGATAGGCAAGGTCACACTTACAGATCCGCTGTCCATAGGTATAGGACTCTCCTTCTTTTTCCTCTCCCGTCATCAGATACGGCAGATAATCGTCCAGATAATTTTCATCCACAGGGTCGGGAAATCCCAGCAGCGGGTTCACTTTCGGCAACAGCGGGAGAGAAGCAGGATGGGTGATATGAATCGTGATATAATCAAATTCAAGTCTTTTCTGACCTTCAAAAGATCCCCGGTTAATGGTAAACGACCGTCCCTGCTCCACACACCGGTACAGCGTCTGGAACCATGCATCGGAAAGGCTTGTGGCTTTTATAAACAGCGGTTGCAGCATAGATTGCTCCTTGTATTATTTTCCCTTTTCTTCAGGCTTAATTCTATATACTTTAATCATTATGGTGGCAACCCAAACTTAGGCGTTTTAACTTGGCCACTCCGACCAGCAGCTTTTTTACACCAACCTTCCTTCCTGAACCAGAATTCTGCCGTCTACCATCACCAGATCCACATCAGAGGATTTTGCAGAATAAACCAGGCTGGAATAGGGATCATACATGGGTGTGACATGGGGCTTATCCGTGTTCACCAGGATAATATCCGCCCTTTTCCCCCTTTCAATGGATCCTGTGATTTTTTCCAGCCCAATGGCCTTTGCACCTTCAATGGTTGCCATTTTCAATGTTGTCCGTGCATCCATGACGCAGGGGTCCAATAAGGCCACCTTGTGGAGTTTGGCTGCCGTATCCATTTCCGAGAAAAGATCATGGTCATTGTTGGAGGCGCATCCGTCCGTTCCCAGCCCCACCGGAATGCCAGCTTTAATCAGTTTTGGAACCGGGGCAATTCCAGAGGCAAGTTTCATATTGGATTCAGGGCAATGGGCAATATTTGCATGAACTCGCTTGATGATGTCAATATCATTGTCGCTGATCCAGACCGAGTGAACCATCAATGTATTTGAATCAAGAATCCCCAAAGATTCGAGGTATTCAACGATGGTCATGGAACCAAGTCCCTGGATCAGATCGATTTCATTTTTTGTTTCCGCCACATGGATCTGGAAAAGAACCCCAAGATCATTGGCTGCTTTTTTGGCGGCCATTAAGGTTTGTCTTGAACAGGTATAGGGTGAATGGCAGAAGATGGACGGATAAAGCAAAGGGGAAATATCCTTAAACTCTTTTACAAACTCAACCGCCGTTCTTATGTTCATCTTTGGATCGGGTACACCAGGCGCAGGAAAATCAATGACCCCCTGCCCGGCCACGGCCCGCATGCCGGAGAACAGAATCGCCTTTGCAACACCGGCTTCGTGAAAATATCCGTCACAGCAGGTGGTAGTCCCTGACAACAGCATTTCCTTGCAGGAATGGCAGCTCCATTGTTCTACGGAATCCGGATTCACATGTTTTGCCTCGGCCGGGAAAATATGCTCGTTGAGCCAGACATCCAGCGGCAAATCATCGGCAAGCCCCCTGAACATGGACATGGGAAGATGGGTATGACAATTGATCAGTCCCGGCATTATGATTTTTTTGCGCGCATTGATGCGGGTTTTTACCTCATATCCTGAAAATTCCTTTGATTGCCCGCTTGCAACAATCTCACCGCCCATTATCAGGACTGCCCCATCTTCCAGCACCGGCAGCCCCTCCGTCATGGTCAACAGCAGCCCGTTTTCAATCAATATATCATATTTCATAGAGGTTCCCTTTTTTTAAAGCTTTTTGTCAATTATCGAGCATTGAAAAGTATGAGTCAAGCCTGATATTATTTTTTCAGCGGCTGCATTTTCAGGGTTGACGACGAATTGTTATTGAATTAACATATGAACAGATGCTCAAATGAAGAGGTGATAAATGGACGTATGCGGAATCAAATGCATTAACGAAACAAAGGTCAGAGAAACAGTAAAAACACTGCCCCCAAAAGAAGATATCACCCGGATGGCCGATATTTTCAAAGCCCTGAGCGATCCTTCAAGATTGAAGATCGTTCTTGCCCTGCTCAACCAGGAACACTGCGTTTGCGACATTGCCGCCATCTGCGGCCAGACGGATTCAGGTGTTTCCCACCAGCTCCGGCTGCTCAGGACATTGAAAATCGTAAAAAACAGGAGACTCGGTAAAATCATCTACTACTCCATTGATGACGACCATGTTGTCTCTCTTATCAATATGAATCTTCACCATGTAAGACACTGAAAAAGGACCCACGGTCATGATCATAACGACAATCATATGTGAAATATTGAAAGAATCCTGGCAGATCTATCTTGATGTTGCCTTGTATATGCTGTTCGGCTTTTTTGTTGCCGGTATCCTCTATGTTTTTTTCAAACCGGATAAAATCAAACAATATCTTGGGACTGGAAAAATCAGGCCAGTCTTCCTGTCCGCCCTTTTCGGGGTTCCGATTCCCCTTTGCTCCTGCGGTGTTGTACCTGTGGCCGCAGGGCTGAAAAAACAAGGGGCCAACAGTGGTGCTGCCCTCTCCTTCATGATTGCAACCCCTGAATCCGGAGTGGATTCCATTGCCATCTCCTGGGCCATGCTGGACCCCATCATGACGGTCATGCGGCCGGTTTCGGCATTTATCACTGCTGTTGCCACAGGCATTGTCCAGAACTATTTTGGAACCGATGAAATACCAGAAAAAACACCCCCCGTAAAAGACAAAGGCGGGTGAGGCGGAGCTTCCTCCTGCTGTGCAGTGGCACAGAAAAACTCACAGACTCTTTTTGAAAAACTGGGTTCCGGTTTTAAATATGCCTATGGCGAGCTTTTATCGGATATTACAAAACCCTTTATCATTGGAATCTTTATTGCCGGTCTGATTACATTCTTTTTCCCGGACGACCTGACAATCTGGGCCAATGAACACAATTTTATTTCCATGCTCGTGATGCTGCTGGTGGGAATGCCCATGTACGTCTGTGCCACTTCCTCCACCCCCATCGCCGCAGCCCTCATTTTAAAAGGGCTGAATCCCGGAGCCGCCCTGGTATTCCTCCTGGCTGGCCCTGCCACCAATGCCGCCACCATGAATATTGTCAGAAATCTGTTCAATCCCCGGGCGCTCATCATTTATCTGTCCATGATTGCCGTCTGCTCCCTTGCCATGGGCTTTTTGGTGGACTGGATCTATGTCCTCTCCGGCATTCAGGCCAGCGCGGCAGTAGGGCAGGCTTCGGAAATTGTTCCGTACCCGGTTCAACTTTCAGCAGCCCTGATTCTTACGCTTATGATGGCCTGGAATAAAATTTCAACCTTGAGGCATTTTCGCACTGGGCA
>JAIFMF010000098.1 GCA_020048635.1 Desulfobacula sp. | reverse complement strand
TTTTTTCTGCTTCTAAAACATGTTTCCCGGTTGCAGACAGCCTTGCTTTTGTTATTGACGGAGTCGGCGGCCCGTCCGCCATGACTGAAGAAGCAGGCGCAAGTGCTCTGGAATATAATCTTCCCGGTTTTGTCATTATTAATAAGCTGGACCGAGAAAGAGCTGATTTTGCGACCTGTATTGAAGCCTGCAAAAAAGCCTTAAAAAAGAAGATCATCCCTGTTTGTTATCCCATAGGAGCTGAAAATAATTTCAAAGGGTTTGTCAATATTATTTCCGGCCAAGCGTTTGAATATGGGGCTGACGGAAAAGCAAACAAGATTGATATTCCGTCCGATATGGCTGATGATATTGAAATGGCAAAAGAAGAATTTATTGAGAATATTGCCGAACTTAATGATCAGCTTCTTGAAAAATACCTTGAAGGTGAAAAAATTGCAGAAACTGATCTGAAAGCAACTTTCAGGCAAGGCGTTCTGGACGCAAAATTTTATCCGGCCATCTGTTGTTCTGCAACCAAAATGATAGGTGTTGAAACCATATCTGATTTTATTAATGATTATATGCCGTCTCCGCTTGACAGAGGCGACTGGATTGCAAAAAATTCCAAGGGAGAAGATGTTATTGTCTCTCCGGATCCTACATCTGAATTCTGTGGATTTGTTTTCTGTACCATTGTTGATCCTTATGCAGGAAGACTTTCCCTTTTCCGAGTCATATCCGGCAGCCTTGGTAAAGAAGGCAATGTTGTTAATACCACAAAAGATACAAAAGAAAGATTTTCGCAGCTTTTAGAGATTGCCGGTAAAGAACAAAAGCCTATTACTTCAGCACTTCCGGGATCTATTGTGGCTGTGGCAAAACTTAAAGAAACGTTGACGGGAGACACATTAACCGGTGGCAGAGCCATTCAGATTCCTGCGCCCAAACCCATGCCGTCGGTAATTTCTTTTGCCATCAAACCCAAGGCAAAAAGTGATGAAGACAAAATTCATGAGGCCATCAGAAAAATCCTTGATGAAGATACAGGTCTTCAGCTCAGACGGGAAGAGGAAACCAGACAAACCATTCTGTCCGGCCGAGGTCTTGTCCATATCGAAGTGACGGCTGAAAAAATTCAGAGAAAATTCAATGTGGGCATGGATATTGAGACTCCGAAAGTTGCATATCGCGAAACATTCAAGAAAAAAGTCCGCGTTCAGGGCAGACACAAAAAACAGTCCGGCGGACATGGTCAGTATGGTGACTGCTGGATTGTTCTTGAACCCCTTCCAAGCGGCTCAGGCTTTGAATTTGTAGATAAAATCGTTGGCGGGGTTATCCCGAAAAACTATATCCCGGCAGTTGAAGCAGGTGTCAGGGACGCATCAAAAACCGGAATCCTTGCCGGATTTCCATGTGTGGATTTCCGGGTTACCGTTGACTTTGGATCTTATCATGCCGTTGACTCTTCTGAAATGGCATTTAGACTGGCCGGGACGGTTGCATTTAAGAATGCTGCCGTGGATGCCAAAGCAGTCTTGCTAGAACCCATCATGAGAGTTGCCGTAAAAGCTCCGGAAGACACTACCGGTGATATTATGGGAGATCTTAATTCCAGGCGCGGCAGGGTTATAGGCATGGATTCAGAAGGTGATAAACAGATTATCAACGCTCTGGTTCCAATGGCGGAAATGTTGCGCTACGCTCCGGATTTAAGTTCAATGACGGCTGGCCGGGGAACATTTTCCATGGAATTTGAGCAATACGATGAAGTTCCGACTGATATGGCCAAAAAGGTTATTGAAAGGGTAAATGCTGAAAAAGAATAAATAAAGACCTGAGCCGGGCAGTTTAAAAATTTCATCTGTCCGGCTCTTTTTTGAATGGCCGCATCAAGGCAATTTTCATATTATCCTGCTCATATATAAGCCTTATCAAGACTGCAATGATTTGCAGCACATCGATCCAGCATATTGCCAAGCTCCCCTTCTTTTCCTGGAAAAAAACCCAGACATTTTTCCCAGACTTCTTCATCCTCCATGCAAAAATAAACTAAAACATCCGGAGCATATACCTTAAAACAGGCAATCATTTCTTTATAGATATTAATTCTTAAGGGTTTGAAATATCGCATCTTGTTATCAAGCCCAAGAATAAATTCCCCATAGCAGAGGATGGATTCGGGAAACCTTTTTTCAATCACCTGCTTTAATCCCGGCATGAACCGGAAAGTGCCGAGACTGATCCAGACAATGCTTTCAGGCCGAACATATTCGAAAATCTGTTGAATGACGGTTTTATAGTGATGCTCACACCCCGGATAAATCACTATCGGATCAAAATGAAAGGCAAGTCTATACCCTTTTGATTCGGCCTGTCTGGCTGCTTCAAGGCGTGCCGTAAGAGATGCAGTGCCTTTTTCCTGTGAGCTGATAATATCCGGTGTGTTCAATGACCAGGCGATAATAGTTTTTTCATTATGATCAAGGCAAAGCAGGGAATCTATATTAACGGTTTTGGTTTTAAGCTCGAGGACACTATTTTTTTGTCTTGCAAAGGTTTCAACAAGAAATCCAGGCATAAGGCTCACCTTTTCCCAGATGAGTGAATCTGTGTATTCACCAGTACCGATTCTGAAAATTTTGTTTTGAAGAAAAATAGCCTGAAGCTCATGGGCAAATCGCTCAAAACCTGAAAAATATTGCAGAACCGGGGGGTGAAAATAGGCTTGAAGAATACAATACGAGCAATCCATGGTACAAAATGTCCCGGTATGAAGAATGGTATAATCACAGCAGGTATAATGACAGGTGCCAGGACAGTTTCTGATGACGGCACCTTTGTTTTGGGTGATATAAAGCGTTTTTTTGGCAAGAGAAATGGGATCATCGGCAGTATTAATAAAATCATATACTGTTTTGGCGGCATCGACCCTTTGAGGCTGTAATTTAATTCTTGATATCAGATAGTCTGTTTCATCGTCCAACGGAATCGATTTATCAATAAAAAGAGTGTCTATTTTCATGAATTGAGAATTTCTTGGAGTGTTCTGTTTTCTAATGCGTCCATCAGATGTTGGATGCTGTTCTGAAATTCATCATAGTTTTTTACTTTAAAGGATATAGAATACTTCCGGCTTTCGAAATTTTCCGGTGGTGTTAGTTTTATGGTGCCTGGAAGCTTAATGGAAGCAATTTTATCTTGAACCACTTGACGCGTTCTGGATATTGTCGGGTAACGATGATCAAAGACCATGGTTCTAAAATGATGGGTTCTTAAAACAGTATCAAGGGTTTCATCATATAGAGGATTCGGGGTTTTCATTGCATGAAAAAGGGATTTAGGATGAAGCCCTTCTCTTGCAGCGATTTCCAGAATATTCTGAATGATTTCAAGTTGCACACTGGCTGATGCCTTAATTTTTAAAAAAATATCCAAAAAAAAGATGATGCTATCCTTATCCAGATTAGATATTTTTTTTGCGGATTTAAGCGACAAATTGCCGGTTTGAATCAATTCAAGAGCCGGGTTCGGCAATGATCCAATATTCAACAGATCTACAATAAAACCTTCACTTAACTGCATATTGAAAACGGCAGGGGATATTTTTGACATCTCTCCATTTCCTAAAAATTCAGAAAGGCGCTTAATACTGATAATGGTTTCAACATGGGTCAGGGGTCTTTTAAATGCAATTGCTGAAATAGCAGCTAAAAGGCAGTGATAATCGTCAGCTTCCATGTCAGTTTGACGCACCACTACTTTTTGTTCATTGTTGTAACAAAGTGCTTTTATCCTGTTAAATCCTGAGATTACAATAAATTTATGATTATCCATAGGCCTGACAATCGGGGGGGTAATCAGGCCTATTTCTTTTATGGACTGAGCGAGAAAGGTGATATCTTCTGATCCGAATGTGATTTTAAAGCGCTCATCTTTTAAATCAATATCTGAAATATTAATTTCATAGAGGATGTCAAACATTTTCACCTGTCAGGCGAGTATAGATTTCTTTATATGTGTTTGATGTCCTGTCAATGACATCCTGAGGAAGTTTTGGCCCGGGATGTTTTTTATCCCATCCCGATGCAATCAGCCAATCTCTCACATACTGTTTGTCAAAACTGTTCTGACCTCTTCCGGGCTCATAGTCGTTTAATGGCCAGAATCTGGATGAATCCGGAGTGAGAATTTCATCTATCAAAATAATCTTGCCATCCAAAAGTCCGAATTCAAATTTGGTATCAGCAATGATGATCCCTTTTGAAAACGCATATTCTGCGCCTTTTTTATAAATTTCAAGGCTCAAGTCCTTAAGTTCCTGTGCTCTTGTTCGGCCGATCAGATTAATGGTTTCATCAAAACTGATGTTGATATCATGATCTCCCACCTCTGCTTTGGTCGAAGGCGTAAAAAGCGGCTCCATGAGCTTGTCTGATTCTTTCAGGCCAGCCGGTAACCTGATACCGCAAACTTGCCCCTCTTTTTTGTACGAACTCCAGCCGGACCCGGTGATATATCCTCGGACGATACATTCGATGGGAAGTGGATCAGCTTTTTTAACCAGCATGCTTCTCTTATCCAGAATATCTTTATGAGGTTTGAATTCATCCGGATATTCATTTACGTTTGTGGTGATGATATGATTTTTGACAATAGATTCCATTTTTTTAAACCAGAAGACGGAGATTTGGTTTAAAACCTTTCCTTTGTCCGGAATAAGGTCCGGTAGCACAACGTCAAAAGCGGAAAGCCTGTCCGTGGTGACCATCAGGAGCGCTTCTCCTGTATCAAATATATCCCTGACTTTGCCCTGTCGGACTAAAGAAAGATCATTGAATTGGGTTATAGCGATCTGAGCCATCTTTATCTCCTCGATTTAAATTTATACCTAAATGATTAGAAAAGTTCATATCACAAGATGTTAAATTTATCTATTGTTGAGAATAAAATTTTATTATCAGCTATATCTTTAATGATCAGGCAATATTTTATAATAATTAACATTTAATATTTTGTAATCTTGACTCAATTTGCATAATGATAATAATGATGTAATTGTTTTGATTTCCAACTCAAAGAGGTTCAAGAAAATGAATAAATTTCCTAATCTATTATTACTCGTCGTTAGCATTTTCCTTTCAATTCAAAGTAATGCCTATTGCTGGTCCGATTATTCTCTTTATGATTTGATTAAGCTTGCGAGTATCCAGAGTGAGACCATAAAAATTGCTGAAGATGATCTGGATATTGCACGATTGGATGAAAAAAGGGCATTATCTGTATTAATCCCGAGAGCAACGGCTTATGGAAGCATTACTGAATATAAAAACGATGCTGTCACCTCTCCAGACAGTAAAACTGCGGGAATCAAACTGACCCAGTCTTTTACACTTAACGGAAAAGAACTCATTGCCCTTGATGTTACAAGAAGAGTTATTGAAAGCAAGGAGCTCAGCCTTGAAACTATCCGCTCCCAATATGTATTGCAGGTTGCTCAGGCCTATTACAATATTCTGAGCGCCCGGAAATTTTTTGAAATTGCACAATCCGATGTTGAGCGCCTCACCCGTCACAGGGATGCTGTAAAAGAAAAATTAAGTGTCGGCAATGTTACCAAAACAGATTTGTTCAGGGCCGAAGCCGAACTTTCTAAGGCACTGACAGAACAAAAAAAAGCAGAAAACGGAATTCTTCAAAACAAAGCTGCCTTACAGAATCTAGTTGATATTGATCAGGAATTTGATCTTAAAAAACAGGATATTTCAGAAATTGAAAGTTATCAGTGCAATCTTGAAGAAATTCAGACTTATGCTTTAAAAAATCGGACGGAGATTAAAGAAGCGAAAAAAAATCTTGATATTGCTGCAAAAACGGTAAATTTTAAAAAAAGTGACTATTGGCCCACGATTGAACTTGAAGGGGGATATAAGGAAACTGATATTCAATACAATGCAAGACCAACCTCCGTTAAATATGATACAGAAGATACCTATTTCACTGGGAGTATTGTCTTTACCCTCTATGATGGCGGTTTAAGAAGAGCCACCATAAAACAGTCACTTGCCGATCAAAGAAAAGCAGAAAAAGCTCTGACACTTCAGGAAAAAAAGATCAGACTGGATTCCAAGGTTTCATTTTTGGACTATGAAACTGCCAAGAGTACTTTGCATAATCTGAAAGATGAGCTCAAGTATGCCGAAGAAACTTATAATGCTGTCCAGATGCAGTTTAATTACGGAATGGCGGACAGTATTGATATCATGGATGCCAATACCCTTCTTGTCTCTGCCCAGAGACGGATATCAGATGCCCATTACAAATACTATCTTTCAGTACTCAGGATTATTTATACAAAAGGTGATTTGACGGCATTTTTCTTAAGTAAGGCCTGATATTGAATAAAGCTTCAATCCTGTCATATTTTTTTCATTCCCTTGCACACTGAAGATACACTGCATGGGAATAGAAAATTCAATTCATTATAAAAGTAATAGACCCTATAAACGTAGTGAATCCCTAATGTTTTTGGCCTTCAGAGCTTGACTTAACCCCATCCATAAAATATTCTTACGATGTGATCATAAAGATTTATATGAATTGGTTATAAAAGGAGATCCACATGTATGAAATAATTGCGAATCCGGAAGATTATCAGATTGACCATCTCATCAACGGCACAGGTAATGCAAATATTTCAATTTCCAAAGAGGAAAGAGAAAAATGGGCAATGGAAATTGTTAATTTCAGTGAAAAATTAACGGGGTTTGCAAAAAAATCAAGAGAGCTTGCCAGGGTCTTTTCCGGTGATGAAAAGATTTCAACAACGCCTGCATCACTAAAAACATTGAAAATTCAATTGTTTATGATTAATGATGCATTAACCATAGCCATTGGAATCGCAGACAAGCTAGAATCCGATATTGTAAAGAAATAAACCCGTTACTTTACGATTTTCTGACGCAGGACATGGTCTGCGAGGGTTATGGCCATCATAGCCTCACAGACCATGTTAATCCTTGGAATCGCACAGATATCATGTCTTCCCTCGGTTGATATTTGAAAGCTATTGCCATCTTCATCAATGGTCTGCTGCTTTTTTAGGATAGAAGGGATGGGTTTGATATGAACCCTTGCAATGATATCCTCTCCATTTGAAATCCCTGCCAGAATTCCACCTGAATGATTTGTTTTAAAACCGTTGGGAAAGATTTCATCATTATTTTCAAAGCCCGTCATTTTAGGGGCATTGATTCCTGCTCCAATTTCTACGGCTTTGACCGCTCCAATGCTCATTAAAGCTTTGGCAATATCTGCATCCAGCTTATCAAAAACCGGATCTCCGAGACCAGACGGAACATTGGAGGCTATAATCTCAACAATCCCTCCAAGCGAATCTCCCTGTTTTTTAATCTTTATGATTTTTTCTTCCATTTTTTTTGAAGCCTCCATATCCGGGCATTGAAGATAATTTTGATCCTTGAAGGATAGATCCTCTGTTATAACAGCCCTGATATTGCCAAGTTCAAAGGTATAGCTTTGTATCCGGATACTTTGTTGATCGAGAATTGTCTGGGCAACGGCTCCTGCCGCGACCCTGGCAGCGGTTTCCCGAGCCGAGGCTCTTCCTCCTCCCCGATAATCCCGGACGCCGTATTTTGCATGATAGGTATAATCCCCATGACCTGGTCGGAAAAGAGCAGCGATTGAATCATAGGCTTTTGATTTAGCATCCTTGTTTTCGATAAAAATCATGATAGGGGTTCCAGTGGTCCTACCTTTAAATATTCCTGAAATTATAACAGGGCAATCAGGTTCTTTTCTTGGAGGGATTGTTGAGATTATA
>JAIFMF010000079.1 GCA_020048635.1 Desulfobacula sp. | reverse complement strand
TTTTGGGTTCCTTACAATCCAGCAGAGCGAGTTCTGTATTGCCCATGATAATGCCTAAAATATTATTAAAATCATGGGCCATCTTTCCGGCAATCTGTCCGACAAGGGCCTGCTTTTCATGTTCACCCGCCATTTTCTGGGCGATTAACTTTTCTGCTTCAGCCTGCTTGCGGTCGGTGATATCGAAATAAGCGGCCTGGCTTGAAGGCTCACCCCCCTCTTCAATTCTATTGGCATAGACCTCAACCCAGCGAGTAGTGCCATCCTTTCGGATGATGCGGAATTCGTATATGGATGCCGCCGATTTCCCCATCAACCGGTCACGATTACGCTGTCTAACCATTTCCCTATCATCAGAATGAACTATATTCCATATCTCTTGGGGACCCATGGACAATGCTTCATCGGCACCATATCCGCATATTTCGACCCATTTGGGGTTGACATAAACGAATACCGGAGGATTGCCTCGAAGCAAGGCAATCCCCTGCAAAGAATACTCGGCTAAAATTCGATATCTTTCTTCACTCAGCCTGAGTTGATGAATCGCCCCTTGCAACTCAGAGGTTTTTGACCTGACATTTCTTCGCAGGGCGATATTAAAAAGAGTAAGTCCTAAAAAAATCAACCCGACAAACAGGAGAAAAAGAGAAATATAAAGGAAATATTCTGGCCGGAGAAGGGGTTCTCCCATCCATTTTTTGTTGATTGCATCGTGTTCCGTTTTGGTAATCAAGGCGAACCCGTCCTCCACTACTTTTAATGTATCGGTTCGGCCTTTTTTAACAGCCCGGTGAAATTTCCCGGTATAAAGATTTAAGGAATGGCGGAATTCATTTTCAATATTCATTTTATAGAGATAATAAAGCGCTGGCGGCTTATCAATGGAAAAAACTTTAATCTGACCGTCCACTGCCGCCTGAATGATATCTTCATAGCGGTTGAATGTCTTTATGCTCGTAATTCCATTTTTTCCCAATATTTCAATACACGCATCTCCAGCCTTTACTCCGATTGTAAGACCTTGCAGAGATGCAATATCAACGATACCACCAATATTTTTATTGAAAAAAACAGGGACCTCTAAGGTCGCATAGGGTTTTGTGAAATCATAAAGTTCCGCCCTCTTTTCGGTAAAAAAAAGAGTGTCAATCACATCTGCCTGTCCGTTGAGCAGGATCTCCTGCGCTTTATTCCAGTCAATGGCCATCAGGTTGACCTTTATCCCTGTCTTCTTTTCCCATAACGCCCACTCATCCACCAGAATGCCTTGAATTGTCCCATTGGAATTTCGGAAGATATAGGGGGGATAATTATCATCTGAAACAACTGTAATGGCTTGAAGCATTCTTCCGGCATCTTCGGCTTGTCCGGAAAATGGAACAAAGCAATTTAGAAATATGCACAGTACCAACAACCATGAAATTTTATAAATACTCATATTGGACACTTTGTTCAAATAATTTTAAGGATATAGATCCTTAACAAATACTATTATAGAGGTTATATCGTTTGCTCATAGGGGATGCAATAGAAATCCTTTTTATCAAATCTATTCAAATTTTTTCATCCAGAAGGTCAATACCTTAGTTAGACTTCGCTGAGGTCTTGACCAGGTGCTTGATTTGAACTAATAATGGTACCTATCATTACCCAAAAAAATCGGGTAGTCCCTTAAGCTAAAAATAGTGAGGAGCATAACAGAAATGGAGGCGCTATGAATAACGATACACATCAGAGTTCGGGCGATCCTGCACACAGGAGACTCCCCTGCATACTATTCGGATTGATACTGACGACATGTTTGGCAGTCGCGACCCCACTGAGAGCCCAGGACCAGGGCGAGCCAACACGAACTGAGCAGATGCTGGTCAGCATCCTCAAGAGCGCACCATCGGGCATCGGCGTTGTGGAAAACCGGGTAATCACTCAGGTCAACGACTATATTCTTGATCTCACAGGGTATAGCCGGGAGGATCTCCTCGGTAAGAACGCGCGGATGCTTTATCCCACACAGGAGGAATCGGATTATGTCGGCCTGGAAAAATACCGCCAGATCGCCGAAAAGGGTACCGGTTCCGTGGAAACCCGATGGCTCTGCAAAGATGGAACCATCCGCCATGTCATTCTCTCCTCCACAGCGCTGGACCCGAAAAATCTTTCAACAGGGGTCTGCTTCACGGTCCTCGACATCACTGCCCGTAAGCAGACACAGGCAGATTTGGCCAACCGCACCCGCATCTTTCTGATATCTCTGTCAGTATTAATCGTCCTCCTTCTGACGCTGGTCGCATGGCTCGTTGTCAGCCTGAAGCAGCTCAAAATAGCTGCTGCCGTGCTGCATGCCAAGAGCGAGGAACTGAACCGTTACTTCACCGAGCGCAAGCAGGCGGAAGAAAAACTGAAACTTGCCCATGAAAAACTTTTGACGGTTCTGGACAGCATTGATGCGACCATCTATGTGGCGGACATGGATACCTATGAAATCCTTTTCATGAATAAAAAAATGATAGAAACTTTCGGCAGGGATATGACCGGTGAAATTTGTTGGACAGCTTTCAGGGGAGAACCGGAACCCTGCAGCCTCTGCACCAATGCACAATTGGTGGATGGGAATGGGAACTCCACTGGTGTATGTGTCTGGCAGGGCAAAAACCCCATAACTGGAAAAATCTATATCAACCATGACCGGGCCATTGAATGGATTGGCGGTTGCATGGTCCGGCTGCAGATCGCCATGGATATCACAGAGCAAACAAAAATGGAGGCGCAGCTTCGTCAAGCCCAAAAAATGGAAGCCATTGGAACCCTTGCTGGCGGCATCGCCCATGATTTCAACAATATGCTCACCGTGATTCTAGGCTACGCAAAATCTGGTTTGAATGATTTCGATTCGTCCCATCCGCTTCATTACAAATTTCAGCAGATCCTTAATGCTGCCAATCGGTCTGCTGATATTACCCGTCAGTTATTGGCCTTTGCACGCAAGCAGACCATTGCCCCAAAAGTACTCGATCTGAACCTCACCCTGGAGGGAATGCTCAAAATACTCCATCGACTCATCGGAGAGGACATTGACCTCATCTGGAAACCTGCCAAGAATCTCTGGCCTATAGAGATGGACCCATCTCAGGTCGATCAGATCCTGGCCAACCTCTGCGTAAATGCCCGGGATGCCATCGCCGGGGTGGGCAAACTTACCATCGAAACTGTTATGGTGAGCTTTGACCAAGCCTACTGCAAAGATCATGACGGCTTTATCCCTGGTGATTATGTCATGTTGGCAGTCAGCGATAATGGATGTGGGATGGAAAAAGAAATCCTGGGAAATCTTTTTGAACCTTTTTTCACCACCAAAGGCGTGGGCAAGGGCACCGGACTCGGTCTTTCCACAATCTACGGCATTGTCAAGCAAAATAGAGGCTTTATCAATGTATACAGCGAGCCGAGCCAGGGAAGCACCTTTAAGATTTATCTGCCTCGAAGCCTGTCCAAAGATGAAGCGACGGCTGTTAAACCTTCCGAAGAATCCATCCCACAGGGTCATGAAACTATACTGGTAGTGGAAGACGAGCCGATGATCCTGGAAATGACCACGGAAATGCTTAAACTCCAGGGATACACCGTTCTGGCTGCTGAAAGACCAGGTGAAGCCATTCGCATGGCCGCCGAATATACCGGTGAAATCCACCTGCTCATCACCGACGTGGTCATGCCCGAGATGAACGGCCGGGATTTGGCTGGACAACTGATGGATATTTATCCGAGTCTCAGGCTTTTGTTCATGTCGGGCTACACAGCCAATGCCATTGCCCATCAGGGGGTGCTGGACGAAGGTGTGCAGTTTATTCAAAAACCTTTTTCTACTAAGGATCTCGCTATCGTGGTACGGCTGGCCCTGGATGAAACAAACAAGGTGATTTAATCCATTGACCGTGGCACAAAAAATCGGGGAAAAAGATATGGCGTTAGCATCAAAGACAAATCGTGAACTGAAACTGGCCAGGGACTTTGTCCAATACACAGGCAGCCATATTTTTTTAACAGGAAAGGCAGGCACCGGGAAAACCACTTTTCTTCATCAGATGAAAGGCAATACGGAGAAACGGATGGTCATCACTGCCCCGACCGGGGTTGCAGCCATCAATGCCGGCGGCGTCACCCTCCATTCTTTTTTCCAACTCCCCTTTGGCCCATTCATACCCGGCAGCGATGCCCATGAAACGGGTCGTCAACGCCTGTTCAGATTCAGCCGGGAAAAAAAACAGACCATCAAAAGCCTGGATTTGCTGGTAATTGACGAAATCAGTATGGTCCGGGCCGACCTACTCGACAGCGTGGATGCGGTTCTTCGGCAGCAGCGCCACAATGATCAGCCCTTCGGGGGAGTGCAGTTGCTCATGATCGGAGACCTTCACCAGCTCTCGCCGGTTGCCAGGCCGGAAGAATGGAAACTCCTCTCGCAGCATTATGAATCGGTCTATTTTTTTTCCAGCCATGCCCTCTCCCGGACAGAGCTTGTTACTATTGAATTAAACCATATTTACCGCCAGTCCGATGCCCGGTTTATCAAACTGCTCAACCAGGTCCGGGATAACCGGCTGGATGCCAAGACCGTTGAAGAACTGAACCAACGGCATATTAAAAATTTCACTCCTGAAGAAAACCAGGGTTATATCACCATGACCACCCATAACAACAGTGCCGACGCCATCAACAGGACCCGACTTGAGGCGCTGGCAGGGAAAGAATACCGATTTGATGCCGAGATTTCCGGAGACTTTCCCGAACATACCTTTCCTGCCCCGGAAGCCCTGTTGGTCAAGTCAGGAGCACAGGTCATGTTTCTGAAGAATGACGCTTCCCCGGAAAAGCGCTATTACAACGGCAAGATCGGAAAAATCACCGGCATTTCGAGCCAAGAGATTCATATCACCTGCCCTGGAGAATCGGAAGAAACAACGGTTGAACCCGTGGTATGGGACAATATCAAATACACGGTGAACCCGGACAATATGGAGATCCAGGAGGAAATCATCGGCCGGTTCAAACAGTTCCCCTTAAAACCGGCCTGGGCCATCACCATCCATAAAAGCCAGGGACTGACCTTTGATAAGGCCGTCATTGATGCCAAAGCCGCTTTTACCAGCGGCCAGGTCTATGTGGCGCTGAGCCGATGTAAAACTCTCGAAGGCATGGTCCTCAGCTCCCCCATCCCATTGACAGGGATTGAAACAGATGGCGCAGTCCTGAATTTTGTTGAAACGGCCAGACAGACTCCGCCCTCTGAAAATCTGCTCCAGGCAGCCAAAATCAGCTTTCAGCAGCGATTGCTGCTGGAGTGTTTTGATTTTCAGTTGCTCCAGGGCCGTCTCAGCTACCTGATCCGGCTTCTGAAAGACAATGCAGGCCTGGTTCAGGTTTCCGGCGTATCTGATATGAACCGTCTCCAGGAAATATTCCGGGAACAGATTTTTATGGTCAGTGAAAAATTCAAGCGGCAATTGAATACTATTTTTACAGCCCAAACCTTGCCGGAGTCGGATGTCTATCTCCAGGAGAGGACGGGCAAAGCATCCCAATGGTTTAAGGACAAATTTTCAATGATTTTCAATGATCTCGTTCAAAACTTTTGGGTGGAAACCGACAATAAAGAGCTGGATAAAAGGGTTTCCAATGCCCTGAAGCATCTGAAACAGGAGATTGCCGTAAAGCTTGCCGGAATCCAATCCTGTGAAAACGGATTTTCAACCTCACATTATCTGCGTTCTCTGTCAAAAGCTGAAATTGATTTTACCCCTGAAAAAATAAAAAAACTCCGGGAACCTTCCTATATCGAATCCGACATTGAACACTGGGAATTATTCAATCAACTTAAAGACTGGCGGTCCAAAAAAGCCAGAAAACAAAGTCTGGCCAATTTTCAGATCCTTCATCAGCGGATTTTGATTCAGATAGCAGTCAGTCTGCCGGACAACAGAACTGACCTGAAAAAAATCAAAGGCTTTGGTGAAAAAGCCCTTGATAAATATGGTAAAGACATATTGGCAATGGTTATGACCTATCGCCAAAAACATGGGATCGACAAGATAATCATGCCGGATATCAAAGAACGGCCCGAATCTGTTTCAAACACCCGGTAGATCAGTTTTGATCTCTTCAATAGTGGAAATTCACCCCTTAAAAAAAGACAGTGTTCAAATGAAAACCCTGAAAGAAACAATAAAATCTTCACCCGATCAGATAGGTGGCGGTTCCGGTAGCAATCCGAAGATCGGTTTCATTATAAAGATCAATTTTGGCCACCACAATCCTTGAGCCAGCCCGGATTACCCGGCTCAGGCATTTAAAGGATACGCCTTTGCCAGGCCTCAGATAATCCACCCGCATGTCAATGGTGGCAGAAGAAACAAGTTTTTTTTCTATGACATCAATGGGTTTATTCTGGTGGTATTTTGCACAGGAGAGCAGAGCGGAAAGCCCACCGGTCAGGTCGATAATGGAGGCTGTGACCCCGCCGTGTAAAATGCCTGCAATCGGGTTTCCGATCAGATCTTTTTTCATGTCAAAGCTTGTAACGGCATCCCCGGTTTCATAATCCAGAAGATCAATGCCTATCCCCAGAACTTTGTTAAAGGGAAGCATTTCAAGATAATAGGTCCTGATTTTTTCAAGAACTTCGTTTATCATTATTGTTTTTTCCATATCCGTACCCTGTTTTCCTTATTTTCTTTTCAGTACACCAAGGGTTTTTGTCATTTCAAGGGCCTCATAATTATGGGAGTCCAGTGCTGCTTCATAAACCTTGCGAGGCGCCTGCCCCCCTTTTTCAGGATCATCAAAGATATCGTGGATGACGAGAAATCCTTTGGGTTTGATATGACAGGCCCAGGTCAGATAATCTGAACAGGCTGCCGCATAAGAATGCCCACCATCTATAAATACCATGGAAAGAGGGGTTTGCCACATCCTGCCGGTCGCGTGTGAGGATGAAACAATGGGAATGACAATATCTTCAAGACCTGCCTCGTTCAGTGTTTTTCTGAAAAACGGGAAGGTATTCACCCTTTGTGATTTTTGATCAAACAGGTCCGGATCAAAATAGGCTTCTCCAGGTTGCTGCTCTTCAGATCCCCTGTGATGGTCAATGGAATAGAGAATGGAATTTTTTTCTTTAGCAGCAGACCCGATGATATAGGCGGATTTTCCGCAATAGCTGCCGATTTCAAGAATCGGACCTGTTTCCGCCGCCTGAAGCGAAAGACTGTAAAGCCTTTCTGCTTCTTCTTCATCCATGAATCCCTTGATTCGGCGCCAGAAATCAAAATCAATCTTCATCATAGGTTCTTACAAGGATTTCCCTGGGTTTGGACCCGATCTGGGGACCCACAATGCCCTCGTGCTCCATCATTTCAATGAGTCGGGCTGCGCGATTATATCCAATGCGCAACCGCCGTTGAACATAGGAAATGGAGGCTTGGCGGGTTTGGGTCACAAGAGCCACGGCCTCATCATATTTATCGTCATAATCCGACTCTTCAAATTCCTTGTCTTCCTCATCATCGCCACCGGTCAAGGTGATATCGTCCAGATAATCCGGTACCCTCTGATCCTTCAGAAATTTTGTGATCTTTGAAATCTCGTTCTCGGAAATATAAGCCCCCTGGATTCGTACCAGCTTTCCGGTTCCCGGCGGGCAGAACAGCATGTCACCGTTGCCCAGAAGACTTTCAGGACCGCCGCCGTCAAAAATGGTTCTGGCATCCACCTTGGAAGACACCTGGAAGGAAATCCGTGTAGGGAAATTGGCTTTTATGCTGCCTGTCAATACATCTACAGACGGCCGCTGGGTGGCCACAATCAGGTGTATCCCGGCAGCTCTTGCCATCTGTGCAAGCCGGGTCAAAGCAAATTCCACATCTTTGGACGCCACCATCATGAGATCGGCCAG
>JAIFMF010000025.1 GCA_020048635.1 Desulfobacula sp. | reverse complement strand
GGATCGCCTGCTGGGTAAGGGAGAAAACTCCGGAAATCAATGCCTGAGAAGCGATAACCGTAGCCAGGGTGGAAAGCCCCACCATGGGCAAAAGAAGCACCCGCGGCACCAATCCATAAAAAGGATTTCCCGCCATCTCGGGTGATTGCATCAATAGGGCGCCTTGCCCAAGGTAATTCAGGATCAACGCCGGGCATGCAACGCCGAGCCAGGAGATTCTGATGGCCTTGATTCCGAAATGCCCAAGATCGGCATAGAGTGCCTCTGCACCGGTGACACAGAGTACAACGGAGGCAAGAACAAGGACCACGTGAAAACCGCCATCCTTAAAAAATTCATAGGCATGATAAGGATTGATGGCCAAGAGTATCCTGGGGTTTTGCCAGATCTCAGCCACACCCAATAAGGATAATGCAAAAAACCAGACCATCATGATGGGGCCGAGTATTTTCCCGATGCTCTCTGTTCCCCGATGCTGATTCATAAACAAAAAGATGAGTACGGCACAGGTAATGGGCAATACATACGGTGCCGCTGCCTTGGTGACTATTTCAAGCCCTTCAACTGCTGAAAGAACTGAAATGCAAGGAGTGATCACGCCATCACCGTAAAGCAATGCAGCGCCAAAAATAGCGGCGAGCGCTGTTACCGAACGCAGAGGCGCAGACATTTTCCCTTCCTTGACCTGGAGCAATCCGAAAAGGGCAAAGATGCCTCCCTCTCCATGGCTGTTTGCTCTCAGGATATAAATGACATATTTAAAACTGACGATAAAAGTAAGCGACCAGAAAACCAGGGATATGACACCGAAAATATTGGCCTCGGTGAGAGCAACGGAATGAGGACCGGAAAAACATTCCTTTATGGCATAGAGAGGGCTCGTTCCGATATCGCCATAAACCACCCCGAGGGCTCCTATGGCCAGCGCAATTGTTTCTTTTCGAGGTGTGTGCTTGGTTTCGGGGCCGGATAGACCTTCCCTGACCTTGGCCCGCTGGAATAAAGGCAATTTCATTTTCAAAACCTCCGGTTGTTCAACAAGAGGAGAAAATCCTCCGGCAACTCCGGTGAGTTTTCCCCCTCGACGCCTGCGAGGTTAGCTGACGGGCTCGGACCGAGAAGGTTGTCCTTGGCAATAAGGCCATACGCCCCGTGTTAATTGGTTCCCCCGCTCCATTAAATATGGACTCGACGTTTAAGCGGATGGGAAGGTACTCCACTTGCCTATTAATGTCAAGAAAAATGAATCCTGCACAGCAATTCTCGGTGACAGAAAATTTAGGTTTGGATAAGGATTTCCTATATCGGTGGCGCCAGGAATATCAAAGGGCAAATAGGCAATGTATATATATTTCCAGGTAAAAAGTCGGGGTACTACATCATTTATTTTTTTACGACTTGAAAAAAAATAAAAATTAATTTCAACAGCACTTTATTTAATTCTAAAAATTCAATAAACTTAAATAGCTGTCGAATACCAGTGTTACATATTATTTTTCATTAATGAGGAAAAAATGACTCGCGGAAAATTAATATCTGCTTTGGACATTGCTGAAGAGTTGAACACCGGCAAAGCCACAATAAAATTTCTATTAAGAAGATTTAAAAAATGGTTGCCATATGAGCTGGTCAATGGAATGCCTTATTATGTACCCGAAATCATAAAAACAATTATAAAAATACTTGAACATCTTGAAACCGGAATGCTTCCCGGAGAAATAGATAAATACTTAGATACACTTTCAAGTTCTGATACCATCCATATCCTTAATCCTTCCATAAACCTTTTACAAAATGAAGATATCCGCTTAAATAAAGAAGGGGTAGTACTTTTGAAATCTCTTTTCAGTGAACTTGGTGAGCAACAGAAAAGAATTGCAATAGCACATGAAAAAAGAGCTGCGGCTGAAGAAAGAAAAGCTGTCGCTATTGAAAAGCGTGCTGAAGCTGAAGAAAAAAAAGCAGGCGCCATGAATAATATTGCCAACGCTTTACAGGAGATGAACAAGATTAGGACTAGTGGTGTTGAGCCTGCAACGCAACAGATTGTCCATCAGGCAGCGAATGCCCTGATAATTGATGAGACAGATACAAGATACACATCCATAAGAATAGATAATGTATATGATAATCCGAAAGATTCCAGTGTATTTAGAAAAATGGATTCGGACATCTCAAATCTTCTTGATGAAGATGACCTGATTGAAGAATTTTCCAAGATTGATGAACTGCCGGGCTCATGCAATACAGAGATGGAAGACCCGTTAAGCTGTCTTACTGGTGTATTCAAAACTGACGATCTATCCCTTTTAATAGAGAATGAGTATCAAGAGGATAAAAACCAATCAGGTAAGCTGAACGATTTGTCTGTTTTGTTAGAAAGTAATTTCAAATCCCCAGAAATTGAAATTGATGATCTGTCAACTCTGCTTGATAAGGAGTCTTTTGAATCGTTTGCCACTGAAGAACTCGATGATTTATCTTCGCTCGTCGATGGCCGCCACGAAATTAATAGAAATACTAAGAAAACAATCCTGTCAAATTTATATGAACCGCTGGATGACTTAAATAAATTGATTGGCCCTCGCCATGATCTGATGGATGACCTTTCAAAACTTATTCAGACGCCGGTTGAAGGAGCTTCTCGTAAAAACATTGATGATCTTTCATTGCTGATTGATATTGATTATCATCTTAGCAATGAAAAACCGTCTGTAATTCAAATGGATGATTTATCAAAACTAATTAATCCTGTTGAAAATTTTGAACCTGCAATTTTAATGGAAGAAAATTCAAAACATATAAAAACAATAAAAATGGATATCTCTCCGGAAGATAGCATTGAAAAATATAAGGCTGCCATTATGAAGGTTATTCTTGAACTTAAAACTGATGGGTTGACGGCAGAAGAAACTACCCTCTTGCTGAACAAAAATAAAATTCGAACACTATCCGGAAAACCTGAATGGAGTCAAAAAGCAATTTCACAAATCTATAAATTCATTACATCCGTAAAATAAAGCCCTTTTATTTTGCCCCAGCCTTTGTTGCAAAACTGGTATCAATAAATTTATTCAGATCAATCAAACTTGTCATGATTTTCATTTCATCCATCATATATTTCTGAATTGTATCGAGATCTTTGATAATTGGGAATAATTCACTCGTCAAAATACGATCAGGGGGGTCAGTCAGCACTTTGAAAATAACGTCTCTGTCTTGAGATAAAAAATCTCCGCCAATGATAGAAGCAGGGTCCGGCTGAGCGTCTATTGCAAGTCCGGATCTGACGAAACTATTACAGATTTCTTGAATTGCTTCCGGATATTTTTTGATAATGTCATTTCGTACAACGAACACACAACATGGATGTTTTGGCCATAAATCCTTGGAAAGATAAAATTCCTCACCATAACCTTTTGCAATAACCAGTGAACCAAAAGGTTCTGCTACAATAAAGCCACCGATTTCACCTTCTTCATCATATTCTAATGCTTCCGGCATCTGGAATGGGGCCACAACTTCTAATGTAACATCTATACCTTTTTCTGTAGATCTTCCCGGCTTTAATCCTTTTTCAGACAGAAGTTTGTGAAACAGCATGTTGTGAACGGAAAGCTGATAAGGGATCAGAACTGTTTTGCCAGCAAAATCTTCTATTTTTTCAATATTTGCTTTTTTGCTTTTAACAAGAATACTCCCAGCCTTATGTGCAAAAAGAAGAAGTTTAATATCAACCCCTGATTTAAACAAGTCCATGGCGGTTGGAGCAAGTATCAGGGCACCATCCAGTGATTTGGTTGAAAGGGCATCCGCTACCTCATTCCATCCATTCTTCAGTACTGGGCTAAGCGTACAATGCTCAAATTTTTCCATACCTTTTTTCAATTTAAGATCAGTAACACCAAGAATAAGATGATCTGTAATTTTCATATAACCAATCTTTATTGCTGGTTTTTCCGCCATCGTGATACCCTCCGGGTTATGTGCGTGGATTAGACAATTTCTTTTATTATGCTTAAGTTATTTTCAATGTCAATAACAAACTGTCAGGAAAAGTATCCTTGTATTTTAGAGAGATAAAGCTCCCCAAGGATCAGATCTTCAGGAGTTGTAATTTTTATATTCAACTTGGAGCCTTTTATTATATGCACTTTCTGACCAAAATGCTCAAGTATCGATGCATCGTCCGTTCCTAAAAAAGATGTTTTTATTGCATATTCAAATGCCTCAAGAATATTTTTTAAGTAAAAACACTGTGGAGTTTGAATCAGATAAAGATTTTCTCTGATAAGAGTTTTTTGAATCCTAAAATCAGGCCGTACCAATTTCACAGTATCAGAAATTCTGACCGCTGGAACACAAGCCCCTAATTGTATAACATTTTTAATACAATCAGGGATTATTTCCTGGCTGATAAAAGGGCGGACTCCATCGTGGATCAGAACAATAGCATCTTTTTCAAATCTTATATTATTATATATATATTTCAGTCCGTTAAATACAGAATGCTGTCTTTGATCTCCTCCTGCAATGAGATGTATCTTAGTTGTTAGTCCGTAGTTTTCAAGAATTTTTGATTTGCAGTATTCTATATCATCCTCCGGTACCACAAGGATAATCTCCCGGATATCATCACTACCATGGAATACCTTAATAGTGCGAGTAAGAATTGGAATTTTATTGAGTAATAGATATTGTTTTTTTGTGTCTGATTCCATGCGCAGACCTTTGCCTGCAGCAACAACTATAGCAAAATGATCTATTTGCTTCATATTAGCATAAATAGGACAGTTCTTTTGGCAAGGGGATACCTTTCCCCATGAGATCTTCCCCATAATTTACACCCGAAAGAATTTTAATATCCTTTAAAGCACGGATGTCCCCTTTAAATTGAACTGCTTCAATCTCTTCCTTTTTAATTTTTCCTCCGGCCCATTGGATATCCAGAACGCTTGAGGCATCAAACGCATCATTATTGACAAGCATCTTTACTTCACCTCCATAGTGCTGAACAATTTTCGCCACTAGAAGGCTTGGGCGACTATGAAATCCCCGATCTTTTGGAATCCCCACCTCTATAATGGATGTTTCCATATTTTCATTCAATATTTTCAGTGCCACCGCTTTCCCAGAGGATAAAAATTTCCAAGCATAATACAGGCAAAAATTAACAGCTCTATCCAGTACAACATCTGGGTCAATAAGGCTGGATAGGGATTCACTTACATTTTTGTAGACATCCTTAAACCCGATGTCATGAAGATGTCTCTCGTAAAAATGCAAGAGGCTTCCAGCAACCTGGAGAAGATGAAATACAATTGAAAAATGACTTCTAAGTTGCTCCAGTATTGCATTTTCTGGAGATGATTTGGTATTTACAACATATGAATCAAATGAAGACTGTATGTTATGAATCAACATTTCATATCTTCTGATTATTACTTCATTGAATTGATCGGGAACAAGACTATTTATTTTTTTCAAATCATATCGTTCATAAAAAGCGAGCTGTTCAAAATCTTTAACCACTTCTAAAAACTCACTGGAAATCCGTGTTAAATTTTCTCTTTGCTGAACTTTGGAATTAAAATCATCAATATTATGGTCAAGCTGTTGGATTGAAGAGATACCTGGGAAATAACTCAAATCATATCCGGTAGTTGGTAAAAGAATTTGAAGTCTTTGAGCTTCTTTTAGAACAATGGGTGCTGCAAGTTTTATGGCTTCCTGTAAAATTTTTAGGGTATCAAAGGCTTCAAGCTTGAAGGTTTCATATCTCATCTCCTCAAAAAAATAATATTTAAATCGATTTAAAATATGCCGTTGGGAATAGCATGCCAATGCAAGATGCCTTATAGTAGCAGATAATTCGCGATATAATATCCATTCCTTATTTTTTTTTGCCCCATGAAAATCCAGAAAATCTTCAAGGATATGTGATGTTGTAATCAGTTTTGAGTATAATTTTTTTGTAAAAATGTAGCTGTCATCGTTAAGTTCGGCAACAAATAGAATGCATTTAAGATATTCAAAGGAAAAAATATTGGCTTTTTCTTTAAAAGATATGTCACAGACTATATTCATTATTAAATCCAGAGTTCAAAAAGGTTCGGCCTGACCAGTTGATAAGCCGAATTCTGTTACCTGTTTTTGTTACCTTAAACAGGTCAACGATCATTCATCTGGGATGCACGTTGCCGTGCTCCTCAAGCAACCTACCCGAAAACTTGGGCGGACAACCCTCAAACGTTTCCCTATTTGGTCTTGCACCGGACGGGGTTTACCAAGCTTTTCCAGTCACCTGGAAAACTGGTGCGCTCTTACCGCACCGTTTCACCCTTACCCACATCATAACTGATATGGGCGGTCTACTCTCTGTTGCACTTTCCTTCACGTCACCGTGACTCCATGTTATGGAGCGTCCTGTCCTGTGGTGTTCGGACTTTCCTCCAGGTTAAAAAACCCAGCGATCGTTTTGCCTGGTCAGGCCGATTAATTATTTTACATGGTATAAGATTCTACTGCATTGTGGACATGAAATCAATGATTTCCCTCGTTGGACCTCTATATACAATTGAGGTGGGATATTCATAAAACATCCCATACACACCTCATTTTTCACATTGACTACAGCAAGCCCCTGATTCATCTTTGAAATTTTAGCAAATCTGTTCATTAACGATGGATCAAGAGTTTTTCCGATTTTGGCCTGACTTTTAAGATATTCATCAAGCATCTCTCGATCTTCTATGGTCTTTTTTTCAATGTCGTTTTGCTCTGAGCCTATTTGGACACCGAGGAGTTGATATTCTTTCTCTCCATCCTGAACAACTTTTTCAATTTTTTCTTTTTCATCCAGTCGTTCGATTAATTCAGTTTCTAATGTATCTTTACGTTTTTTATTATCATCAACTTCTCTTAAAAAGAGTTGATATTCCTTGTTGGTTTTCACCATTCTCAATTTTTCATTGCTTTTAACAATACGATCATCAACCATCTGTATTTCTTTTTCAAGATCAGAACAGATGAATGCTGCTTTTGAAAAGCTTTCTTTATTCTCTTGTAACGCCATACCAAATTGTTTTAGCTTCAGGCCCAGTTTATTCTTTTCTTTCTCAAACTTCTCCAGAATTTCTTTCAGCCTAATAATCTCAGTTTCTGCTTGTTGGAGTTTTATCAGCGTTTCTATATCTTGAACCTGATCCGGTATATTGTTCATCATATCATCCTTAAAATATAGTAAATGGATCTTTTTCTTCTTTAAATTTTGCTAATTCAATATTTAACCCTGCTTCATGAAAGGCTTGGCTTAATTTTTCATAAAGTAAATCAACCACCATCCATTCTGAACCAAAGTGTCCAACATCAATAATCCCTTTTAAATGCTCTTCCACTCGCCTTGCATCATGATATTTTACATCTCCTGTGATAAACACCTCTGCACTTGAAATTAAAAATTCATCAATAAGAGACCCGCCGCTACCGGTACAAATTGCTACAGTTGTTACAGGCATTTCCAAATCTCCTGTAGCTCTGAGGTAAGACAGATTCAATTTTTGTTTTATCTGGTGGACAAGCTGTTTTAATGTAAGCCTTGAATCAAGGTATCCAATCCTGCCGATACCAGTACATTCTTTTTTTAAAGCGCGCATTGAACTGTCAATTATCAAAGGAGTTGTTTGTTTGAGCCCAATGGATGAGGCAAAATAATCATTAAGGCCACCGCTGGCTTTATCAATATTTGTATGAAGAGAAATGATATTTAGACCCTGTTTCGCAGCAATTTCTATAACTTTGCCCGGCATCCTGCTAAAATCAAAAGATTTTTCCGGATGAATCATTAGAGGATGATGTGTTATAATAAGATCAAACCTTCCGTTTGTTGCAGCGTCTAATATCGGCAAAGAAACATCAAGTCCAATAATAACCTTTTTGACTTCCCCGTCCATCATTCCCACTTGAAGTCCCGAGTTATCCCAATCCTCAGACAAATTAAAAGGAGCAATTTCATTGAGAAGCGCTAATATATTCTTTATGTCAGTCATGATCATATCGTCTGTAAGCAAAAAAAGCGTGGTATATTACCACGCTTTTCATTGTTTTATCCGCTCGATATTCTTCAGACACATTCATATGAGAGGTGAGCATCCTTTTATGCTTTGAGTATCCATCATATAATGTTCTTGACTCTTTTCTTCTTGGTGGGCCCACCTGGATTCGAACCAGGGACCGACCGGTTATGAGCCGGTGGCTCTACCAAACTGAGCTATAGGCCCTTTTTGTATAAAAACTTAAAATATATAGTATAAATCCCCACTATATGTCAATATTTAATTCTCAATAAAAGTCTTGAGCTTCTTGCTTCTTGTCGGATGTCTCAGCTTTCTTAATGCCTTGGCCTCAATCTGGCGGATACGTTCTCGTGTCACGGTGAAATCCTTTCCAACTTCTTCAAGGGTATGATCAGATTTCTCTCCGATACCGAAACGCATTCGAAGCACTTTTTCTTCTCGGGGCGTCAATGTAGCAAGAATTTTTCTGGTCTGTTCCGCCAAGCTGAAATCAATAGCTGCATCCGAAGGGATAGAAAACTTTTTGTCTTCGATAAAATCACCCAGATGACTGTCTTCCTCTTCACCAATTGGTGTTTCAAGAGAAATAGGTTCTTTTGCAATTTTTAAAACACGCCGGACCTTATCTATAGGAATATCCATTTTTTCCGCAATTTCTTCAGGGGAAGGCTCTTTTCCCATTTCCTGCACAAGGTATCTTGATGTTCTAATCAGTTTATTAATCGTTTCAATCATGTGAACTGGTATTCGAATAGTTCTAGCCTGATCTGCGATTGCCCTTGTAATCGCCTGCCTTATCCACCAAGTGGCATATGTGGAAAACTTGTAACCTCTCCGATATTCGAATTTATCAACGGCTTTCATTAATCCAATATTTCCTTCCTGAATCAAATCAAGAAATTGCAAACCTCTGTTCGTATATTTTTTTGCAATGCTCACTACAAGTCTTAAATTAGCTCTTACAAGTTCTCTTTTTGCAGAATCCGCTTCTTTGCGTCCGGTATCGACACATTCAATAAGCCGCTTTAAAACCTTGGAATCCCCTTTTACTTCATTCTTTTTCAAAGACATCTGGCGCAATATGGAATCAATATCTTGAAATAAAATTTCTGCTCGATTTTGTGTTATGGAAGAACTATTTGTCGCCCAATATGCAAATTCTTTTTGAGAAGACATCTGATCGAGCATTTTTTGAGTTCTAGCATTAAAAGTTTGAGCGCATCGATTCAAAAGGTCTTCAATCTTATCAAACCACACAATCGTAGTTCTGATATTTTTTTCTATATTATCAATAACATTGGTTTCAAATCGCCATTTTTTTAATTCTTCAAAAACAATTTCTGTATTGTCCGATATGTCTTTGGAAATAACCTCATATTTTTTTGACCCTTTTTTTTCAAGCTGCAGTTGGTCCCGTTTATTCTGAAGTGTCTCGTGAATATCTTTAATAATTCTTAAGGAAGATAGAAATTTTTCCTGTTTTGAAACCTCGTCAACAGCACCGTCTCCTTCGTCCACATCTCTTAAAACATGCTTGGGGCGAATGGATTTTTTTTCCATTTTATCCCCATACATGAAAATAGTGGATAAGGATATCGGGCAATCCAGCATAGCTCTTAGAACATCTCGCTCCCCTCGCTCAATTTTTTTTGCAATCTCTATTTCACCCTCACGACTGAGTAAGGTTACCATCCCCATTTCCTTTAAATACATTTTTACAGGGTCGGTTACAGCACCGAATTCAATATCATTACGGTCTCTTTTGGATGAAAACATTTCTTTATGGGTTTGCTTTTCAATATCCTGATCTTCCGGCTCTTCATCTTCATATCTTCGGGAAGTTTCATGACTTATTTTTTTAAGGACAGTATGACTCCTTTTTTTGTCCGTAGTCTTCTTAATATTTTTTTTTATTTTTTCTTTATCAACAAGCTTTATACCAAGCTCTTTAAATTGCATAAATACATCTTCAATCTGATCTGATGATTTGAAATCTTCAGTTATTGCATCGTTAATTTCGGCATAAGAGAGGGAACCTGCTTTTTTACCTTTTTTCTTTAATTTTTCCATGGCTGAATTGCTGATAGCCATATTCTCTCCAGACTGATTTGTCTCTACTGCCATAAAATGCCTCCTAAAGGCTTAAAATTTTTATCGATTATGTAATTGCTGAATCTCTTTCTGTTTTTTTCTTAACAGTTCAATCAATTCAGAATCACAGCCCTTTTCCGCACTTATTATTCTATTTGTTAAGGTGTTCTCCTGTTTGACTCTAACTCTGATAATTCTATTTATTAATGATAGAGCGGTCTGATGGATATCTTGTTCCGAAAAAAAATCATCAATTGCATAAGATGCTAAAAGTTCCTGATCCTCGGGATTTTCCATTTTTGCCATAACACAAGTGATAAAGGCATTATTATCCGGATCAATGCTTAATATTTTCATTGCAATGTGTTTTAATTTTTCAGAATAAAAATATTTAGTAACATCTCTGCTTTTAATTAAAGAAATAGTTTCAGGATAGTTGAGCATCATTGAAATAATCTGTTCTTCTCTTCGATCAGATTCAAGTTTGTTTCCCTCTCGTTTGCAATAATCCAAGATTGAGACGGAATTATCCAGATAATATTCCTTAACCTTTTCTAATACAGCCTTCTCATCGATTTTAAGAGTTTCGGCAAGGTCTTTGACATGTAAAGATCGCAAAGCACTGTCTTGAATTAAAATCAAGTGTTGCTTCATATCCTCCAGAATTTTTATCCGCCCTTCTACAGAAAACCCATGGGTATCAATCGAAACCTTTAAAAGAAATTGCATGACAGTCTTTGCATTTGAGGCAAGTTCTATAAACGCTTCTCTTCCATGGGTTACGACATATGAGTCCGGATCATTGCCATCAGGAAGAACAAGTATTCTGATGTCCACACCTTCTTGCAGAAAAATTTTTATACTTCTTTTTGCTGCACTGATACCAGCGGTGTCAGAGTCAAATACCAGCACCATTTTTGTGGCGTACCCTTTTAGAACTCTGACATGATCAGATGTCAATGCGGTTCCGAGGCTTGCAACCACATTTTTTATACCCTGTTGATAAAGGGATAAAAAATCAAAATATCCTTCAACAATATATACAAATCCCTGTTGCCTGCAAAACTGTTTGGCCATGTGAAGACCGTAAAGAATACGACCTTTAAAATACACTGGTGTTTCTGGAGAATTAAGATATTTGGGCATGCCGTCATCCATTACTCGCCCTCCAAAACCTGCCACCTGCATATTAATATCAAAAATTGGAAATATAATGCGATTTCTGAACCGGTCATAAAGTCCCTGCTTTTGTTTTCTTTCTAAAACTAGACCGGACTGAGTCGCATTTTTATTTGAAACCTTATTCTTTTTAAAAAACCTAACGATTGTGTCCCAACTCTCCGGAGAAAAGCCCAGTTTGAATTCCTGTATAATATCCTCGGAAATTCTTCTTTTATTAAGATAATTTCTTGCACTTTCTGCCTGTTGTGATTTTTTCAGAAAATCATGATAATATCCCATAACGGTTTGGTTAATTCGAAACAAACCTTCCTTTATTTCGAGTTCTTTTTTAACTGAAGGGTTGACGGTAGAATTGTCAATTTCAATATTATATTTTCGGGCTGCCATTTTCACTGCTTCAGGGAATGAAATGCCATGATATTTTATTAAATACGACAATACATTTCCACCGGCACTGCAACCAAAACAATGAAAAATCTGTTTACCTGGATTTACGGAAAAAGAAGGGGTTTTCTCAGAATGAAAGGGGCATAATCCAAAATAATTAGTCCCCGCTTTTTTTAGAATAACAGATTCTGAAATAACATCGACGATATCAGAAGTATTTAAGATTTCTGATATCTTTTCTTCAGGAATATGCATCGCTATCGCGCTGACTCCAAAAATAACAGTTATGAAATTTGAGTAAAATAATTATTTATTATCACATGTCAATCATTATCTTTAAAGATAATGGCTATTTTGAAATCCTTATGGCCTCTTTTAAATCAAGAGTACCTTCGTAAAGTGCTTTTCCTGTAATAACGCCTGTCACTCCTTTAAATTCAATTTTTAGAAGATTTTTTATATCTTGAATGGTGCTGACGCCACCCGATGCTACAATGGGTATAGACACAGCTTCTGCCAATAAAGCCGTTTCTTCGATATTCGGGCCTGTCTGCATGCCGTCCCTGTGTATATCTGTAAAATTAATAGCTGCAACCCCGCAGGATTCAAATTGTTTTGCAAGGTCAATGGCATTTGTTTCAGATGTACGGCTCCATCCTTCAACAGCAACCTTTCCGTTTCTTGCATCAATGCCGACAACAATACGACCACTGAATTTCAGACATGCTTTTTTGACAAAATCCGGATTATAAAGAGCTTCACTTCCAATAATGATCCTTGAAACACCCATGCTAATATACATTTCAATTGTTTTTAAATCTCTGATGCCGCCCCCTACCTGTATGGGAACATTAATGCCGGATAAAATATTCTGGATGGTTTTTAAATTTTTTACTTCTTTTGCAAATGCTCCGTCCAGATCAACTACATGGATAAGACTCGCTCCTTCCGCTTCCCATCGCTGTGCTATTTTTAGAGGATCTTCCGAGTATTGAGTTGTCTCTTCCATGCGGCCTTGTAATAGTCGCACACATTTGCCTTGTTTGATATCAACAGCAGGTATAATTATCATTAAAATTCACTATTTTAATTATATGACCATTTTCATTGAAGTGCAGCAGTTCCTATAGAGATCCCTTAGTGGATAGTACCCCAACTATTTTTTCATTCATTCGGGAAGCCATGTGTAAAGATCTTCCAAATGCTTTGAAGATGGATTCAAGAACATGGTGCTCGTTTTCACCATAATAGGAATTAATGTGAAGATTAAATGCCCCCTGAGTGCACAATGCCTGAAAAAACTCTTTAGCAAGTTCAATATTAAAATTTCCTTTTGCTTTAAGATCATGGGGGGAATTATAGATCAGATAAGGTCTGTTGGAAAGATCGATGGTAACCCTTGAGAGTGCTTCGTCCATAGGCACACAGCTGTCACCAAATCGTACAATTTGTTTATTATTATCAAGAATTTTTGAAATTGCCTGCCCTAAAACCAATCCTACATCCTCTACAGTATGATGAAAATCAACTTCAAGATCACCTTTTGCATCGATCTTTAAATCAAAAAAACCATGTACAGTAAAAGCGGTAAGCATATGATCAAAAAATGGAATGCCCGTGGAAATATCAGCTTTACAACTGCCATCTAAATCCAAAAGGACTGATACGGAAGTCTCTTTACTTTTTCGAGAAACAGTTACACTTCGATCCATAAAAATCCATGACTATCTGTTTGCCGGGCATTAATTCAATCAAAAGTATAAGGCGATAATCTAAATTTTTGAAATTATAAAAATATTTTGAGTTTGTCAAACATAATTTTCAAACATTTCTTTTTTATTGCAACCCATTGTCTTTGTATTTATCATGGGTTAAGCTATAATTAAATGATTATGCTATTTTTTTCTGGAACACTGAATAATGAATACTATAAAAACATATAAAAGTGGTATATATGATTTTTCATACGATATGATTTCAGGGATAGAGTTTAATAATGCGCCGCAAGCTCAATCAAAAAATAATCAAAAACTCTCTCCGATCGTAAACACTCATTCTGTCAATACCAATTCTTCAACATCAGAAACAGATAAGAATTCATATCAAAGCGATTCAGGGAATGATCCGACTAATGAACCCAAAAATAATTCAGTAATAAGATCTGGGAAGGCTTCGGTATTAAGTCAGGCAGAAATACAATTGCTTGAAGAACTCAAAAAAATTGACACTGAGGTCAGACAACATGAGATGGCACATATTGCAACGGGAGGGAAATATATAACCTCCGGTGCAAATTTTACATACCAACGAGGGCCTGATGGTAAAAATTATGCAGTTGGTGGTGAAGTCGGTATTGATACCTCACCTGTCCCTGGAGATCCCGAAGCCACTGTCAGGAAAATGCGTCAAGTCAAAAGAGCCGCCCTTGCCCCTGCCGATCCATCGTCTCAGGATCTTAAAATAGCAGCTAATGCAACGTCTGAAATATCCAACGCCCTCTCGGAATTGATGATATCACAAGTGAAAGACCAGGCAACCGCTAATGAGAAAAAAGTGCTCGGTAATCTCAAAAAAGCCACCGATTCCTATGAGAAGGTAAGCTCAATGCCCGAAAAAGAGCCCTCTTCTTTTCGAATTGCAATATAATTCAATTCTTTTTCCAATCGGGAAACATTCATTTGATTAATTTGATGATCTGTTTGAATTGATCTCCCTGTGCAGCTCTCATTAATTCAAAGAATATCATTTCAACGCTGGAGACCTCGCCCCCCGATTCAATGATTCTTCGGATACCAATGTCTTTGTTCTCGCTGGTTCTGGAAGATACACAATCCGATATGACCTGGACTTTACAACCTTTTTGAATTAATTCATATCCAGTTTGAAAAACACAGATGTGAGTCTCGATTCCAGTCAATAAAACCTGACTTCTTCCTGTTTTTTCAAATTTATCCATAAATAAAGGCTCACCACAACATGAAAATGAAAACTTTTCTATAGGTTCCATCCCGGTCATATATTTTAAAATTTCTTCAGATGTCGGGCCTAAATTCTTTGGTATCTGCTCCATCCAGATAATCGGCACACCAAGTATTTTCATGCCCTGAATCATAATTTGAAGCGATTTGAATAATTTTTCCTTTTCATACATAAGTTGAGCCAGTTGTCCTTGAACATCGATCAACAGCATAACTGTTTTATTTAGGGCAAACATTCAATCCTCCTTACAATTAGAATCCAATAAAACATAATTTGCAATTTCAGCCGATTTTTGATAATTCATACACTAATAGTGAATCATTTCAGAACCGGGCTCTTTTATTCAATATCATAAATAAGAAATTTTGCAATTAGCATGAATATTGCATTATTTTATATTAAAGGGGAAACCAAATATAAGGAGTCACTTTTTATGATTACATCTGTTAACAGCAATATGTCGGCTTTGCAGGCATTTTCAAAACAAATGGCGGTCAGTGCCAATAATGTTGCAAATGCCCTTTCTGATGATTTTAAAAAAAATCATGCCATAAATACCGAGGGTGAAAACGGTCAGGTTCAAACAACTATAACAAATATCAATACTCCCGGACCTCTTGTAGATGACCCCCTAAGCACAACAGGAGAGTTGAAAAAATCATCAAACACCGATATCGCTGAAGAAATGGTTAACCAGATTATTGCATCTCAAGGATACAAAGCCAATACTAAAGTGATCAAAACTTATGAGGAAACCATCGGCTCGTTAATTGACCTAATAGGATAAATTCATGACAAAAAATGTCTCTTGGGCCCTATTTTTTATTCTCTCTCTGCTTGTTTCCGGATGTGCCAATTTACAACCGATTTATGAGACACCAACTGTGAGCATTACCTCTTTTGATACAATACCAACAGAAGGTATGATTCCCAGGTTTCAAATAGGGCTGCATATAGTTAATCCCAACCGAACCAAACTCCAATTGAAAGGTATTTCGTATACCGTTTCCCTTGAAGGGCATAATATAATCGCAGGAGTTTCAAATAACCTTCCTGAAATTGAAGCTTACGGTGAAGGAGATATAATACTCAATGCCTCTGTTGATCTTTTCAACAGCATAGGTTTTATTTCCGATCTTATCCGGAATCAGGGAAAGGAGCGGATTTCTTACGACCTGAATACAAAACTTGATACAGGTGTCTTGCACTCATTGATAAGGGTTTCAAAAAAAGGAACAATCTCTCTTACGCAAAATTCCAAATCACAGTAAATGCATCAACCTAAGATATACATTTTATTATTGTTTTTAATGTCCATGACTTTTTCATGTGCCGGACATAAAAAAGCTGCGCATGAGCATCATATTCCTCCGGATGTGAAGCTTTACCAGTCTCAGGATTCTTTTAACAAACAATCAAATCAAAAAAAAATCATTGCACAATATGCGATCAACAGTTTAGGGGTGCCATACCAATGGGGTGGGCACTCCCCGGAGACAGGATTTGATTGTAGTGGTCTTGTTGTATATACCCATCAAATGGCAGACATTATCGTCCCAAGAACTGCAAGTGCCCAATTTGAAAATGGTAGGATTATAACCATACAAAATTTACAAATTTCAGATCTTGTTTTTTTTAAAGACCTGAAAAAAAACAAAGACTATCATGTTGGGATATATATGGGAGATGGCAAATTCATCCATGCGCCAGGAAGAGGCAGAAATGTAACATATGAATTTTTGAACACTCCATATTTTTTAAACCATTATATTGGTGCAAGAAGTTATCTTTGATCTGAAATAATGACTACCGAAAAACAGTGAATCAACTTTGTGGCAAAAGCCTGAACTGTTCATCTTCTTTTGTGGTACCGAAGAAAGGACTTGAACCTTCACGTCTCGCGACACTAGATCCTAAGTCTAGCGTGTCTACCAATTTCACCACTTCGGCTTAATTCATTCAACTGGGATTAGAGGGTTATGGTGCCGAAGGGGAGATTCGAACTCCCACAAGCATACGCTCGCCAGTCCCTGAAACTGGTGCGTCTACCAATTCCGCCACTTCGGCATTAAACTGTTTCCCACCAACCCGCAAGCGGGCAATAAAAGATTGCTTAAAAACGACAGTTAGGCTATATATACGTGTTTATAAATTTTGTCAAGATTATTGTTCCAAAGAGAAAAGGGAAACATGCAGCTAATTGAAAATTTAGATCAGATAAAAACCCCATTTAAAAATGCAGTTCTTACGATTGGAAATTTTGATGGAGTTCACAAAGGACATCAAAGCCTTTTCCAACAGGTTATTAATAAAGCAAAACAGATTAACGGGACTTCTGTTACAATAACTTTCGATCCCCATCCATTACAAGCTTTAGGAATTTCAGGCCCCCCGCTGATTACAAGAAGGGATCAGAAACTTGAGCTGATTGAAAAATGTGGAATTGACGTACTTTTGTGTATCCGCTTCAATATGGAATTTGCCTCCATTACCGCTCATGATTTTATTGAAGATATTCTTGTGAATAAAATCGGTATGAAAGCGATCATTATTGGAGGGGATTATTCGTTTGGTAAAGATCGGCTCGGCAATACGGAACTTCTTAAAAAGGAAGGAAACCGACTTGGGTTTGAAACTGTTATTTCTGCATGGAAGCATGTAACAGGATCTAACCATGAAAGAATCAGCAGTACCCGGATACGTGAAATTGTAATGGAGGGAAAAGTCAATCAGGCATACAAATATATTGGCCGACACTATCAGATTCGCGGCAAAGTGATAAAAGGCCGGCAGCGGGGAGGGAGCCAGCTTGGGTTTCCAACTGTAAACATCAAACTGCATGATGAATTATGCCCGAAACTGGGTGTTTATGCGGTTGCCGTGGAAACTGTCAAGGGTAATTTCAAAGGAGTTGCAAATATCGGGTTCTCTCCAACATTTGGGGATCACCAGTTCACCATTGAAGTCCACATCCTGGATTTCAATGATGATATATATGACACAAGAATCCGTGTGAACATGATCAAGCGGCTCAGGGATGAAAAAAAATTTGCAGGCATCCGGGAGCTTTCCGACCAGATAAAAAAGGATATACAAAAAGCAAAGGAAATTTTTGAAAAAGATGGCCATTCGTAATATTTTAACCTACCCGGAAAAATCCTTGCTGCAGCCGTCAGTCAAGATTGAATCCATTGATGATGAAATAAGGACATTAATCAACGACATGGGAGAGACCATGTTCGATGCCCCTGGCGTAGGGCTTGCCGCACCCCAGGTGGGTGTGAATAAAAGAGTCATTATTTATGACCTCCATGCAAGAGACAAGGATAATGACGGCACCGTCAACGAATTTAAGGCATTGATCAATCCAGAAATCATAGAAGCCTCCGGCAGCATAGTATCAGAAAAAGAAGGCTGTTTAAGTGTTGTAGATTACAGCGCCGATGTAAAACGGTATGAAACGGTAGTTGTGAGAGCCTTGGATATTGACGGAAACCCATTGGAGTTTAAGACCGATGGTATCCTTTCAGTTATTATGCAGCATGAAATAGATCATCTGGACGGCATCTTATTCATCAATAGAATCAGTGTATTAAAAAGGTCCTTATACAAGAAGAAGCTTGCAAAAGAACTGAACAGCAATTGAAAAATAAATCTCGAATCATTTATATGGGGACTCCTGAATTCAGTGTCCCGGCCTTACAGCGTTTGGCTTTTGAGAGTGAATTCACTGTTTGTCTGGCCGTTACACAACCGGACCGCCCAAAGGGAAGAGGGAAAAAACTCATGCCCTCCCCTGTAAAACAATCAGCTTTAGAGCTTGGCATTGAAATATTTCAACCCGAAAAAATCAATTCCATCGAAGCTGCGGAAAAATTATTATCTCTTGAACCGGATTTTTTTGTAGTTGCTGCGTTCGGACAAATTCTATCCCAAAAAATTTTAGACATACCCCAAATTTATCCCATTAATATTCATGCATCCCTTTTGCCTAAATATAGGGGGCCATCCCCAATTCAGGCAGCCATTCTTAATATGGACGACCTGACAGGAGTCACCACCATGGTCATGGCAAAAGAAATGGATAAAGGCGACATTTTGATTTCCAGAAGCACACCTGTATCCGAACACGATACCGCCGAAGACCTTCATGAAAGATTGGGAGAAATCGGTGCCGATCTTATAGTTAATACCATCCACGCCATCCTTAAAAAAGAATGTTTTCCCATACCCCAGGATCATTCCAAGGCAAGTTACGTAAAAATGCTGAAAAAGGGTGACGGCAGGATTAATTGGAATCTTTCAAGCCGTAAGATACAGGCTCATATCAATGCCATGACCCCCTGGCCTGGAGCTTTCTCGTCTCTGGGAAATAAACATATTAAAATTTTCAAAGCCATTGCCATGGAGCCTCCCTTTCCTTTTGATCCGGGAATCATTTTTCTTTGTGATGAGGACGGTATCCATGTTTCAACTGGAAAGGGAAGCCTTGTTATTCGAGAACTCATGGGAGCCTCTGGAAAACGTTTAAAAGCCAAGGATTTTTTATGCGGCCACCCCATTGCCCTTCCAGTAAAATTTGATTTCTAAATGATTCAGGACCCCCGCCATATTGCACTAAAAGTCTTACTTGACTGGCATAGAGGATCGTTGACGCTTGACAAAAGCCTTGAAATACATTCAGAAGAAATCTCAAATCTTCAAAAAAACGACAGAAGTCTTTGTAATGCAATCGTATTTGGTGTTCTGCGAAAAAGAGAAACCATCGACTGGGTCATTCGTTCATTTTCCTATACCACCCTTGAAAAAATGGATATCATTTCTCTATACATTTTACGAATGGCCTTATTTCAGATTCTGCACATGGATAGAATCCCGACTTTTGCAGCTATCCACAATGCCGTTGATATATCTAAAGCATTATCCGGCAGGAAAACAGCCGGGTTTATCAATGCCGTCCTGAGAAAAGCATCTGAAAATCATAATACCCTTTCTTTGCCGAATGAAAAAACAGAACCAGACAAATTCTTATCTGTAAAACATTCCTTTCCGATATGGCTGTCTAAAAAATGGATTAAGGCCTTTGGCATTGACCATACAAAGAAATTATGCCAGCAGATAGACAGTATTCCACAGATCACCATATGCTGCAACCTGTTAAAAACAAGCCGGCATTCTCTTTCAGAAGCGCTTTATCTATGTACAAAAAATATTCAAACAACGGATTATGCCAGCCATGGCATTTGTTTTTCAAATCCAATGCTTCCGGTTCAGGAATTAGAAGCGTTCAAGCTCGGTCTTTTCCATGTCCAGGATGAGGCAGCTCAGATCGTTACTGAGTATCTTGGCCCTGAACCGGGAGAGATAATTCTGGATACCTGTGCAGGCTATGGTGGAAAGGTTTTTCATATTGCTCAACTCATGGATAATCAAGGCATTGTGATTGCATCCGATATTGACCCTGAAAAACTTGAAACACTTCAACTGGACGCAAAAAGGCTTGGCATCGATATTATTCAGATAAAAACCATCGACATTTTAAAGAGCTCAATCAAAGATTTTGATTTTTATTTTGACCGTGTTTTGATCGATGCGCCCTGCACAGGACTCGGGGTTTTACAGCGCAATCCCGATACAAAATGGAAACGTTCAAAAAAAGATATTGAACGGCTTTCGACAAAACAGAAAAAAATGATCAATTCTGCTGCCAATCTTGTAAAGCCTGGAGGGATTTTGGTTTATGCCGTCTGTTCCTGTGAAAAAGAAGAGAATGAGGATGTTATTTTTTCTTTTTTAAACAAACGAAAGGATTTTTCAATTGATAAAGATTTCCATTCTGATAAATATTCATTATTTATAACCAATGAAGGATTTTTTAAAACCTATCCAGATCCAAAGAATATGGATGGTTTTTTTGCTGCCCGGTTAATAAGGAAATCAAAAATAAATTGAAACCGGTTTTTATAGCCATATAAAAAAGAATCTATTTATTCAGGAGAACCATTATGGGAATCATTGCCCCCTCCATTTTATCAGCAGATTTCACCAGGCTTGGTGAGGAATTGAAGGCCATCGAAAAAGCAGGTGCTGACTGGATCCATATTGATGTGATGGATGGGCATTTTGTCCCCAACATCACCTATGGACCCATTATTGTCGAGGCCTGCAAACGAGCTTCAAACTTAGCGCTGGATGTACATTTGATGATTGAAAAACCTGATTTGATTATTCCTGAATTTGTAAAAGCAGGGGCTGACTATATCTCCGTTCATGTTGAAGCCTGTACCCACCTTCATCGAAGCCTTCAACTCATCAGAAACTTCGGCATCAAGGCGGGTGTGGCATTAAATCCAGCAACCCCCATATCCTCCATCGAATATGTGATGGATCAATTGGATTTTATTCTGATCATGAGTGTTAACCCGGGTTTCGGGGGTCAGAAATTCATAGAATCCAGTATTGGTAAAATAAGAGCCTTATCCAAAATAATTAAAGGACAAAAGCTTAACACAATTATTCAAGTGGATGGCGGAATCAATAAAGAGACCATCAAATCCGTTTCCCAGGCAGGGGCCTCTTCTTTTGTCGCCGGATCAGCAATTTTCCATACTGATGATTATCAGAAAACTATTTCCCTCCTTCGAGAGAACATGTAAAGGTGCCGCATGAACAAATTCATGATTAACGCCCTTGGCAAGGACAGACCTGGTATGATTTCTCTGGTTTCAAATATTCTCTATGAACAGGACTGCAACCTTGAAAACGTCAACCAGATGATTTTACAAAAACAGTTTGCCGGTTTTTTTATTGTTCAGTCTCCAGATAAAGCCCTCATTGATGCTTTACCCAGAGCCCTTGCACAAACCCAGAGAGTATGTGCCTCGGTGAATGTAGCCACAGCAAGGGCCAGCATCGGGGATGCTCTTATTAATGTCGGGGTTTCAGGACCGGGTATCATCAACTCGAAAACCATCGCAACCCGGCTCATCCCCACACCTGGGGGAAAAAAGGAACCAAGATATTTTTCGGTGGCCTTCTGGGTGAAGCCCGAATCCTGAACGTCCCCAATTCATCCCTTTTCGATAAATTTGTAACCTATAGTGGGCAGATTCCGACTCCAATTAACAGTTTAAAAAATTAATCATCATGACTTCATCCTCTCATTTGGTAAAAAATAAAGCCAATTATACCATTATTTTCATTCTCACTCTGGTTCATTTTACGGGTGATTTTTATTCTTCATTTTTTACACCTCTATTACCGGTCTTTGTCGAAAAATTCAACCTGACGCTTGCACAAGTCGGTTTACTCACCGGAATTACAAGATTGCTTGCATTTATCGTACAGCCGGCTGTGGGTTATATGGCTGATCGCCATGAAACAAGGACTTTTGTTTTAACAGGTCTTTTTTTTGCGCTTTTCTTTATCCCGTTTTCCGGTATTTCTCCGAATTACTGGATACTTCTTCTTGTTTTATGCCTTGGCTCCCTCGGCTCATCCATGTTTCACCCGGCCACCACCGGGATGGTACCGTTATATGCAGGACACCGGAGCGGATTCAGCCTTTCTATTTTTAATACCGGCGGAACTCTTGCGTTTGCTATCGGCCCGGTATTCATAGCCTGGTATGTGGCAAAATTCGGTCTTGAAAAAATGCCCTATACCATTGTTTTAGGTGCCATTGTCTTTATTTTCTGTATTCGATATCTGCCGGTCCCCATCAGCGAAAATCTTTCCCATCTCGGGTTTATCGGCTCCATGAAAGAAATGCTGGGTAAAGTATATAAGTCCATTTTCCTGATCTGGATCGTTATGGTTATTCGAGCGATTACATCACAAACGTTTATGACCTTTATGCCCATCTATCTAATAAAAAATGGCCACACTCTTGTTTCAATGGGATTTATTGTGTCCTTATTTACTCTGGCCGGAACCCTCAGCGGTCTTCTCGCAGGCTGGATGTCAGACAAAACAGATTTCAAGAAGCTGTTTTTCATTTTTCATATATTGATGACCCCTGCCATGCTCTTGTTTTTATACCTTCCAGGGCCCTTTGTTTATCTGGGTGCATTTCTCGCCGGATTCATGGCACTTGCCTCGCTGCCACTGGGTGTGGGAATGGCCCAGAAACTTGCACCCAAATCCAGATCCATGGTTTCAAGCCTGATGATGGGATTTGCATATGGCCTGGGCGGTGCCGTGTCTCCTGTTGTTGGGAAACTTGCTGACATTTATGGTCTTGAATCGGTTCTTTTCTATTCTGCCTTTGTACCACTCGTCAGTTTGATATTTATTTTGAAATTTCCAAAAGTTGAATGACCTTCAAAGAATCAGGTCTCATATGAATATATCAAAGGTTGTTCTGGTTCAACCACCCATAGAAGATTTTTATCTGACAAAAAAAAGAACCATCCCCTATGGACTTGCCTGTATTGCCACCAACATCAGGAATAAAGGGTTTGATGTTGAAATTCTGGACGCCCTTTCCACCAAAAAGTCCAGGGTCATGGACTATCCAAAAGAATTTTTTTATCTTAAACCATTTTACAACCAGCAGGACATCTCGAATTTTTCTCTTTTCCATGAATTTAGACATTTTGGATACAGCTTTGAATATATCGGGACAAAAATCAGGGAAATCCAACCCTTTATTGTGGGCATATCCTCATTATTTACAGCCTACAGCAATGAAGCGCTGACAACGGCAAAAATCATAAAAAAGTTCTATCCCCATTGCATCATTGTTATGGGCGGGCACCACCCTACTTTTTTCCCTGAAAAAATTCTTGACTGTAACGAGATTGATTTTGTTCTTCGGGGTGAGGGGGAAAAAAGCATGCCTTTGCTCTGTGAAGCCTTAAAGAATAGCTTGGATATATCAAACATTCCAGGGATTGCATTCAAAAAAGACGGAGTAGCTCATATTTCAGATCCATCGTGGATAAACAACCCGGATGAATTTTCCTTGCCGGCCTTGGATCTTGTCAACCATAAATTTTACAGCAAAAAAAAAAGATATTCCACTGTTGTTGTTTCAAGCAGGGGTTGCCCCATGCAATGTTCATACTGCTCCATGTCGGCTTCATCATCGTATGCGCCTTTCAGACAAAGGCCGGTTGAGGATGTCATCAATGAAATAAAGGTTCAGATCCAAAGTCATGATATTGGTTTTATAGATTTTGAAGATGAGAACCTCTGCCTCAGTAAATTCTGGTTTCTTGATCTTTGCAAAAGACTTCAACCGATTCTGGAAGGTAAACATATTGAAATCAGGGCCATGAATGGGCTTTATCCGCCTTCAATAGACCATGATATTGTTTCCGCCATGAAGACTCTTGGTTTTAAAACCTTGAATCTTTCCCTTGGATCAACTTCAAAAGAACAATTACAAAAATTCAAACGGCAGAATGTCTTGAATGCTTTTAAAAATGCCCTTGATCTTGCCCAAAATTTCGGGCTTGAATGTGTTTCCTATATCATTGCGGCAGCTCCGGGTCAGACCGCCCAGAGCTCCCTTGGTGATCTAATTTATCTTGCACAAAAAAGAACCCTTGTGGGATTATCAATTTATTACCCTTCTCCCGGAAGCCTTGATTATCAGATATTAAATGATAA
>JAIFMF010000128.1 GCA_020048635.1 Desulfobacula sp. | reverse complement strand
TCCCCGTTATTTTTTATTTTTTGGCCATCGGTTCCCTTCTTGCATCAGACAACACCTCCATCGTCGGAAAATGGAAAACCATTGATGATAAAACAGGTGAGGCAAAATCCATTGTTGAAATCTATGAAAAAAACGGTAAATATTTTGGTCAGATTAAAGAACTTTTCATTAAAGAAGGAGACAATCCTGCTCCGGTCTGCGATAAATGCCCGGATGATGACCCCAGAAAAAATCAGCCCACAAAAGGTATGATCATCGTCCAGGACCTTGCCAAAAGTGACAATGAATACAGTGGAGGAACAATTCTTGACCCCAAGGAAGGTAAGAACCCAGACCTGGCACAAGGCTGAATAAATCAATCAGCCGTTCCAATGAACACAGGAACGGCTGACCCTGTTTTCGTTATTCGTTTTTCAGAACGGATAGAAATGCAGACTGGGGAATTTCAACGGACCCAACCATCTTCATCCGTTTTTTTCCTTTTTTCTGTTTTTCCAGAAGCTTTCTTTTTCTTGAAATGTCACCGCCATAACATTTGGCGGTGACATCTTTTCTGAATGCAGAAATAGTTTCCCTGGAAATAATCTTACCGCCGATAGCGCCTTGAATTGGGATCTTGAACTGTTGCCGCGGGATTTCCTCTCTTAATTTTTTACAGGCGACCCTGGCCCTGTTTTCTGCTTTATCCCTATGGATAAGCTGGGACAAAGCATCCACACGTTCCCCATTAATCAGAAAATCAAGTTTTACCAGGTTTGTTTCCTGGTATCCGGCAATCACATAGTCAAAGGACCCATACCCCTGGGTAACGCTTTTCAAGCGGTCATAAAACTCGTATACGACTTCTGCGAGAGGCAATTCGAATTTCATCTCCATCCGGTTGCTGGTCAGGTACTGGTAATTTTTGCTGACCCCCCGAAATTCATGGCAGAGCTGCATGACATTGCCCATATATTTATCCGGTACAATAATGGAAGCATTGATAACAGGTTCTCTGACCTTTAAAATTTCCGAAGGATCTGGATATTGAACCGGGTTATCAATGATTTTCACGGTGCCGTCGGAATAGGTGATCTCATACTGGACCGATGGAGATGTGAGGATCAAAGAAACATCATACTCCCTTTCAAGCCGTTCCTGGACCACTTCAAGATGCAAAAGCCCTAAAAACCCACACCGATAGCCGAATCCGAGGGCGGCAGAACTATCCTTTTCATAAATCAGCGAGGCATCGTTCAGTTTGAGTTTTTCCAGAGCTTCGGTCAATTCCTGATAATCATCGGCAGCCACCGGATACATAGATGAAAATACAACCGGCGTGGGCTCCCTGAATCCCTCTTTGGGGGCATTGCACCGCCGATCCGGCATAGTGACCGTATCCCCGATTCTCACGTCGCTGATATTTTTGATACCCGCAATGAAATATCCCACCTGCCCGGCTACGAGTTCATCCTGGGGTTGCCGGACGATCTGGAACAAACCCACTTCTTCAACCTTGTACTGAGCATCATTGGACATGAACTGAATTCTGTCCCCTCTTTTAATACCGCCTTCAAAAATTCTGAAATGAACAATGATTCCCCTGAAGGCATCATAATGGGAATCAAATATCAGGGCTTTGAAATTGATATCCTGGTCCACGACCGGGGCTGGAATTTTCTTTACAACAGCTTCAAATATCTTTTCGACGCCTATTCCGGTTTTCGCTGACACCAGAAGGATATCATCGGTATCAAGTCCCAGATCCTCTTCTATCTGATTTTTGACCCGGTCGATTTCGGCAGAGGGAAGATCAATTTTATTGATCACGGGGATGATCTCAAGATTATGCTCCATGGCAAGATAGAGATTCGCCAGGGTCTGGGCCTCAACACCCTGGCTTGCATCCACCAGTATAAGGGCACCTTCACAGGAAGCAAGAGCCCTTGATACTTCATAGGAAAAATCCACATGACCCGGGGTGTCGATGAGGTTTAAGACATAGTGTTCCCCGTCTTCCCCTGTATACGGCAGCGTAACGGTCTGACTTTTAATGGTGATTCCCCGCTCCCTTTCAATGTCCATGGAATCGAGGATCTGCTCTTTCATATCTCTATCCGGAATAATACCGGCAAGCTGGATCAACCTGTCCGATAAGGTGGACTTTCCATGATCGATATGGGCAATAATGCTGAAATTTCTGATATTCTTTTTATTTAACTTCAAACTCTCTCCAAACTAATATATTGACAAAACCCCTGTATGCCGTTAAATTTTCAAGTCACATATTTACCAATTGAGTTGGAAACTGTCAAGGAAAGCTCGTGTTGACGGCATATAACCCATGGAGAAAAAACTCATGGCGCACTCTATTCTGATTGTTGATGACGATACCGCCATTATGGAAGCGGTTGAAGAATATCTAAATATCCTCAAATATGATGTTAAAAGTGCTTCAAATGCGGACGAAGCCTTAAAAATTCTTGATTCATTTAAAGCCGATATCGTGCTGACGGATATCATGATGCAGGGAATGGACGGCCTTGAACTTACCCGGAGAATAAAAGAATCCTTTAAAGCCGATGTCATGGTCATGACCGGATACAGTGCCGCATACTCTTATGAAGAAGCCATTCAGGCTGGCGCTGACGATTTTATTTTCAAACCTTTTAGATTTGAAGAATTGGATCTTAGAATAAAAAGAGTTTTAAGAGAAGCTGAACTTAAAAAGGAACGCACGCTGCTCCTAAAAGAACTTGAAAAACTCGCCATTACCGATGCCTTGACCGGGCTTTATAATTCACGCCATTTCTTTTCCCAGCTTAAAGCAGAAATCAAACGATACAACCGGTATTCAAGGGCCCTTTCCCTTCTCATCCTGGATATCGATTATTTCAAGCAGTATAATGACACCTGGGGTCATCTGGAAGGCGATAAAGTTCTGATGGGGATCGGCCAGGTTATCAATGCCTGCATGAGATCCATGGATACGGCCTATCGTTATGGTGGTGAGGAATTTGCCATCCTCCTGCCGGAAACAAAACTTCAGAAAGCCTGTGTCGTTGGAGCAAGAATAAAGGATAGCATCAGCTCAACCCTTTTTGAACCGGAACCAGGAATTAAAAAATCAGTTACGGTGAGTATCGGTGCGACAGAACTCAAGGATGGAGAAAATTTCAGATCCTTTATCAGCAGGACGGACAAGGCTCTATATAAATCCAAGGATTCGGGTCGGAACAAATTGACCTATATTCTTCCGGATTAATCCGTATTGATCCTCATGCTCAGGTCCACTGACCTCGCCTGGTGGGTGAGTGCCCCGCAGGATATCACATCCACTCCGGTGGCCGCTATTTTATTCAGTGTTTTAAGAGATACATTACCGGATGCTTCCACAACAGCCCGGCCGTTAATAAACTGAACCGATTTTCTCATTTTTCCATAATCCATATTATCCAGCATGATCACATCAACACCTGCATCAACCGCTTCCTTAACCTGATCAAGGTCTGAAACCTCAACCTCTATTTTCATGAGATGAGATGCCCTGTTTCTAACCGATGCAACTGCTTTGGTGATGGTCCCTGCAACCGCTATATGGTTATCCTTGATCAGAATGCCGTCATATAAAGACATGCGGTGGTTACAAGCGCCCCCTGCCCTGACAGCCTCTTTTTCCAAACACCTGAGACCTGGCGTTGTTTTCCGGGTATCAGTGAGCCGGACATTGGGAAATTTAAGTTCTTCCACATACGTGCGGGTTAGCGTTGCGATCCCGGACAGACGCTGTAAAAAATTCAGTGCCACCCGTTCCCCTTTTAAGAGCGCGCCCAGATCTCCCTTTATCTTGAAGATAATATCCCCGGTTTTGATGCAATCCCCATCAGAATATCCACAAAAAATATTACAGTTCTGGTCCAGAAGTTTATAGACTCTTTTTGCGACCTCTGTTCCGGCCAATATGAATGATTCTTTTGCAACAATGATCCCGTTTCCTGAAAAAGGTTTCAGCAGGATTGATTCCGTTGTTATGTCCCCCAGCCCTGAATCTTCAAAAAGGGCTAATCTGATGATTTCTTCAATTGTGTTCATATCCCGCTTATCTCAGTTTCTGTATTCTTTCAAGATTTTCCTTAAGCTTGTTACTTTTTTCCTCAAGGTCTGCATACTGGTCTTTTACTTTCTGTTTGACATCTTCCGGGGCCTTTTCAAGGAAGCTTTCATTATTCAGTCTTTTTTGAACTGACAAAAGCTCTTTTGTGTTTTTTTCAAGTTCTTTTTCAAATCTTTTAATTTCCTTATCAAAATCGATCACCCCATCAAGCGATACAAAACAGGTGGTGTTTCCTGTCACCGATGAAGCACAGGATTTGGGTATCTTATCGCTGTCGCAGAAATAGAAACTTTCCAGCGTAGCGAGGTTAACGATAATGGATTTGTTTTCCGCAATGACAAGTTTTTCCTTTTCATCCTCTGTACAGGCCAAGACTTTTATTTTCATTGACGGCTGGATATTCATCTCGCTTCTGACATTCCGTATCCCGGAAATCAGGCCGGATATAAACTCCATATCTTTTTCAGCCTCTTCATTTCTCATGGTCTCATACTCTTTTTCACTGTAGGGGAAGGAGGCAGCCATGATTGATCCGCCAGCTGTGGGCAGGATATGATAAATCTCTTCCGTAACAAAGGGCATGAAGGGATGAAGCATGATCAGGATATCTTTCAGCACCTTTGACAGAACACTTCTCGCATTATCCCTTTTTTGAACCCCTTCCTTTTCATAAAGTGCGGGCTTGACGGTTTCAAGATACCAGTCACAGAATTCATGCCAGACAAACTGATATATGGCCGAGGCAGCTTCATTAAACCGGTAGGTTTCAATGCCTTCTTTCACGGCAAGAGATGTTTTCGCGCATCGGGAAAGTATCCATTTTTCAGACAATCCAAGTTTCTGATAATTGATCTTTGTATCTTTTTCGGTCACATGCATGAGGGTAAACCGAGACGCATTCCAGAGTTTGTTGACAAAATGACGGTATCCTTCCACCCTTGATTCCGACATCCGGACATCCCGTCCCTGGGCTGCGAATGCGGCAAGGGTAAATCGGAAAGCATCGGCACCGTATTCATCTATGACCTTTAAAGGGTCAATGACATTGCCTTTGGATTTGCTCATCTTTTTGCCTTGTTCATCTCTGACCAGGGCATGGATATAGACATCATTAAAGGGAACTTCTCCCATAAAATGGATGCCCATCATCATCATTCTTGCCACCCAGAAAAAAAGAATATCAAAGCCGGTAACAAGAACATGGGTCGGATAAAATGTTTTTAACAGATCTGTATTTTCCGGCCATCCCATGGTGGAAAAAGGCCAGAGCGCGCTTGAGAACCAGGTGTCCAGAACATCGGTCTCCTGGAGAATATTGAAAGACCCGCAGGAAGGACAGGCGACAGGATCGGTTTCCTCAACAATCACGGCCTTGCAACCCTGGCATTTCCAGACCGGAATCCTATGCCCCCACCAGATCTGTCTTGAAATACACCAGTCCCTGATATTGTCCATCCACTCAAAATAGGTTTTAGACCAGGTATCCGGGATAATCCGCGTTCTTCCGTTCCGGACCGCATCAGAAGCTTTTTTGGCCAAAGGGCCCACTTTTACAAACCATTGTTTGGATAGTGAAGGTTCAACAACAGTATGACATCGGTAACAATTTCCCACACTGTGTTTAAGGGGTTCCTGCCTGACCAGAAGACCCTGTTCCTTCAGGGATTTTACAGCTTCGTCACGGCATACAAACCGGTCCAGTCCTTGAAATTGACCTGCCCCCTCCAGCATGATGCCATCATCATCAATGACTTTCAGCCGTTCAAGCCCATGTTTTTCCCCGAGATTAAAATCATTGGGATCATGGGCCGGTGTGACTTTTAACACCCCGGTGCCGAACCGGATATCCACATACTCATCCCGGATGATGGGAATAAGCCTGTCCGTCAACGGCAGCATCACCATAGTTTCAGTAAGGTCTTTGAACCGGTCGTCATCGGGATTGACGGCAACAGCCACATCACCGAACATGGTTTCAGGCCGGGTAGTTGCCACGGTCAGGCCCTGTTTTTTATTGGCAAAAGGATATCGTATATAATAAAGGTAGGCGTCTTTTTCCTCATACTCCACTTCAAGATCGGCCAGAGCAGTTTTGCATCTTGGGCACCAGTTGATAATATACTGGCCCTCATAGATCAGCCCTTCCTTATACAGTCTGACAAATACTTTGCGGACAGCCTCGGAAAGTCCTTCATCCATGGTAAACCGTTCGCGATCCCAGTCACAGGATGCTCCCAGTCGTTTAAGCTGATGAATAATCGCACCTCCAGATTTTTCACGCCATTTCCAGACCTCTTTGATAAATTCATCCCGTCCGAGCTGATCCCTTGTCAGACCTTTTTTAGCCAGGTTTCTCTCAACTACATTCTGGGTTGCGATTCCGGCATGATCCGTTCCCGGCATCCAGAGTACATTATGCCCCAAAAGCCGCTGATACCGGCACATGATATCCTGAATGACATTGTTTAATGCATGCCCCATATGCAGCACACCGGTGACATTCGGCGGCGGGATGACAATGGAAAAAGATTTTTGGTCGCTTTTATCCTTTGCTTTAAAGAAACCGTTGTCAAGCCAGTATTGGTACCATTTTTTTTCAATGTCTACCGGATTATAGCCTTTATCAAGAGACTCAGAACCCATTATGCAACTCCTAAACCCATATTAATGAAAAAGGGGATTTTTCAATGAATCCCCATTACCTTTGATTAAGTTGAAATTTTTTGATTTCAGACATTACCGATCTGGTCGAGATCTTTTTGCAAACTCTCCCTTATCCCTGTTATCTCTCTTTCAATTACTTTTTCCATGACCTGAAAAAGAATGGTCTGAATTTTGCCAGCAAATTGTTTTTCAATCACTTTTTCCAACGCAGCTTCGATTTGTTCTGAAGTCAGATCAACAGAGGCGGTAAAATCATGACATCTGTTCTGATCTGCATCTTCTTTTTCTCTGCTGGATTCCATTTCGATACTGTCCAGATCGATATTCATCTCTTGTTTTTTAACAATTTCAGTGAGTTCAATGATGTCATCGGTTGTCCCGGAATCAGGTGTATCAAAAACAATATCCATTAATTCGATCATATTATCTTCAGCTTCACCACCATTTATGCTGTCATTATCCCAATCAATCATAACGGCCTCACTTTATTAAGATATTAATCATAATACCCTTCCCGGTTCAAACGGACAACAAAAAATATCAAAGCCAGATCAAAGTGTCAACCATTTAAAAACAGGATGATTCAGGATGATCCCACTCTCTCAAGGGCTTATACAAAAAAAGGTTTACAAGAATCATAGTTTATTCTAAAGAGTCAAAGTATGCAGAAATTTATCATTCCATACATCACTTATGCCCCATCAAAAGGGACAATCATCGGCCAGGATGCAAAACATGTATTCAAGGTTTTGCGGCTGAACAAAGGGGCTGTCATTGGTATCTCCAACGGCCATGGAAAAGATTTTTCAGCAAGACTTCTTTCTGTTTCCGTTGACCGGATAGAACTTGATATTATTGAAGAATTAACCCCGGCAGCAGAATCTCCCCTTGATATCACACTTTGCTCCGGCATGCTCAAAGACAATAAAATGGACCTTGTCATCAAACATGCGACCCAGCTTGGGATCACAAAATGGATCCCTTTTTTTTCTGAACGGTCCATCCCGAGCCCTGATGCGAAAAGAATGGAGAAAAGATGCGAACGATGGGAAACCATTGCCAGAGAATCTTTAAAACAATGCCAAAGAAGCAGACTTCCCGAAATCCGTATGCCCATAACGTTTGAAAGGCTTCTGACCCTTCCTGATCCTTCTGATTTAAAAGTGGCCTTCTGGGAAAAAGCTTCAACAAAGATTAACACGTTAAGGGAGAAAGAAACCATCAGCCGAATTTTCATTCTCATCGGACCTGAAGGCGGATTCTCAGAAAATGAAATAGATCAGGCCAAAATAAAAGGGTTCTTATCCTGCTCCCTTGGCCCCAGAATCCTGAGAGCTGAAACCGCCTCCATTTCAAGCTGCACATTGATTCAGCATATTTTTGGGGACATCTGAAATCATATCCCGGACAAAATATTTTTCCTTGACATCAATAGTCAAAAAGCATATAAAGCCTTTTGTTGTTTGGGCCCAGGTAGCTCAGTCGGTAGAGCAGGGGACTGAAAATCCCCGTGTCGGCAGTTCAATTCTGTCCCTGGGCACCACACAGCGACCCAATAACAAAGAGGCTTTCAGCGGTTTTCACTGGAAGCTTTTTTTATTGGAATTTTAAC
>JAIFMF010000040.1 GCA_020048635.1 Desulfobacula sp. | reverse complement strand
TTATGGCTGAAACAAAAATGAGGATAATCGTTACAATTGCCCCGCCCATTTGATTAAGTGTAACGACTATATTTAAACAGATACAAGGAGGAAATATTTCAATGGGTCAAGAAAAACTTGAAAAGATACACACAAGGATGGCCGAACTTACCATATTGATTGTGGAAACGAAAAAAAGGCTGCCTGCCCATTCGACCAAACCGCCGGTCATGATAGATTTATTAGAATATGAGGATGAATATGATCTGTTGCTCAAAGAATTAAATAAATTTAAGGCGGGTGAATAATGACAGGTGATGACAACCGCCATGGCAGTCATGCCGCATACCAACGTGGATAAGGCTATGGAAACAGCTTTGAGCCTTGATATCCCTTTTTGGCCGCAACTGCCCAATTACAGCTATTATGAAGATATGTATGTTCAGGCTGCCGAACATTTTCCAGGTATCCTTCTGGATATGGATAAAAGAACATTGCGGTTTTCCATGGACAAGTTTATCTCTGAATTTGAAGAGGTCATGTCTCATTTTGATGATCCTGACTATTTTGACATAAGCCTCACCTATTCATCTGTATACCACCGGTTTCTCGGTATGGATCTGTCTGGGCACCCGGCCATCCGGGGGCAAGTTGAGGGGCCTGTCAGCTTTGGTTTCAATATCCTGGACCAGGACAAACGGCCTATTCTCTTTGATGATAATGTTCGCCCATTTATGTTTGAATTCATGGCCAAGCGGATCAATATTCAATTGGAAAAGCTGAAACAAAAGAACAGCAACGCCTTCATGTTCATCGATGAACCGGGCATGCAGTTTATTTTTTCCGCCCTGTCGGGTTACAGCGATCAAAAAGCAAAACAGGACCTGGATGAATTTTTCTCAATGATTGAGGGCGCGAAAGGAATCCACCTGTGTGGGAATCCTGGTTTGGGGGATCGTTCCCACAGGGTTTGAAGCCTTTGGAAAAGAAAACCTGGGGTTGTTGGCTTTCCGGCTCGAAACCATATGGAAGGAACTGGATAAGAAAGGAATTCCAATGGATCAAATTCTTGAACAGGGGTTGATCTCTCCGGCCACCTGTTGTCTGGTGAATGAAGACGGGTATAAGACCGTTGAAAAAGCCGTTCAGGCGACAAAGGCGCTTTCAGAATCCTTAAGGGAAAAATTTAAATTGAGCTAAAGGAAATCCTGATGAAAATTCATTATCTGCAGCATGTCCCGTTTGAAGATCTTGGAATGATGGAACCGATATTGACCGGCAGCGGACATACGCTGACAAACACAAAGTGAGGCCTGTGAAAATCAGGGCTTTATTGCGGTGATGAGATTGACGGCTCAGACTACGTTCAGTCCGAAACAAAAATTCTATCAGGGGCGGACAACTTCCCAAGTATCAACAATCTCATGCGCAGGGTATTGGATGTAATGATAAATCAAAAATAAACTTCTTGACATAAGAGTTATGGAAGTTCACTCTCAGTGAGTAATTAATTACTATTGTGTAAGGAGGAAATATCCACACACCTGTCAAACATCTTCCGGCAGACGAAAGAAGAGCGGCAACTGTTGAAGTTGTTGTAGAACTGGCCGCCGAGCAAAATCCAAATAGTATCACCACGGCAGCTATTGCCAAACGCATGGGCTTGACCCAGGGGGCACTTTTCCGGCATTTTCCGAATAAGGATGCGATCTTACAGGCTGTTATGGAATGGGTCACGAACCAATTACTGTCACGGGTTGAAAAAGCAGCGAAAAAGGCATCGTCCCCACTTGCCGCAATAGAGGCCATGTTTATGGCACATGTAGAATTTGCTATCCAGCATCCAGGTGTCCCTCGCATATTGTTTGGCGAATTGCAACATGCTGAACAAACCATGCCCAAACGTTTGGCCCAAAGTCTTATCCGCCGTTACGGGGAACAACTGAATCGGCTCATTGAAGAAGGAAAGGCTTGTGGGGAACTCGATGACAAACTTGATGCAGAAGCATCTGCCACGCTTTTCATCGGCATCATTCAGGGGCTGGTGATGCAATCATTGTTGGCAGGCGAGGTTGGCCTCATTCGCCGTGACGCGCCGAGAGTGTTTGCCATTTATCAGCGCGGAATCAGGAGTGCATGATGAAACTACTGGTAAAAAAGAGAACTTTGGCTATAGTTGGGATCGGCATTCCTTTGCTGGTGCTTTTTATTTATGTGGCCCTGCGATCAGGACCCCTTGCCCCGGTGCCCGTGATATTGACTATCGTAGAAAATAAATCCATTACACCGGCACTATTCGGCATCGGTACGGTTGAGGCTCGTTACACCTACAAGATCGGGTCGACGGTAACCGGCCGCGTCAAAAGGCTGGATGCCCATGTTGGAGACCGGGTTAAAGCAGGGCAGATACTTGGAGAAATAGATTCGATTGACCTTGATGAGCGTATCCATGCCCAGGACGCCGCATCGAAAAAGGCAGGCGCACAGTTAGAGGAGGCCGATACACGCCGACAATTTGCTCAGACACAGGCACGGCGTTATGAAAAATTGCTTGCCGTGCATTCAGCCAGTGAGGAGATTGTGTTCACCAGGCAGCATGAGCTGAATGTGGCTGAGGCTGGTCTGAATGTAGCACGCAATGAATTGACCCGCCTCCATGCCGAGCGTGAGATCCTGGTTGCACAACTTGGCAATCTGAGACTGATTTCTCCTGTTGACGGTATGGTCGTTGCCCGTGAGGTCGATCCCGGCACTACGGTTTCAGCAGGTCAGACAGTGGTGGAACTCATCGATCCCAAGAGTTTGTGGATCAACGTCCGCTTCGATCAAATTCATACACACGGGCTGGCTGCAGATCTGTCGGCCCTGATCGTATTGCGTTCACAGGGGGGTGTTGCGGCCGGCCATGTGTTTCGCGTAGAGCCGTTAGCTGATCCCGTAACCGAAGAAACACTGGCCAAAGTACTCTTCGATCCACTGCCGGACCCGCTGCCTCCAATTGGTGAACTGGCGGAGGTCACCATTGAATTGTCGCCGCTTCCGATGGGACCGGTTCTCCCAAATGCCGCTATCCAGCACATCAACGGCCAGACGGGCGTATGGCAGGTCATCCATGGTGAACTGCAGTTCACGCCGGTTTCTCTTGGCACTGCTGATCTGGACGGGCGGGTACAGGTGCGTGAAGGACTGAAAGTTGATGATCAAGTCGTCACCTATAGTGCCAAAGCCCTGACTCAGCGCAGCCGCATTCAGGTTGTTGAACAGATGCCGGGGTTAAAGCCATGATCAGCCTGGCTGGACGCGACATCATGCACGCCTGGGGAAAATTTGTCTTTACCGGTGTGGGGCTTGGACTGCTGATCGGTGTAACCTTGTCCATGGCCGGCATCTACCGGGGTATGGTGGATGATGCCAAGGCATTGCTCGACAATAGCGGCGCCGATCTCTGGGTGGTACAAAAGGACACGCTCGGCCCCTATGCCGAACCCTCCAGCATCTATGAAGATACCTGGCATGGGTTACGCAGCATCCCTGGAGTCGCACAAGCCGCAAATGTCACCTATCTCACCATGCAGGTGCGCAAAGATCAACGTGATGTGCGGGCAATGATCACCGGTGTAAGCGCAGGTGGGCCGGGTAAACCCGGCTGGCCGCCATATCTTGTTGCCGGACGTCACATTACCCGAAGCCATTATGAAGCTGTGGCGGATATCGCTACCGGTTTTGCACTGGGTGACCGTATTCAAATCCGCCGAAACAGATACACCGTGGTTGGCCTGACCCGGAGGATGGTTTCTTCCGGTGGTGATCCGATCATTTTTATTCCGCTTAAAGATGCTCAGGAAGCTCAGTTCCTCAAAGACAATGATGTTATCCTGCAGCAGCGCAAGCGTACTGGCGAAAATCCTGCGTTCAATCGGCCGGGAACCCCGGGTCTGCTTGATGCCATTATTGCTTCACAAAGCACCAATCCTTATGTTAATGCGGTTCTCGTGAAGGTCAAAGACGGCTATGGTGATGAAGCTGTGGCTGAATCCATTCGCCGCTGGAAACGGCTGACAGCCTATACCCGCAGCCAGATGGAGGAGATCCTGGTCGGCAAGCTGATTGCCACCTCCTCAAAACAGATCGGTATGTTTCTGGTGATTCTTTCCATCGTCAGTGCCGCCATTGTCGCTTTTATTATTTATACCCTGACCCTGGGAAAAATCCGTGAGATAGCGGTCCTGAAACTGATCGGCACCCGAAATCGAACCATTGCCGCCATGATCATGCAACAGGCGATCGCTTTAGGGATGATCGGGTTTGTGGTGGGCAAAATTACCGCGACGCTTTTAATGGCGCCAATTTTCCCCAAATATGTGCTGTTCGAGCCTCTCGATTCCGTGCGCGGATTCGCTGCAGTCGTTGTGATCTGTATACTGTCGAGCCTCATTGCCATTCGTGTTGCCCTCAAGGTTGATCCGGCCGAGGCCATAGGTGGTTGATATGACCGACAAAGGCATTCTGATTAAGGGATTAAAAAAACGCTATGGCAAAGGGGACACTGCTGTTGATGCCCTGAAAGGCGTAGACATGCAGGTAAGCCCAGGTGAAGTGGTCGGTCTGATCGGGCCGTCAGGATCAGGTAAGAGCACGCTGCTCAAATGTCTGGGTGCGGTCATCGAACCAACCGAAGGGAGGATGACCCTTGGCAATAAAGTGATTTACGACAACGGCTGGAAAGTGAATGACCTGCGCGCCCTGCGCCGTGACAAAATTGGATTTATCTTTCAGGCACCCTACCTCATCCCCTTCCTCGATGTTACCGATAATGTTGCGCTCTTGCCCATGCTGGCAGGAAAGCCCAATGCCGATTCACGCAAGCTGGCGGTGGAGTTGCTGCAGGCACTGGATGTGGCGCATCGTGCCAAGGCCATGCCTTCAGAACTTTCCGGGGGTGAACAGCAGCGTGTTGCCATCGCCAGAGGCCTGGTCAATCGCCCGCCGGTCATTCTTGCCGATGAGCCCACAGCTCCCCTGGACAGTGAACGTGCACTGGCAGTAATTCGAATTCTTAACCATATGGCGCATCAATATGAGACTGCCATCATCGTGGTGACCCATGACGAAAAAATCATTCCGACCTTCAAGCGCATTTATCACATCCGTGACGGTGTGACCTATGAAGAAGCCGGAGAAGGGAGAGTGTTTGAATAGTTCAGTTTTCTCAAGGATAATTATCCGATCCGGAAAATTATGCGGGCAGGATGGCTTTTGCCGAAACGATTGAAAATTCCCGGTCCCCAAAATTATGCGGGCAGGATGGCTTTTGCCGAAACGATTGAAAATTCCCGGTCCCCGTGATATAGGGACAATGGTGTAAGACTATATTTTTATCAACCGTCTGATCAGATATGAATGGACAGGATCATGCCCCGTATAAAATTTCGCTGGATTGTTCTGATATTGATTATCATTGCCGGAGGGGCTGCCGCCTTCCGGTATACGCGACCTAAACCGATTGAGGTGGTTGTCAAACCCGTGGAAAAAGGACGGGTTGAAAAAACCGTTGCCAATACCCGTGCCGGGACCATCACTGCCTGCCGACGGGCAAAATTATCTCCGGGCATCGGCGGTCAGATCATTCAACTGCCCATCAGGGAAGGGGATCTCGTAAAAAAAGGAGATCTGCTTCTCGAACTCTGGAATGAAGACATCATGGAGGAGGCAAAATTTGCACAAAAAGAAGCCGATGCCAATGAATCCAGATCCAAAGCCGCCTGTCTCAGGGCTGAAATTGCCCAGCGGGATGCGGACCGGCTGTCAGAGCTCCATAAAAAGGAACTCATCTCCCTTGAAAAACTCGACCAGGCCATGACCGGGGCCAAAGCCCTGAAGGCTGAATGCGAGGCGTCAAAAGCCGCTACTCTCATGAGCCGTTCACGTATGGGGGTGGTTCAGGCCAATCTTAAACGAACACGGTTGACCGCCCCTTTCAACGGGATCATTGCCGAAATCAACGGGGAACTCAATGAATATGTCACCCCTTCTCCTGTGGGTATTGCAACACCTCCGGCTGTTGACCTTGTGGATAACACCTGCTTTTATGTGGCAGCTCCCATTGATGAGGTAGATGCTCCGGCCATTTCTAAAGGTATGACGGCCAGGATCACCCTGGACAGTTTTCGCGGAAAACATTATGAGGGTAAAGTCAGAAGGGTGGGTGTCTTTGTCCTGGATCGGGAAAAACAGGCACGAACCGTTGATGTTGAAGTTGAATTTACCACTGTCACCGACATTGAAAAACTTCTTGCCGGCTACAGTGCAGATGTGGAAATCATCCTCAGCATTCACCCGGATACGCTCCGAATTCCAACCGAGGCCATCCTCGACGGCAGCCGCATATTTGTCTTTTCTGAAGGCGAAGGAATGATCCAAGAGAAAAAAATAACCCTGGGTATTTCCAACTGGGATTTTACCGAAGTTCTGTCCGGTCTTGAAATGAATGAAAAAGTGGTGGTCAATGTGGACCAGGCCGGGGTTAAGGATGGCGTAAAAGCCATCATTCAGGGTGAATCCAAGTGATTCTTCTGTCACACATGGATCGGGTGTTCCGGGTAGGAGAAGAAGAAGTCTATGCCTTAAAGGATGTCAACCTGAGTCTTCAAAGCGGAGAATATGTCGCCGTCATGGGACCCTCCGGTTCCGGCAAATCCACCCTCCTCAATATCCTCGGCCTTCTGGATCGACCCACAAACGGCACCTATCAGCTTGAAAACGAGAATACCACCTCCCTTTCCGATGAAGATCAGGCCCTGGTCCGAAGAAACAAAATCGGGTTTGTCTTCCAGTTTTTCCATCTCATCCCAAGGCTCACGGCTGCTGAAAATGTGGAGCTTCCGCTGATCCTGGCCGGGATTGATCCAAAAGAAAGAAAAAACCGGGTCACTGAAGCCCTGGCTGTTCTGGGCTTAAAAGACAGGGCAAAACACCGCCCGGACCAACTCTCCGGCGGCCAGCGCCAGCGCGTGGCCATTGCACGGGCCACCATCATGCGGCCGTCCATGATCCTGGCGGATGAACCTACAGGAAACCTGGACCGCCATTCCGGCGGTGATGTCATTGAAATCCTTGAAAATCTAAACAAATCCGGTATTTCCCTTGTCATTGTCACCCACGACCCGGCCCTGGGAGAACGGGCCCGGCGCAATATCATCATGACGGACGGCCGGATCATATCCGACAAAACCCGGGACCCGGCGCCATGAAAATTAAAAACACCTTTATTTTCAGCATCCAGGCCCTGTCCGGGTATCCAGCCCGCACTCTGCTGGTTCTTCTGGCCATGTCCATGGGGGTGGCCTCGGTCATGCTCCTGACATCGCTGGGAGAAGGTGCAAAACGCTATGTCAACCGGGAATTCACCTCTCTTGGGACCCATATCCTCTTTGTCCTGCCGGGTCGGTCCGAAACCACGGGCGGTCCGCCGCCGATGCTTGGTCAGACCCCTCGGGATCTGACCCTGGAAGATGCCCTGTCTTTGACCCGGAATCCTTCCATCGGCAAGGTTGCTCCCATTGTTGTGGGCTCTGCGCCCGTATCCTGGAATGGAAAGGATAGGGAAGTCACCATCCTCGGCACCACTGCCGACATGTTTGAAATCCGGCAGCTTGCCATGGGGCAGGGCCGGTTTCTGCCGGTTCAGGACCCCTCCAGGGGATCAGGCGTGGCTGTGATCGGGAATAAGATCAAAAAAGAAATTTTTGGGAACCGATCCGCTCTCGGGGAATGGATCAGAATCCAGGATCGGCGGTTCCAGGTCATTGGCGTGCTGGAAAAGAAAGGACAGTCTCTCGGTCTTGACATGAGTGATCTGGTCATCATCCCGGTGGCGTCGGCCCAATCCCTGTTCAACACGTCATCCCTGTTCCGCATCATGCTTGAAGCCAATAATCGCAACGATGTCCAGGCGGCCAAAGAAGCAGTACTGCGCACCATCAAGGAACGTCATGACAATGAAGACGATATCACGGTTATCACCCAGGATGCCATCCTGTCCACCTTTGACCGGATATTGACTGCCCTTACCTTTACGGTTGCCGGGATCGCCGCCATCAGCCTTGCCGTGGCCGGCATCCTCATCATGAATGTCATGCTCATCTCGGTTTCTCAACGCAAATCGGAAATCGGTCTTTTAAAAGCCATTGGTGCAACCGGCTCCCAGGTCTTATGGGTTTTTCTCACGGAAGCCGCCATCCTGTCCATGATCGGGGCCATCCTCGGCATTTTCATTGCGTATTCCGGAATGGTTGTCATCATGAGGCTGTTTCCTGATTTTCCGGTTCATATCCCGGCATGGTCCGTTGCCGCTTCTGTTTTCACAGCCCAACTCACAGGCATCCTCTTTGGTGTTCTTCCAGCCAGAAGAGCGGCCGCCCTGGACCCTGTTCTGGCATTATCCAGACGATGAGGACATAACCCATGAGAGTTGCAGATGCCATCAGACTTTCCCAGAGCGGGGTTTTCAGCCAGAAAATGAGAAGTTTTCTCACGGCCCTCGGCATTGCTGTGGGGATTGCATCCGTTGTGCTTCTGACCTCCATCGGCGAAGGGATTCACCAGTTTGTCCTGTCTGAATTCACCCAGTTCGGGACCAACCTCATGGGCATCAATCCGGGGGTGACCAAGACCCATGGCACACCGGGCGCCATGATCAGCAATATCCGGCCCCTGACCATTGAAGATTCCCTTGCCTTGAAAGAGATCCCGGAAATCCTGGGCGTTGTCCCCCTGGTCCAGGGCAATGGCCCGGTGGAATACAAGGAAAAAACAAGGCGAACCTATATCTTTGGGGTCGGACACAAGGTGCCCGAAGTCTGGCAGATGCGTGTCATGGGTGGCCGGTTTCTCCCGGATGATGATCCTCGCTCAGCCAGACCCTTTGCAGTTCTGGGGAGCCGGGTGAGAGAAGAGCTTTTTAAATCCGATAACCCCCTGGGAAAACTGGTGCGCATCGGAGGAGAACGGTATCGGATCATCGGCATCATGGAATCAAAAGGACAGATGCTGGGGTTTGATCTGGACGATGCCGTCTATATCCCCGTGGCCAGAGCCCTCTCCATGTTCAACCGGGAAAGCCTCATGGAAATTGATATTCTCTATATGAAGGGTATCAGCACGGACCAGGTCATCAAAAAAGTTAAAACACTTCTGACCGGCCGCCATGGAACAGAAGATTACACCATCACCACTCAGGAACAGATGCTGGATGTCCTTGGCTCGGTATTGAATATCCTGACCCTGGCAGTGGGCGCCCTGGGCGGGATTTCCCTTTTTGTCGGCGCCATCGGCATCCTGACCATCATGACCATTGCCGTCCAGGAACGGACATCGGAAATAGGACTGCTTCGCGCCATTGGTGCGGGCCGGGGCCAGATCCTGCTCCTCTTTATCGGTGAAGCCATCACCCTGTCTGCCATTGGCGGATTCGCAGGCCTTCTCCTCGGCATGGGGGGCGCCTTTATCCTCAGTATCGCCGTCCCGTCTCTGCCCACCCACACCCCGATTCTGTATGTTTTTTATGCCGAACTCCTGGCGGTTTTTATCGGTCTTCTGTCCGGCGTGGTTCCAGCCTGGCGAGCCTCCCGCATGGATCCGGTCGAAGCCCTTCGGAGTGAATGATCTTGCCTGAGTTTTGCCCGGGATTAAATTGATTATTGACTTTAATTTCGGTATTTTTCAATAAAACCGGAATGTATTATTAAAAAAAAGAATCGTTGAGTATCTTAAAAATCTATGATAGTTGCAAAATACGGTTGCTTATGAAAAGTCATGCTTTTGAAGAACAAAAAAAGGTATCAGTAAGAGAGCGTGTGTCGTTGGCACGTTGACTGAGGGGATAAAAATTATTAATCTGAGCGAACCGGAACGATGGCAAAAATCCACAATCATCTCCTGAAGCGATACGGTGACCGCAGCTTCGTGATACAGCTCAAGGCACGTTTCATTGCCTATTGTTACCTCACGGTATTCCTCGTCATCCTGGCTGCTATCATCTATTCCGGGGCCGCCAATCTGAAAAACCCCCTTTCTGAATACACGTTCAGGCTCACAACCCTGGGCCCTCTTGCTGGCGGTTTAGCCATTTGCATCCTCGGTCTCGTTATTTTTGTCCGAGGTTATTTCACCCTGTCGGCGCACTTTCTGATGATCTGCGGAATGGCCACGGTGTGGACGATTATCTTTCTCGAGCAGACCTTTTTGGTTTCCAGGCTTGACACGATTGTTTACATCATTGCGCTTCTTGCAATGATGCCCATCGTGATATTGAAGCGACCTTTCGGAATGGCCGTTTACGCAGGCATCAATATTATCCTGCTCTTCTTCTTCATGACACGTTTTGGCGGCCCGCTGAACCTGCCGATTGCCTCCATCATATCCTATCTTGCCGATAATAGCATCGCCATTTTGGCGGTTACCGCCATATCTTACCAGATCTACACGATCAATCGACGCTCCCTTGAAAAGGCAGAACACGATATTCAAGAGCGCAAGCATGCCGAGGAAGCCTTGCGCATCAGTGAGCGCAAAGCGAGAGCCATTCTTGACCAGAGTTTCCAATTTATGGGCTTGATGAGTGTTGACGGGACTTTGATTGACGTAAATAGATCGGCACTGGAATTGGTCGGAGTGCCAGCATCTGAAATCATAAACAAACCTTTCTGGGAGTGCCCCTGGTGGTCGCATTCGACAGAAATACAAGGGCTTCTCCGCGAAGCGATAAAGACTGCGGCAAATGGAGAATCCGTCAAATTCGAGACAGCAAATTCTGCAACTGACGGCAGTTTGCGATATGTGGACTTCTCGCTTCGTCCGTTCAGGGACGATGACGGTGATGTGCTCTTTCTAATTCCTGAAGGGCACGATATCACCGAACGAAAGCAGGCGGAAGAGACACTTAGAAAAAGTGAAGAACGATACCGAACCATTCTCAATGAAATGTCAGAGGGGTATTATGAGGTGAATCTGACCGGTAATTACACTTTTTACAACGAAGCGTTTCATAATCTTTTCGGATATGCAAAAAATGAAATGACGGGATCGAATTACAGATGTTATGCTGCTGAAGAAGCAGAGGCAAAAAAGGTATATGAGGTCTTCAATAAGATATACAAAACAGAGGTCCCTGTTCAAAACCATGATTGGGATATCATCAGGAAGGACGGTGAAAGGAGAACCCTTCAATACTTTTCCGCTGTTGTAAAAGATTCAGAAAATATCCCCATCGGGTTCCGAGGTATCGTCCGAGACATTACCGAGCGCAAACAAGCTGAAGCTGAAAAAAAGAAACTCCAGGTTCAGCTCCTCCAAGCACAGAAAATGCAAGCCATCGGGACCCTTGCGGGCGGGGTTGCCCATGACTACAACAACATGCTGGGAGTGATTCTGGGCCATACGGAAATGGCTCTGATTCAAATCGCACCGGACGATCCCCTCCACTCCCGTCTGTCGTTAATCCAGCAGGCTGCCCGGCGTTCAGCAGATATCACCCGGCAGCTTCTGGCTTTTGCCCGCAGGCAGACCATCGAACCCAGGGTACTCGATCTCAACCACACCGTGCAGGGTATGCTCAATCTTCTCCGGCGGCTCATCGGCGAGGATATCGACCAGGCATGGGAACCCTGCAGAACCCTCTGCCCGGTGAGGATGGACCCCACCCAGGTCGACCAGATCCTGGCCAATCTCTGCGTCAACGCCAGGGACGCAATATCAGGAACGGGCAAGATCACTATTGAAACGGATAATACGGTCTTCGATGAGGATTATTGCGCCCGGCATGTCGGGTTTTTGCCTGGTGAGTATGTGATGCTGGCCGTGAGTGACAACGGTTGCGGTATGGACAGTGAAACCCGCTCACACCTTTTCGAGCCTTTCTTCACCACAAAGGAAGTGGGTAAAGGCACCGGTCTGGGCCTTGCCACGGTCTATGGCATCGTCAAACAGAACAATGGATTTATCAATGTTTACAGCGAACCAGGTCAGGGAACCACGGTCAAAATCTACCTGCCATGCCATGCTGCCCAGACAGACCAGGAGCCGCAGATAACCGGACCGAAGACTATGGTCCGAGGTTATGAAACCATCCTGCTGGTCGAAGATGAGCCCATGATTCTTGAAATGACCACAACGATGCTGGAAGAACTGGGATACAGAGTTATTCCAGCCCCCAGCCCGGGTAAAAGCATCCGCCTGGCCAAAGAGCATCCCGGCCAAATCCACCTGCTCATGACCGACGTGGTCATGCCGGAAATGAACGGCCGGGACCTGGCCGGACGATTCACGGCCCTATATCCCGATCTCAAACTCTTGTTCATGTCCGGTTATACTGCTAATGTCATTGCCCACCAGGGCGTCCTGGACAAAGGGGTGGCCTTCCTCCAGAAACCTTTTTCAATGGCGGATCTGGCTGAAAAGCTACGGGGGGTTCTGGATGAAGCCAAAAGCCCCGCTCAAGGATAATTATCCAATCTCAAATTCCGGAAAGCATCTAATAGTCGATGATACCATAAACCAAAAAAAGGATTACATGATTTGAACGGATAAACTCAAGTTTAAATTCAGCCTGATTTTTTTCAGGGATAATGGTGATGGAACAGTCAGTGCCGGCAATGTCTTAAAAACTAAAAATGAAGAAAAGAATTGCTATGGCCTGTTATTGGTCCCATTATCAATTCCCATTATTCACCTGGTAAGTTAACATGCTCATTTATTATTGATGACCAAATTGATCGAATAGATCAACAGCAATTTCCTCGATTACCTCCTTCAACTCAAGTCCAGCCAACCATTTTTCAGGTATAATATCAATTCCAAACAAGGCACCCAAAATATTTCCTGTTATAGATCCTGTTGAATCGCTGTCTCCGGAATGATTGACCGATAACAACACTCCTTTTTTGAAATCATCTCCGGCCACCAAACTACAATAAAGACTTATCGCTAAAGCTTCTTCAGCTATCCAACCAGCGCCAATTTTTTCAATCACTTCAGGTTCAGGGGTCTTTGCACCAACCCTATCAAGTGCATTCCCTATCGCTTTGAGAGTCTCTTTATGGTTTTTATCCGCTTTTAAAAGCAGGGTTGAATTTTCAATGGCTTCAGTCAGAGGGCTACCAGAAATAATCAAAGAAATCAGGGAGGCAAAAGTTCCTGCAGCTAAATATCCGGCCGGGTGTCCATGGGTTATTGCTGCTAATTTACAACCAAAATGAAATGCTTTTTCAGCATCATCGAAAGCAAGTCCTACCGGTGCCATACGCATGACTCCACCGCAGCCCTTACGGTCGTTAACAGGGTTTTCCATCGTCCCCATCTTGCCGGATCTCAAAGAAGATAAACAGCTATTCCCCGGCGCTCTTAATGAAAAAAGTTCTTTGTTCCCGGTTAATACCCCATCAATGATTGAACAGGCTCCATGCTTCTTAATAAGATTATCCTGATACTTTATTTCCTGAGTATATAGCCACCTTAAAAGGGCGTGATATCCGGCAGAAATGACGCCTTGATCTCCCTGATATTCTGATCTTACTTTTGATAAAATTAATCCTTCTGCTGTGAATAAGGTCATCTGAGTATCATCGGTTATGGCACCCAATCGACCATAAGCTTCTGAATAGTCTGTCAAACCTCTTTCCCCGAAATTGGATCTGATCTGGTCGATATTCATGAGCTCAATAGGGGCACCTAAAGCATCACCAATGCCACCTCCAATGAGACAACCCTTAAAATTTTCAATTGTTCTTTTTTTTATCATCTTTATCTTTTTCTCTTTTAATGATTCTGTTTGATAAAAGTTCCCGCTAAGGGTCCATCTTTACGCCATGCCCAACAGGTATCTATCAGATATTTTTCAATTTCAAATTTGGGTTCCCCGTTTCTCTGTTCTTTACGTGATTCGAATATCCAGTATCCCTGGAGTGCTGCCGGTGCCATAGATAAAAGCAATGTTGTCAGATGAACACATCCTTTAACACCGCCGGCAATTTTCTTTATTTTGGATGTAAATCCCGGAGCGATGACAAGGCCCTTTATTCCCTCAAGACTGTTTTTCATTTCCCGACAGAGATCATCATGTGGAGTGCCTGGCATTTTTACATTGAGATCTACAATTTTTAATTCAGATATTTTGATGAGCAGTTGAATTTTCATGTGGTGGAAAATATTGGGTTCTATTCGTTCACCAGATCTTTCATATATCGTTATCAGGTTTTTTTCTTTTAATTCCCCTGTAATTAATATGTGCGCATCATCAACAATATGACTGGAAATATCCAGGTTCCGGTTGTGTATTTTTTCAAGGGCATCTACTTCAACGTATTCCATAAAAATATCCTATTCTACAGTTGAGGTTTTTTGAATAGGGGGCATGATACCATTTTTGATGAAGATTAAAAAGACCTATCCATGATAGACTAAGTCTTTTTAATGCCAAAAACTACAGGCTTATCAAAAATCTTGTTCCCCTTATCGGAAGCAAAAGTAAAGTTTCAGAAGTCCTTAACAAAAAGAGGCCGGATAAAATCAATAGGAAAATAAAAATTTTAAGCTGCTATCCAGGAATTTCATCGCTGTTAACATTGCAGTCTCTGTAATAAGAGTGTGATGAATTTTTAGTGAGACATATGTTGATACATGTGGTGACACACATGTGCTAATTTGTTCATTTAAGTGACGTTGATCAATTGGTTTATAGTTTATAAAAAAAATGCAATCAAAATAGACCTTTTTTGAGCCAAAACCCTTACTCATATAGCTTATTAACAAAAGCAGCATTTCAGAAAAATGGTTGCCCTGGATTGCTTAATTTTATAAAAGATGTGTGGCATAATTAATGCTATATTTGTACTCAATGAGTTTCAAGACTCATCAATGATAAATTTTAACCTATACAGGAGAGAACAAGATGAAAAAAATTTTGATCGCGTATACCAGTAGAGCTGGCACCACTGAAAAAATGGCTAACTATTTAGCTGAGGGTGTTCGGATGTCTGGAAATGAAACTGAAGTTACAAAAATATCATCAATAAAAACAGAAAAAGATTTATTTGGGTTTGATGGATATCTTTTTGGATGTCCCACATACCATAAAGATATGACAAGCGGTATGAAACAATTTCTCTTCTTAGCTGAAAAAGCCAATTTAATCGGGAAGATAGGCGGTGCTTTTGGATCACATACGCATAGTGGTGAATCTGCTCCCATGATTTTTGAAACCATGCAGCACGTCTTTAAAATGGATGTGATAGATCTTGGACCATTAAATCTGACAGAAGCGATGATGGAAACTAATGAAGGCCTTAAGGCGTGTCAGCAATATGGTAAGGCTTTAAGCCAGAAATTTATTTGAAATGGCGGTAGGGAATCCATCATTTTGTTCGAAATAAGTGCGCCTGATATGTGAGAAACTCTTTATTAGAGCAAAATGAGAGACAAATGGTTAATCCTGATACTCGATTAAAACTGAACCCGCCAACCGGCATTGGCAAAAGCGAATTTTTCTTTAAAGCGGCTGTAACAGGCGGCGGCTGCTTCATTGCCGGTGCAGTGGGAGACGGCTATCAGCTTAAGCCGATACTGATCAAAGATGTCCATGGTTTTTTCAAGCTGGTCGTCTGAATTCAAAAATCCAAGATGGGTTCCGCCGATCACGGCATGAAAGGCCATGTGACCCGTTTTTTTTGAAAAATGGTGCATGATATTGACAATGCCGGAATGGGCGCAACCGGTCAGGATCACAGGGCCTGACTCGGTTTCAATCAAAAGGGCGGCATCATCGGTTAAAGGGTCGGTAATGAAGTCATCTCCTTGTTTGACCAAAAGCCTTTTATCGGTCTGTTCAAAATCCGTCAGCCTTGGGATTTCACCTGAAAAATAAATCCCATTGGAGATTTTTGTAAATTCTTTTAATAGATGAACCTTTGCGTTGAGGTGTTTTTCAAGGGAAGCCGGGCTGTGCTTCAAGCCGATAAACCGTTCCTCTTTTTCACCTTCATCCTTGCCCTTGAATTTGGGTTTAAAAACATCGGGGTGGGCATAGATGTCAAGTATTCCTTTTTGCCCTGCAAAGGCATCAAGGCCGCCGGTGTGGTCATAATGCCCATGGCTGAGGACAATCTTCCGGATATCTGAAAGATCGATGTTCAGAATTTTTGCGTTGGGTTTTAGTCCAAGCCCCTGGCCGGTATCCATGAGGATGAGCTCATTGTCTTTTTCAACAAGGGCTGAAAAGCCGTGTTCACCGATAATCCCTCTTTTCCCAAGGGATCTGTTCTCGCAAAGGATGGTGACGGTCGTTTTTTCCAAAATCATTTCTCCATTCTATGGGGTTATAAAATCACAGGGTCTGTCTGAAATCCGGTAACAAAATAACGGTTGTTTTTTTCAAAAAAAATGATGCTTTCAAGATAGCCCACATCCCCGCATTCTTCATGTCTGAGGCCGAGTTTGAATTCTTTTACAGGATAGATATTCCAGTCATGGGTGATGGAGACGGCCATCTGGTTTTCAGGTAGAGTTCGGAGCTGTCCGATCATAAGGTCGCATATCAGATCAGCCGTTTTCTTTGGGTTTTCAATGATGCCGGCATCTATTCTCCCGTCAAACCAGTTCCTGATAAACACATCATTTCCTTCTACCAGAATTCTTTCGACCGCTTTGTCAATATCTTTGATATAAAAAGGGGCAAGCCTGTTATCCACTGTGTTGTGGGGGAGAATTTGGTTGTGTTGATGTGTAAACCCTTTATCTATAAGGTAAGCGGTTTCAATGCACCGGCCCATAAAACTGGAACTGAGCATTGGAACCGGCTCAGGCCGAAGCGCTCGGCCAAAGTCGTAGGCATAGGTTTTTCCGGCCTTGGTTAATTCCATAAAGGGTTCCATTCGGGCGTCGGTTGAAAAAAGCCGTTCAGAGTGACGGACCAGCATGCTGATTTTTTTTATTCCCTGATCCAGGAGAGAATTGATGGCACCCAGAGTCTGGTCGGATTTAAGTGTATGCGTTCGTGACATTTGAAAAGTGTTCCTTAAAACCCTCAAGGGGATTATCTTTTTGTTGAATAGATTTCATACTCTATGCTATATGACCTGTCAAGTTTGGACATTTCTGTGAGGGCGTCATCTAAGTGAAAAAGAAAATCAGTATCATCGGGGTTCCCATGGATTTCGGGCAATTGCTTCGGGGGGTGGATATGGGACCTGCAGCCGTCCGTTATACCGGTCTGATTCCAAGGCTCCGGGCGCTTGGGCATGAAGTCTTGGATACAGGGAATGTCAAGATTCCCATCAGGGATCATGAGATACTCAGCCATCAGAAGGCCGGAAAAGAGGTTGAGGATAAATTTTTGAAAGAAATTACCGAGATCTGTGAGGCCATTTACACGGCAGGAAAAGAAGCGTTGGACAATGGGCGGTTCCCTTTGTTTATCGGGGGCGATCATTCCATTGCCGTTGGAACCGTGGCTGCCGTTTCTGATGGTGACCCCATGGGACTGATCTGGATTGATGCCCATGCGGATTTTAATACGCCGGAAACCTCTCCCAGTGGAAATATTCATGGGATGCCGCTGGCAGCCCTCATCGGAGAGGGATATGAATCCCTCATCAATGTGGGAAGGCCGGGAGCTAAAATTCTTTCTGAAAATATTGTCATGATCGGGCAGAGGGATTTGGATGTAAAAGAAAAACAAAGGCTGAAAAAATCCGGCATCACAGTATTTACCATGCGGGATATTGATGAACAGGGGATCAATTCCATTGCCAATAAAGCCCTGATGAAATTTGTTCATTTAAAGAGAATCCATCTGACCGTGGACATGGATGCCCTTGATCCGGTTGAAGCGCCTGGTGTCGGGACCCCGGTTCCAGGAGGAATTTCCTATCGTGAGGCTCATCTTTTAATGGAAATCCTGGCGGATTCCGGAAAAATCACCTCCATGGACCTGGTGGAAATCAACCCCATCCTTGATATTGCCAATAAAACCGCTGAGCTTGCCGTTGAATTGACCTTGTCTGCCCTTGGAAAGAGTATTTTGTGAGTCTTGACGAATATATCGGGGCCCTTAAAAAATATAAGGGATTTGCAGGAGATATTGTCTGTCACAACACCATTCCTCCAAAAGAGGCATTGTTCGCTTCTAAAGAACCGGCATTTAAACATAATCTGTCACCGCTTTTAAAATTCCTTGGTATTAAAAAATTATACAGTCATCAAAAAGCCGCCATAGACCTGATTGAGAAGGGAATTCATACGGTTATCGCCACACCTACGGCCAGCGGAAAAAGCCTTATTTATAACCTGCCCGTTATCGACAGGCTCATGGGAGATCCGGAATCCTGTGCCCTCTATCTATTCCCTTTAAAAGCCCTTGCAAGGGACCAGCTCAACACGGTTCAACACCTTTTGAAAGCAGCAGGCTCAGTTCACCTTGATGCACCTGACCTGAAGGCCGCAGTATATGACGGGGATATCAGCGCCTATCAAAAAACAAAGATCAGAAAAGTTTTGCCCCATATCCTTTTGTCCAACCCTGAAATGCTCCATCTGTCAATGCTGGCCCATCATCACCTGTGGGAAAAATTTTTCAGGAATTTAAGATTTGTGGTGATTGACGAGGTTCATACCTACCGCGGCGTCATGGGCTCCAACATGGCCTGGGTGTTTCGGCGGCTTCAACGGATATGCCAGTTTTACGGATCAACTCCTGTTTTTATTTTCTGTTCTGCTACCATTGCCAATCCTGCAAGCCTGTGTGAAAAACTGACAGGACTTGAAATCTGTGTTGTGAATGAATCCTCGGCCCCTGCCGGGAAAAAGGAAGTCATCCTGATGCGGGGGCTTGAGGGAGCTGCTAATACAGCTATCGCTCTGATCCATGCGGCGGTTCACCGGAATTTAAGAACCATCTGCTATACTCAGTCCCGAAAGATCACGGAACTCATCGCCATCTGGGCCTCTCAGCGGGCCCCCAGGTTTTCCGACAGGATCAGCGCCTACAGAGCTGGATTTTTGCCCGAGGAGCGGCGTGTTATTGAAGAAAGACTTTCCACAGGAGAGCTTCTGGCTGTGATTTCCACCAGTGCCTTGGAACTGGGCATTGATATCGGCAATCTCGACATCTGTATTCTTGTCGGGTATCCGGGAACCATCATGTCCACCTGGCAGAGAGCCGGTCGTGTCGGGCGGGATGGTCAGGATTCCGCTCTGATCCTCATCGCCCATGAAGATGCCCTGGATCAATATTTTATCAACCATCCGGATATTTTTTTTAATATGCCGCCGGAAAAGGCTGTCATTAATCCGGATAATAAGGTCATTCTGGGCCATCATCTTGAATGCGCTGCTGCCGAATTGAGTCTTCATAAAACCGAATCCTTTCTTTGCAATGATACAGTTCAAAAAGCCATGGCCAAGCTTGAACTGGATGCAAAGCTCTTAAAAAGCCGGGAGGGTGATTTCTGGCATGCAGCTCGAAAATCTCCTCACCGGGAGGTGAACCTGAGGGGGACAGGTAAGAGTCTGACCATTTTTATTGAAAAGACAAAACAGATTCTTGGAGAAATCGACCGGCACAGATCATATTTTGAAACCCATGAAGGAGCGGTTTATCTTCACAGGGGGGAATCTTATGTCATTACCTTTTTTGATCATGAAACCGGTGTGATTGAGGCCAAGAGGCAGGATGTGCAGTATTTTACAAGGGCCAGGTCATCCAAATCCACAACTATTATCAAGCCGTTGAAGTCTTTATTTATAAAAGGGACAAGAGTTGGTTACGGCATCCTGAAAATCACCGAGCAGGTGACCGGCTATGAAAAAAAGCAGGTTTCAAATCAGAAATCCATGGGCATCATACCCCTTGATTTGCCGAAACTTGAATTTGAAACCGAGGGGCTCTGGATTGAAATCCCGGATCATGTCAGGGATCAGATCGAATCTGAAAGACTGCATTTCATGGGAGGCATTCATGCCCTTGAGCATGCAGCCATCGGGATTATGCCGCTTCTGGTCATGACGGACCGAAATGATCTGGGCGGGATCTCCACCCCTTTTCATTCTCAGGTGGGCAAATCAGCCGTGTTCATTTATGACGGCGTCCCCGGCGGGCTTGGATTGACGGAACAGGCGTTTAACGATAGCGGGGCGCTTCTGGAAAAAACCTTTCAGACCATTTCCGGTTGCAGATGTGAAACCGGTTGTCCTGCCTGTGTGCATTCCCCCAAATGCGGTTCAGGGAACAGGCCCATTGACAAAGGGTCAGCCCTGAAAATCCTTGAGCTGTTATTGAGTGATGAAAAAACCGGAAGGTCGGATGAAGTCCGGGAATCAGTGATTGAATATTTGACTGAACCGACTTCAGAATCTCATTCCGATCAATATCCTGCACAGAATTTACGATATGGAGTTCTGGATATTGAAACCCGAAGATCAGCAGAGGAAGTCGGGGGGTGGAACAGGGCCGATAAAATGGGGGTCAGTTGTGCCATCCTCTATGATTCATTAAAGGATTCATATCAGGAATATTTTCAAGAGGATATTGAACGGCTCTGCAGCGATCTTAAGCTGTTTGACCTCATTGTGGGCTTCAATATCATCGGTTTTGATTATAAGGTATTGTCCGGGCTTTCGGATTTTGATTTTTTTTCACTTCCTACCCTTGATATCCTGATCAAAGTCCATGAAAGACTTGGCTACAGGCTTTCTCTTGATGCTCTTGCTTCTGAAACCCTGGGTTGCGGGAAAAGTGCAGATGGGCTTATGGCGCTCAAATGGTGGAAACAGGGTGAAATAGACAAGATTGTTGCCTATTGTCGGCAGGATGTTCAGGTGACAAGGGAGTTGTATCTGTTCGGAAAACAGAACCGGTTTCTTTTATTTAAAAACAAAGCCGGTCATGGGGTCAGGGTACCGGTGGACTGGTGAAAATTAAAAACTATTGATTTTATGGATTCTTTTTAATATATGAATACAGTGTTTTTCATAGAAATTCAATCTTTTGATATGTGAAATATGGATTTGAAAAGAGGTGTAAAATGAAACGCTATTTCATGCTGGGTGTGATTGTTTTATGTTGTTTCTTTTTTATGGGCCAAAGCCTTGCAGGAGAAAAAAAATATGTAGGTGCAGGTGCGTGCAAGGCGTGTCATGAGAAGGAATATTCAAATTATATCAATGTTGCCAAAAAAGCAAAATCCTTTGAGAGTATTAAAAAAATGGAGAAAAAACTGACTCCGGATGAATATCGTGCCTGCTTTGAATGCCATACCACCGGGTATGGGAAGCCGGGCGGGTTTGAATCCGAAGAAAAAACTCCGAACTTGAAAGATGCAGGCTGTGAGGTCTGCCATGGTCCAGGAAGTCTGCATATTGACGGGGGTGATCCGGAAATGATTATTCGAGATGTCACTTTGGAAAGCTGTAATACCTGTCACAGTAAAGACAGGATAGAAGCCTTTGATTTCAAACCCCTTTTATTTGGTGGGGCACATTAGCCTTCCAGAGGATCTTAAGAAAATGTTTGATACAGTCTTTAAAACAATAAACCGGCGGCTGTGGCTGAGAGTTCTTATCCCTTTATCGGTCATTGTGATGGCCGTTGTTGCAGCCAATATCGGGTATAATATCGTATATCAGATGAAATTTGGCGAGGCACAGTTGAATTCTCAGAATCGGATGCTGGCCCTTGCAGTGGAAGGTGGCATGTTTGACGCCCTTTCCATAGGCGATAATGATACGGTCAGAACCCAGTTCAAACGCCTGGGGGAACAGATAACCGATCTTAAGGTCTTTGTCTTTGATTTTCAAGGACTTGTATCTTTCAGTACAGATAGTCAAACAGTGGGAAAAAAAATTCAGGATGTATTTGATGACGCATCAGCAAAGGATATTACCGCTATGTTGGAAAGCGGTAAAGCCTCTGAAAAATCTTTTCACATTTCCATGGCGGACAAGCCTTTTTTACTAAAAAACAATCCCATCTTAAATGAAAAACGATGCGTTCACTGTCATGGAGATAAGCGAAAGGTTTTGGGTGGAATATCCGTTATTTCCTCTGAATCGGCAGTTTATGAAGCCGTCAGCCGTGCAAGACAGGTCAGTCTTTTTATCGGAATTACCGGTCTTCTTATCATTATCCTGTTTATCTGGTTGTTTTTTCATTTCCTTGTCAATAAAAAAGTCAAAATGGTTTTAAATGCCACTGCCAACATGCGAAAGAAAGATTTTACAAAATCCTATGATATCAGGGAAGGAGATGAGATCAATCACATTCTTTCCCGAATCAACCTTGTAAATCAGGATTTAAGGCAGACCTTTAAACAATTTTCAGACAATTCAGATACCATATTTCATTCAGCCTCGGATTTAAATCTTATTTCCGGAGATCTGAATTCAGCCAGCACAGATACTTCCCAAAAGGCAACAACGGTTTCTTCGGCAGCAGAAGAAATGAGCATCAATAACCGGGCCATCGCAACGTCCATGGGACAGGCAACGGATTCAATGAATTCCGTTTCATTGGCAATTGAACAAATGAGTGCCACAGTGAGCGAAATTGCCAGGAATGTGAGCGCCACCAAAGAAATCACAGAACAGGTTACCGAAGGCTTTGACATGATCACGAGTGTTGTGAACGAGCTTGGGAAAAGAGCCAATGATGTTGATCTTGTCACGGATGAAATCCGAGCCATTTCAGAACAAGTCGGCATGCTCGCTCTGAATGCCAAGATTGAAGCGGCAAGGGCGGGTAATGCAGGTAAAGGATTTGCCGTGGTTGCGCAGGAGATTACAGAACTTGCAAGCGAAACCAATAAATCCACCCTTAAAGCAGATGAAAAATTAAAGTGGATCAAAGAAAAAGCAAAGGAAGTTGTCGAAAAGGTAGCGGGGCTTACCACCATTGTAAAAGAGTCTGATCAGGCGATCTCCAGTATTTCTGCGGCTGTGGAAAAGCAGAATGTCACCACCCGTGAAATTGCCAAGAATATTAATGATGTTTCTGCTGAAATATCTGAAGTGAACACCAATGTGAGTCAGGGAGCCGGGGTTGCTGCCGAAATCGCAAAAGATATCACCATGGTCGAAGAAGGGGTAAGAAAAGTCCAGGCCAGCAGTGGCAAACTCAATGATAATGCGATCAGCCTTTCATCCATGGCTGAGAATTTCATGGAGCTTATCAAGAAATTCAAAGTTTGATTTGGTTTTTTTGGTGCTTTGATTTTTTCAGTGATCAATGCAATTTTTTCATCCATGGAAAAACTCTTTTGAAGATCTTTTCATACAGAACAAGAATTTCATTTATTTTGAAAATTTTTCCGGCAAGAAAAAACAGGATAATAAATTCAATTCCGGAGAGACTTGTGATGATAAAAGCCCCTTTAAATGTCATGGAATGAAAGATATTGCGCAGGATAAAAACGCTTAAAAAAAGCAGGATTCCCATCACAAGACTGACAGGGATGATCTTAAGGAAGAACCGATAAACCTCTTTTTTTTCAGTGTTCCGGCTTTTTTTATTCCAGCATTCATACAGAACTAAGGCCTGAACGACAACCGACAGAGAAAGGCCAAGGGCAATGCCCCGTGGACCCATGAACTTCATCAGAAAAAAGATCAGGGGAAAACTGATGATAACGCATAGAGAAGAAAAGAGAGCAGGGAAAAGGGTGTTCTGAACGGCATAATAACCTCTTGACACTATGGTCTGAGCTGAAAAACCAAAGGTTCCGATCAAAAAAAAAGGAAGGATGGCGGCGGTAACCAGTGTGGCCTCAGTATCAAACCGCCCTCTTTGGAAAAGAAGCACAACAATTTCCCGGCTGATGACAATAAAGAGGACAGAAAAAGGAATTACCAGAAAAATATATTTCAATGTTGAATTCAACAGACGGTTCAGTTCGGAAAAATTGCCTTGTCCTGCGAGTTTTGCCATGAAGGGATAGGAGGCCACCCCGACGGCCTGACCAAAAAGACCCACAAGGATAAACATGATTCTGAGGGCATAGTTCATGGCAGCGATACTGCCCTCAGTTAAATAAGACCCGAAAAATTTCAAAAGAATTTCCGTGGAAAAGGTCATGGTCAGTCCCAGCATCAACGGCAGGGTCAGAAGAATATATCTTTTCAGGTCTGGATGCGTAAAATTGAAGGTCAAAAAATATTGAACCCCTATCCTTAGGCTTCCGATGAGCTGAACTGCAAAATTCCCCAGGAAAGCACCTCCAAGGACCCCCCAGGCAAAACCTTCCATACCAATGGTCGGGGCAAGAAAAAGGCCGCCAAGAATGATGGTTAAATTGTAGATCAGAGGGGCAAGGGCTGGAATGAAGAATTTTTCATTGGCAAATTGAACCGCCATGAGAAGGCCGCCGCAGAAAAAGAAAAACTGGGCAGGAATAATGATCCTTGTCATCTTTACGGCCAGGGCAAAGGTCACGGGTTCTTTTATGCCAGGCGCAAAGGTATGAACCAGGGAGTCTGCCCATACCATCGCAATCAGGATAAAACACAGGAGAAGAAACCCGAAACTGTTCATGATGATGGAGAAAACCCGATAGCCCTCTTCTTTTTTACCACAGGACAGGTAATGGGCAAAAATGGGGATAAAGGTAATGGAAAGAAAGCCGCTGGCCACGATATGGTTCAGAATTTCAGGAATGATAAAGGCAACCTGATAGGCATCGACTCCTGCCTTGATCCCTCCTGCACCGGCAATGGCCATTTCCCGGAAAAGACCAATGATGCGGCTGGCAAATACGGATGCCATCATGATAAAGGATGCAAAACCGACTTTTTTCAGTATGTGTTCATGTGTGATCATTATGTATGGATAGGATTTACCACAGCAGACAGGCAAATAAAAGGCTTCTCAGGGAAAATTATTTGACTTCAAGATTCTTGCCGGAATATAGTATGCCAGAAAAAAAAGTCCAAACAAGAAAAAGGGGTAATCGGAAGATGTTCACCAAAACGGGTATAATCTCTTTATTTGCAGGTTTAGTTGTGGCTGTTTTCACCGGCATTTCAAAATTTATGGAAAGCCAGAATTTCTGGGTGGATTTAACGATTTCAAAACTTCTGGGAGACAAGGCCTCAGAGTTTCTTATTAATTTTACGGATGTTGCGGTCATACAGGATTCCCTTTATTTCCTTATGGTCGAACTTCCATTTTCCGCATTTTTAATCGGGCTTGGGGTTGTTCTTCTGGTTTTATCCTTGTTCTTCAAAAATTATTAAAATAAAGGCGTCAACTGTGTACAATTTTTTATCAAAAAGGCAATTTTTAGCATACTCGGCAACCGTGTCTGCAAGCCTTGCCGTTTCAACCTTTTTTTCTGGCTGTGCCATTGATCCGGTCACAGGGAAGAATCAGCTCATGATGGTTTCCGAGCAGGAGGAAATCGCCATCGATAAACAGCAGTCTCCTTTTCAGATTTCTTCAGACTACGGCATCAGCCAGGATGACAGGCTCAACCAGTATGTTTCCACTGTAGGCAAAGGATTGCTGGCCAATGTCCACCGCCCCGGCATGCCCTATTCCTTCAAATGTGTAAATGCCAGCTATATCAATGCCTATGCCTTTCCCGGGGGGTCCATTGCGGTAACGCGCGGGATTCTTCTTAAACTCGATAATGAGGCAGAGCTGGCTTCTCTTCTGGGTCATGAGCTGGGCCATGTCAATGCGAGGCATACGGCAGAACAGGTTTCCAAGGGGCAGCTTTCCTCACTTCTCATCGGCGGGTTGTCCATTGCAGCAGGCACCCAGGGATCTGCTGTTGGCGAGCTGACCCAGCAACTGGGCGCTCTCAGCCAGGGGCTTTTTCTTTCAAAATACAGCCGGGACAATGAAAGAGAGGCAGATTCTCTTGGCAATGAATATATGGTTAAAGCCGGATATCCTTCAAAAGGATTTGTCGGGCTCATGGAAATGCTGGACTCTCTTCACAAGGAAAAACCAAATTCTGCTTCAATGATGTTTTCAACCCACCCCATGAGTTCGGAACGGCTGGATGCAGCCATTCGACGGGAAAAAGGACAATACCCGTATTCAAAGGAATATTCATTGAACCGTGACCGGTATATGGACAATACCGCTTTCTTAAGACAAAAAAAAGAGGCGATCGAACTTTTGCAGGAAGGGGAAAAATTTCTTTCTTCAAAAGACTATGACAAGGCTGAAAATTCTATAAAAAAATCCATCCAGAAGTCGAAGGAGGATTATGCCGCTCATGTGGTCATGGCCAAATGCCTTCTCATCAAAAAGCAACCCTCCGAGGCCCTGTCCTATGCCGACACGGCAAAAAAAATATATCCTTCCGAAGCCCAGGGGTATTATGTGGCAGGAATTGCCAATACCGAGCAAAAAAGATTTTCAGAAGCCTATAAGGATTTTACCCGGTGTGAAGAAATATTGCCGGGCAATCCCCAGATGGCATTTTTTCGGGGTTATTGTCTTGATAATAATGGAGATAAAGACCCTGCGGCAAATCAATATATGAAATATCTGAAAATGATCAATTATCAGCAAAATAAATATTCTCAACATGCTTATGCCAGACTCAAACAATGGGGTTATGCCGAATAAAAGATGAAATTTCAAAGCCTTGGACACTGCCTTTCCTTTCTTGAGAAGGAAAAAGACCTCATAAGGATCACAGACCCTGTAGACCCTTATCTTGAAATGGCTGAAATCACCCGTCAGGTGTTTGAGGCAAAAGGGCCTGCCATATTATTTTCCAATGTCCGGAACTGTAGCTTCCCGGCAGTATCAAATCTCTTTGGCACTTATGAACGGATGCTCAAGGTATTCGAACCCGAACTTCAATCGGTAAAAGCCCTGGTGGATTTAAGATCAGATCCGGGGCTTTTTTTTAAAGCGCCGAAAAAAATCCTGCCCGGTCTTTCTTCATTGCTGCATTCCATTCCTTTGAAACGCCTTAACCCCAAAGTTATTGAAAATCAATGCAATATCACTGATCTTCCCATGATCCAATGCAGGCCAGGAGATGGCGGCGCTTTTATTCTTCTTCCCCAGGTATTTTCCATGGACCCGGAGGATGAGTCAATCTTACGCTCCAATCTTGGCATGTACCGGATCCAGATTTCAGGAAATGATTATCTGCCGGGTAGCGAAATCGGCCTTCATTATCAATTGCACCGCGGAATTGGCGAGCATCATAAAAAAGCCCTGGAAAGCCGGCAGGCATTAAGGGTGAGCATCTTTGTGGGCGGCCCGCCGGCCCATACGCTTGCAGCTGTGATGCCACTTCCTGAAGGAGTCCCTGAGATCGCTTTTGCCGGAGCCCTCGCCGGAAGAAATTTCAGGTATGCGGTTCAAAATAGGCATATCCTTTCAGCAGATGCTGATTTCTGCATCACAGGGATTATTATTCCGGGCAGGACAAAAAAAGAAGGCCCTTTTGGGGATCATCTGGGCTATTATTCCCTTGAGCATGACTATCCATATATTAAGGTTACCGCTGTTTATCACAAAAAAGATGCCATCTTCCCGTTTACGGTTGTGGGGCGGCCGCCCCAGGAAGACTCTAATTTCGGAAAGCTGATTCATGAAATTGCGGGGTCCGCCATTAAGGCGGACATTCCAGGCGTGACAGCAGTCAATGCCGTGGATGATGCCGGTGTTCATCCGCTTTTGCTGGTTAAGGCCCATGAACGCTATCTGCCTTATGAAAAAAGACGTCCACGGGAACTCTTAACCCATGCTTGCCGGGTACTCGGGACGGGCCAGCTTTCTCTTGCAAAATATCTTTTGATCTGCGCCCATGAAGACCATCCGTCTCTTGATGTGAAGGATACAAAAGCCTTTTTCACCCATATGCTGGAGAGAATTGATTTTTTATCCGACCTTCATTTTTTCACTGAGACCACCATGGATACTCTTGATTATTCGACGCAGAACATCAATCAGGGCTCTAAGCTCATTATGGCGGTTGCGGGAGAAAAAAGACGAAGCTTAAGTTTATCATTTCCACCGGACGTTTTTCTGCCTGATGAATTTTCAGGGCCAAAGCTTGTTGCACCTGGTATGGCCGTTGTCAAAGGCCCTGTGTTTAAAACATATGCCAAAGGAAAAATTGAAATCAACCGGTTGAAAAATTATTTGCAGGAACAAGGTGGGCTTTCATCCATTCCCTTGTTTGTGGTAGTGGACGATATAGACTTTGCCGGTGCTTCGTTTTCAAATTTTTTGTGGGTGACATTTTTAAGATCAAATCCATCCCATGACATTTATGGTGTGGATGAAAAAATCAGATTTAAGCACTGGGGATGCAGGGAGCCTCTTATTATCGATGCACGAATTAAACCTTTCCATGCAAAAATTCTTGAACGTGATCCAACGGTTGAAGCAAGGGTCAGGGAAATGGGAAAACAGGGCGGTCCGCTTTTTGGAATTATCTAAACGGAGGGAAAATGACTATCAGACAAATTCTTTCAAAAAAAATACTCACGATTTCAGGGATCATTATCCTTTTATACGCTCTCATCGGTTTTTTCCTTATCCCTGTTATTGGAAAGAATATCATTCGGGAAAAATTGGCAACGGCGCTGGACCGGGACGTCTCCATTGAAAAGATGGCGTTTAATCCTTTCTCTCTGACGGCAGGAATTGAAGGCCTCAAAATTACAGAGAAAAACAAGGATGTTTTTGTATCTGCCAATAAAATTTCCATTAATCTGAGCGCTTCCTCCTTATTTATACTGACACCGACGGTATCTGAAGCGTTTCTCGAAAAACCGTATATAAAGATCGTCCACAACACGGATGGTTCCTTAAATTTTTCAGACCTGATAAAAAAGGATAAACCAGAAGACCCAGCTAAGGAGGAAGCCAAAAAAGAAATATTCGGCTTTATATTGAAAAATGTTCAAATCATCGGCGGTGATGTTGATTTTGAAGACAAAAAAGCAGGAGTGATCCATCAGGTAAAGGATTTTTCTTTCCTGCTGCCGCTATTAAGCAGCAGGGAAAAAGATATCACTCAGCCGGCAAATAGTGATATTCAATTTGTTTTTAATGGGGCAAACTGCAGCATCCATTTTGAAACCACGCCTTTTACCGAGGATCTCACAACAAATGCGGTTCTTAAAATTTCAGATGTGAATGTGCTTCATTATATTGCCTATCTGCCGTTACCTGAAAACCTCAAATTGACAAGTCTTGATCTGGGGCTTGATCTCCATGCGGCGATGACCAGAAAAAATTCAAAGACTTCCCTTATGATTGCCGGTAAGGTGAATGCAGCCAATGCCGCTGTTACTGGGAATGCAGATGAAAAAATACTAAACTTTCCAGCTCTTTCTATCGAGATTTCACCCTCGGATATCCTTTCCGGTCAGTTGAATATTTCAAAAGCCCTGCTCTCGTCTCCACAATTGAACATTGAAAGGAATAATAACGGGGATCTGAACCTTTTGGCCTATATACCCCCCCCAAAAAGTCCTTCTCCTGAAGAAGAGAGTAAATCTGAGGAAGCAGATAAGAAAGCAGACCCTTTTGTCATTTCCCTGGAAGATCTTGAGATTAAAGATGCAGAGATTGCCTTTAAAGACTTGACCAACAAGACTCCCTTTGAAACCACCATTTCACCGCTGAACCTCACGATGACCCGCTTAAAGACAGGGGAGTCAGTATCCGGTGAATTCCAGTTGAGTTTTAAAACCCTCTTTGATGAGACCTTTGAATCAAAAGGGGATTTTCAGACA
>JAIFMF010000181.1 GCA_020048635.1 Desulfobacula sp. | reverse complement strand
CTTAAAAATCGGTGATACCATTGAGTGCTACGAAGTTGAAGAAAGAAAATATAAGGCTGATTAATTAATACATGAGACCCTATTCAAGATCGGAAAGAATCAGCGTCATGATTCAATCCGTCATTACAGAGCTTCTAAGTAAAAAAATGCAGGATCCGAGGATTGAGATGGCTACCATTAGTGGTGTAAAGCTCTCACCAGATCTTCGGATCGCTCATGTTTATATTGCTGTATTTGGTGATAAGAAACGGATTAAGGAAGCGCTGAAAGGGTTTCAGCAGTCCAAGGGGTTTATCAGGAAAAGCATTGCACCGAAATTGGGACTCAAATACATGCCGGAACTAAAATTTTTCCATGATGATTCTTTTGATAAAGCCGCAAAAATGGACGAACTCATCAAATCCGCTACAAGCGGGATCTCTGAAGAATAATTATCATAACACACCAGATGAAAAGCGGTATTCTCCCGATTCATAAGCCTGAAGGCATGAGTTCGGCTCAAGTGGTGGCTCGTGTAAAAAGGATACTGGGTGCAAAAAAGGTGGGTCATACCGGCACACTTGATCCTTTTGCCACAGGACTTCTTTTGTGCGGAATCGATAAGGGTACCCGGATATCAAGATTTTTTCTGGATGGCCATAAACGATATCTGGCCAGGATCTGTCTGGGTATTGAAACAGATACCTATGATCTCACCGGCAGAATCGTTTCGGTTGCACCAAAAGAAATTATGGAAACCATACAGAAACAAGAAATCGAGGCTGTGGTAAACTCGTTTTCGGGCATCCAGGAGCAGATAGCACCGGCCTATTCTGCTTTGAAACATGAGGGCCGTCCCCTTTATGAACTGGCCCGTCAGGGAAAAATGATTCAAAAACCACCTCGTCGGATTGAAATATTTGATATCAGCATAAAACAGATAGACCTGCCTTATATTGATATTGATGTTTTTTGTTCGTCAGGAACCTATATCCGGAGCATAGGTTTTGATATGGGAAGAAAGCTCGGGTGCGGTGCACATCTGTCAAAGCTTTGCAGGACAGAGTCCGGCCAATTCCTTCTGAAAAATGCCATCTTGCTTGAGTCCCTTCAAAACTTTGAAAAAATGGAAGCAGAAAAATGGATTGTACCCCTGTCGGAATGTCTTGAATCTTTGCCAAGGGTATCGGTTGGTCAAAAAATAATCGAAAAAATTAAGTACGGGCAGAAGCTTTTGAAAATCGATTTTGAATTTACTCAAGGAGATCATGAGTCGTTTATCAGGTTAACAGATACTGAAAATAATCTGCTGGCCATAGTTCAACCGGGTGAAAGCGGTCAGGAATATAAATATTCTTGCGTTTTTACAAGTTAGCTGATATCAATGGCAGGTGTTCATTTGTAATGGCATGACGATCTGTTTTGAATTTCCTTTTTCTGAATGGAATATCGGATGGGAGAGCATGAAAATTCAGATTATTGAAGCATGTCATGTTTTATTTATTCCAGATAAAGGAGTTTATAGTGGTTATGTTAGTGCAAGAAAAAGAAGAAATGATCCAGCAGTTCAAACTTCACGAGTCCGACACAGGCTCGCCGGAGGTGCAGGTCGCTATTCTGACCCACCGCATCAACTATCTTACAGAGCATCTTAAGGTACACAAGAAAGACCATCATTCAAGACGGGGTCTGTTGATTCTTGTTGGAAGGCGTCGAAGCCTTCTGGATTATGTTAAGAAAAAAGATGTGAACAGATACCGTTCATTAATCGAAAGACTCGGACTTAGAAGATAGAATGTCAGCAAGCCGGTTTTTGCCAATATTTGGGTCAAAAACCGGCTTGCTATTTTTAACCGGGCGGAAATTTACAGGGAATTTTTTAAATAAGTTCGCACATTTGCCATTAAGTACACGTTTAATGGCAAATGTGCGGGTTTATTCGTTTTTGAAATTTCCTTGCATTTTCCGCCTTTCTTATTAAAGGAGAAATTATGGAAGAGAAAGTGTTTTCAACCACCATTAATGGCAGAGAATTGTCAATCAGCAGTGGGAAAATTGCCAAACAGGCTTCAGGGTCTGTTGTTGTAACCTATGGCGAATCTATTGTGCTGGTTACGGCAGTCGCTGCAAAAGAGCCCAAAGCGGAGATTGATTTTTTGCCGTTGACAGTTGAATATCAAGAAAAAATTTATGCTGCCGGCAGAATTCCGGGTAATTATTTCCGGCGTGAAATCGGCAGACCCTCTGAAAAGGAAACCCTGACCGCAAGACTGATAGACAGGCCCATCCGCCCTCTCTTTGAAAAGGATTATAATTTTGAGACCCAGGTCATTGCCACGGTTCTGTCCATGGACAAGATCAATGAACCGGATACGCTTGCCATGATCGGTGCCTCCGCTGCCCTTGAAATTTCAGATATCCCTTTCGATGGTCCCATTGCCGGTATAAAAGTTGGCAGGATAAATGGCCAGTTTATTGCCAATCCCACCATGGAACAAATGAAAGAAAGTGATATTGAACTGGTTGTTGCAGGCTCAAAAACCGGTGTGGTCATGGTTGAAGGCGGTGCCAATATTGTTTCCGAAAAAGACCTGCTGGATGCTATTTTTTTTGGGCATGAAGCCATGCAGCCCATCATTGATCTGCAAGTGCAGTTGAAACAATCTCTTGGAAAGGCAAAACGATTGTTTTCTCCGCCGGTAAGGGATGAGGAACTGGCTGCCCAGGTGACAGAATATGCAAAGGATAAAATCTATAAAGAAGTTCAGATCAAGACCAAAATCGAGCGACAGAAAGCCCTTGGTGACCTGAAAGATGAGGTTGTTGATCATTTTGTCGCAATCTTTCCTGAAAAGAAAAAAGACATTAAAGAGGCTTTTGGCAAATGCCTAAAAAAAGTCAGTCGTGATATTGTCCTGAAAGAGGATAGACGAATAGATGGCCGGGCCTTTGATGAAATCCGGCAGATCACCTGCGAAGTGGGAAGTCTTCCGATGCCCCATGGTTCTGCCCTGTTTACAAGGGGGGAAACCCAGGTCTTGGGTGTTTTGACCCTTGGGTCCGGAATGGATGAACAACGGGTTGAAACCCTCTCCGGGAATGAAACAAGATCCTTTATGCTGCATTATAATTTCCCCCCCTTTTCCGTTGGAGAAACCAAACGTCTCGGTGGCCCCAGCCGAAGAGACGTCGGTCACGGAAACCTTGCAACCAGGGCAATAGAAAGAGTCCTTCCAAACCAAGAGGATTTTGAATATACCATCCGCCTGGTGGCTGAGGTCATGGAGTCCAACGGCAGTTCATCCATGGGAACGATTTGTTCAGGAACCCTGGCCTTAATGGATGGCGGCGTGCCTATTAAAGCGCCGGTTTCAGGGATTGCCATGGGACTTGTAAAAGAGGGTGATAAAATAGCTGTGCTATCGGATATCCTTGGAGATGAGGATCATTTTGGGGACATGGATTTCAAAGTAGCTGGGACTGCAGAAGGCGTAACAGCTCTTCAGATGGATATCAAGATTAAAGAGCTTTCCCGTGAAATCATGGAAACAGCCCTGAATCAAGCGAGAGCTGGTCGGATTCATATTCTGAATAAAATGCTGGAAACGCTTAAGACCTCACGCGAGGAGGTTTCTCCCCATGCTCCTAAAATTGTCAGCATCCAGATCAATGCTGATAAGATAAGGGAGATCATCGGCCCGGGCGGTAAAGTGATCCGGGCGCTTCAGGCTGAAACCAATACGGTGATTGAGGTGAATGATTCAGGCCTTGTAAAGATTGCAGCAGCAAATGAACAGGACGCTGCCGCGGCTTTAAAAAGAGTGTCTGATATTGCCCTTGATCCTGAAATTGGGACGATCTATCAGGGCACAGTTGTAAAAATAACAGACTTTGGTGCCTTTGTAAACATCAAACAGGGTACGGACGGATTGGTGCACATTTCCGAATTGGCAGACCACAGGGTAAAAAAAGTAACAGATGTGGTCAAGGAAGGTGACATCATATCTGTAAAGGTACTGGATATCACAAAGGATGGAAAGATAAAGCTGAGTTTAAAAGCAGCAAAGGAAGATGAAAAATAATTCATTCTGTGTTTGTCCCCTTGCCAGCGGCAGCAAGGGGAACAGCCTCTTTGTGTCGTGCAGCAACAGTTCCATTCTCATTGACGCCGGGCTTTCCGGTGTTGAAATCGAACGGCGGCTGGGCATTTTAAATATTGATCCAGAAAGCCTGACCGCTATCATCATCACTCATGAACATTCCGATCATATAAAGGGTGCCGGTATATTAAGCCGCCGGTATAAGCTGCCTTTATACATTACCCCAAAGACCTACGGGGCCTGTCAGAGCATAGGAAAAATAGATGACCTTCGTTTTTTTGAATGTGGTACAGCTTTTAACATTGATCAGATTCAGGTCAACCCGTTTTCAATTTCCCACGATTCCGAAGATCCGGCCGGACTGACCCTGGAATACAAAACCCAGAAAATAGGAATAGCCACGGATCTGGGGATCGTTACAAATCTAGTAAAAGAACATCTGAAAGACAGCAACCTTTTATATCTTGAATCCAATCATGATCCTGAAATGCTGATCAATGGTCCCTACCCCTGGCATCTGAAACAGCGGATCAAAGGCAGAATGGGACATCTATCCAACACAGATGCGAAGATCCTGATATCCGAACTTAGGAATGATCGGCTCAAACATGTTATTCTGGCACATCTGAGTGAAGAGAACAATTGCCCTCAAAAAGCGGCTCGGGAGGTTTCAGAAGGCCTTAATTCTTCAAATACTATTCTTCATGTAGCAAAGCCTCATGAACCCGGCAAGGTGATAAGGCTGTAATAAAAGAAAAAAGGAAATGAAAATGAACCCGGTGATTAAAGCATTGAATTTCAGGCATGCCTGCAAACTCTTTGACTCTAAAAAGAAAATATCAGAAGAGCATCTGGAAATGATCCTCACGGCAGCTCATCTTTCGCCCACCTCCTTATCTGAAGAAATCGATTCCTGCCCCATTGAGGGATTTGAAAAAAAATAGGTTGAGAAAGCCCTTAATGTTGATACGTAAGAGTGTGAAGTGGCAGTGATTGTTGCTTTAGGGTATCGAATGAAAGAACAGCCACTAAGAAGACGTCATCCTATGGAGCAGATAATTGAGTACCGATAAGGATCAGATTTTTTCTTTTTCCAGAAGATGATAATATTCTCCTTTGAGACCAATAAGTTCATGGTGGGAGCCTTGCTCCAGGATGGTTCCATCTCTTAATAGAAGGATGCTGTCACACTCCCGGACAGTGGACAATCTATGGGCGATAATAATGGACAGCCGTCCTTTCATCAGTTTTTTCATGGCATCATGAACCTTTTGCTCTGAATTGGAATCCATATAAGATGTGGCTTCGTCAAAAATAATCAGATCCGGGTCAAAGGCAAAGGCACGGGCAATGCAGACGAGCTGCTTTTCTCCACTGGATAATGGCCGGCCTTCTTCTTCGATTTCAGTATCAAGTCCTGAAAATTTTTCAAACAGGAAATCACAGTTGGCGTCATGTAATGCTTTTTCAAGCCTTGCGGGATCCATATCCATCTCTGAAGGTTTAATATTTTCTCTGATACTTCCTGAAAAAAGAACAGGGTCCTGCATTACAAGCGCTGTTCGTTTCCTGATGTCTTCAATATTGATGGATTGCTGATCGATGTCGTTAAAAAAAATTATTCCGTTTTCAGGCTGATAAAAACCTGTGATCAGGTTGATAATGGAGCTTTTACCGGAACCGGTGCGGCCAACGATACCGATGGAACGGTTTTGGGGGAGATCGAAAGTAATATTTTTTAATACAGCTTTATCTCTTGTATATGAAAAATTCACTTTATCAAATGAAATATGTGAAATCTTCTCAATCCGCATCCGATTAAGGCTGGTTCTCTGTTTGGCTTTTTCGTTTTTCAGGATGTTGATGATTCGTTCTGCAGAAGCCAGTGCATTCTGAAGCAGGTTAAAGGTTTCAGACAGATCTCTCAAAGGTCTGAAAAATAATTTCATATAGGACAAAAAGGCTATAAGTTCTCCGAGGGTTAGAGTTTTGTCAATAACATTAAAGCTGCCGGTCCAGAGAATAATGGCCACACTCAGCACTCCCATAAACCCAATAAAAGGCATAAAAATGGAAAAAATTCTGATCTGAAACAAGGATGCTGAAAAATATTCAAAATTTAGAAGTTTAAATTTTTCCATAAACCTGTTCCGGCTTGAAGTCGTCTGGATGATTTTGATGCCGGTGATGGCCTCGGAAAAATTGTGATTGATTTCAGCAATTTTCTGCCGGATGGTCCGGAACGCTTTTCTCAGGATTTTTGAAAACAGAGCGATGCTGACCACAATGACCGGCACCATGGCAGTCAGGTACAAGGCAAGTTTTATGTCGATACTGAATAGAATGACAAGTATCCCGATCATGAGAAAAAGATCCCTGAAGATAAAAATAAGGACGCTTGTAAACATTTCATTCATGTTTTCGATATCGCCTGCCACCCGGGAGACCAGCCGGCCGCTGGAGTTTTTGTCATAAAAAGTCACCGGGAGAAAGGCCATATGTGAAAAAAGTCTGCATCTCAGGTTTAAGACAATGGTCTGTCCTGTATATTCCATGAAAAGACTCTGGAAAAAATCAATGACAAATGACACAAGAATAACACCTGAAAAAAGGATGCAAAATGTTGAGAATGAATTGATTTCAAGTCCGAAAATATGAACGCCTTTCTCAGGTCCCACAGGGAGTATAAAGCCATCAAAGGCTCTCTGGATTAGAATCGGCATGATCAACTCAAAGAATGTGACGATAAAAACCAGCAGTGTTGTAAGGCAAAGTTGGAAAGAGTAGGGCCGGATAAACGGCCACAGAGTTTTAGCAAGATAAAGATCAGCAAGTTTAATCTCTTTTTCTTCCAGGGAAATTGATATATCAGACATTCTTCTCCTCTTCAAGCTGCTGAACCCTGAAAGATTCTCTGTAGAATCGGTTTGTCTCAATCAACTCATTATGGCTGCCTGAATGGTCGATCCGGCCTTTTTTTAAGATATAAATCCTGTCGCAGGATGCCAGAGCGGAAATTCTGTGGGAAATGATGATAAAAGCGGACCCAGAGTTCATGTAATTAATTGCGGCAATTAATTTGGAAGCAGTATGGGTGTCCACTTGGCTCACAGGATCATCCAGGATGACAATCGGTTTTTCATTGATTAGTGTCCGTGCAAGCGTAATCCTTTGCTTCTGGCCACCGGAAAGGGTTACTCCTCTTTCACCGACGAGGGTTTCAAGCCCATCCGGCATTTTTTCAAGGGTTTCTTTCAGGCAGCAAGCCTCGATAATCCGATCCAGCTTTTCATCTTCAACAGACCGGCCCATAAGAATATTTTCTCGGATTGTACTTGAAAAAAGAAATGACTCCTGAGGCATAAAAGCAATATGGTTTCTTAGAAAATTCAGATCCAGGGTGTTAATGTCATGACCATCCATGAAGATTTTGCCTGATATTGTATTGTAAAGTCTTGGAATTAGCTGAACGAGGCTGGTTTTACCTGAGCCGGGTGGGCCGGTAATACCAATGGTCATTCCCGGTTCAAGCGCTATGGAGATATCTGATAGAACAGGGCTGCCCTTTCCATAGGCAAAGCCGACACTCTTGAAAGTGATATGCCCGGATAGGGAGGTTAAAATGACCGGATGGTCGGGAGAAGTTACATCGGGTGCTGAGTCTATTAGTGTATTGATTCTTTTTAGGGAAGCCATTCCTCTTTGAAACAGATTGGTCATCCACCCGATGGCAATAACAGGCCATGCAAGAATTCCAAGATATTGAAGAAAGGCGACCAATTCCCCTGGTGTGATGGCGTCTTTCATTACAAGAAAACCTCCATAAAAAAGAATGATAAGGGAGGACAGATTAAAAAACAGGATGAGCATGGGTTTTAAGAGAGCGTTTACAAATGCCCGCTTCAAGTTTTTATTGAAATAGTCTCTTGAAGCTTTTTCTACCTTGCTGCTGATAATGGATTCGAAATTAAATACTTT
>JAIFMF010000154.1 GCA_020048635.1 Desulfobacula sp. | reverse complement strand
CAACATTGTCAGTGAGGGTGATTTGATGGCAGCGGCTATAAAGCAGGAGGAATACCTAAAATCTCAAATGGGCACAGTTTCGGGCACAGTCGTCAAAATTTCAACAAAAAAGGGTTCAACCCAAATTGGGTAAACCCTTGATTTTACTGGTACCTGGGACGAGAATTGAACTCGTACAGTGATAATCACCGAGGGATTTTAAGTCCCTTGCGTCTACCAGTTCCGCCACCCAGGCATAATCCATGATTTTCTATAATATTTTCTTAAAATATGCAAGCTTAAAACCATCGACTTAAAATCATATGATTGTTTCCTTAAAGGATTTCTGGTAATAAAAACACATGAAACCGATTAACCTGGAAAAATTATTATTGGCATCGCATTCTCCCCGGAGAAAAGAACTCCTCGAACAGGCAGGGATCGACCTTCAAGTAGTTCCTTCAGATATTGATGAAGAAAATGTTTCAATAAAGAACCCTGAAGAATATGTAATAGAACTTTCATATCTCAAGGCAGAAAAGGTTTCAAGAGCACATCCTGATTCCTGGATTCTGGGTGCAGATACCATTGTGGTCATTGAGGATCAAATCCTAGGAAAACCAGAATCAGAAGATCATGCCACAGAGATGCTCAGACTGTTGAGCAATCGGGAACATCTCGTATTTACGGGTTTTTGTATCATGAACAAACAAAAAGAAACAATAATCAAAAATGCCGTGGAAACAAAAGTATATTTCAAAGCGTTATCTGATCAGGAAATAAAATGGTATGTAAAAACAAAAGAGCCCTTTGACAAGGCGGGTGCTTACGGTATCCAGGGAGTTGGTGCATTTCTGGTCAGAAAGATTTTTGGATCATATTCAAATGTTGTGGGATTGCCTGTCTGTGAAGTCATTGAAATACTGATAAAACTTAAAATTATTGAAATGAGGGTCTGACCGAAGATGTCATCCATTAAGGGAAACCTTGAAAAAATAAATGAAATTATTGCTGATACGGCTTTGTCCTGTGGCCGGAAACCGGAAGATGTGCTTCTCATAGCAGTTACCAAGAAAAAAAATACAGCAACGGTTATGGAAGCCATTCAATCCGGTGCCAGGCATTTTGGAGAAAATTATATCCAGGAAGCCGTAAGCAAAATCGATACTATCGGTAAAGAAAACGCCTGCTGGCATTTTATTGGACACCTGCAATCCAACAAGGCGGCAATTGCCGTAAAATATTTTGAATATATCCATACCGTGGATTCATTCAAGCTTGCAAAAGAAATAAACAGACAGGCAAAGGCCATCCATAAGATTCAAAAAATACTTATCCAGGTCAATATCAGCAATGAAAAAACAAAATCCGGCGCTGAGGCTGAAAAGACAGTAGAACTCATAAAACAGATCAATACATTTGAAAATATTTCCTTACAGGGATTAATGTGCATGCCACCCTATTTTGAGCAGCCTGAACAGGCAAGAGGTTTTTTCAAAGCACTTTTACTAATCAGGAACGACATCATGGCTCATCAATTTTCAAATGTGTCCGTGAATCATCTGTCCATGGGAATGAGCAATGATTTCAGGATTGCAATTGAAGAAGGGTCAACCATGGTAAGAATCGGAACTTCCATATTCGGGGAAAGAAATTGAAACTTTTACTGCATACCTGCTGTGCTCCCTGCTCCATCTATCCTGTAAAATTTTTGAGACAACTGGATATCGATGTCATGGGCTTTTTTTACCGGCATAATATTCATCCATTTCAAGAGTGCCTGAAAAGAGAAGACACCTTAAAAGAATATTCCCAGTCCATCAATTTAAAAGTGATTTATCAGCAGGAGTATAAAATAGAAGACTTTATTCAGTCCGTTGTATTCAGGGAATCTGACCGGTGCCGCATCTGCTACCATGACAGACTTTTACAAACTGCTATCATTGCGAAAAAAGGTGATTTTGAAGCTTTTTCAACTACGCTCTTATATAGCAGATTCCAGAACCATGAGAGGATCAGAGAAACAGGAGAAGCCATTGCCACGAAATACGGAATCAAATTTTTCTATCACGATTTCCGAGAAGGATGGAAATCCGGTATTGAAGCATCAAAACGTCTAAACCTTTACAGGCAGCAGTATTGTGGCTGCATATACAGCGAAAAAGAACGGTATTTTAAGAAGTGCTAAAGCTCTTTTATTTCGGTGGAGGAGCCTTTGTAAACTGGTTAAGCATATTTACAAAACGTTTATCAGTGCTATCAAGCCTTGCGGCGAGGATACTGAATAAATGTTTGGCCACATCCGGGTATTTTTCAATGACTTCAGTCAGTTTATCCCCTGGGAAGCGTTTAACCATTGATCTGCCTTTGGAAATGATGGATGCTGACCTTGGTTCACCTGTAATGGCGGACATTTCACCGAAGTATTCGCCAGGTTGAACAATTTCAGCGATTTTTTTACCCCCTTTGACAACGTATACACCTCCCTGGACAAGGACAAAAAAATCAATATCTGTATTGCCTTCCCGGATAATAATATCTTTATCTTCATACCGTTCAATATCCGGGTTGATCAGATATGCAGGCAATGCTTCCTTGGTTACAACGGTTTTTTTCAAAATCTCCTCATAAGAGGTTTCCCCTGCCCTGATTTTTCTGAGGCCGGCTTCTCTAAGTGTCACCATCCCTTCCTGAACGGCAACTTTCCTGAGTTGATCTTCGGATACCTGTGCACTGATGGCTTTGGCTACATCGTCAGTGACTTCCATTATTTCATACAGCCCGACCCGTCCCTTATGTCCGGTTCCGTTGCAATGGCTGCATCCTTTTGGCCCATAAATCGTAAGCTCGGGAATTTCATCCTTGGAAAATCCCTGAAATTCAAGGTCAGTTGGGTTCTGTCCGGTAATAACCTGTTTACATTCCGGGCAAAGCCTTCTGGCAAGACGTTGAGACAAAACCATTGTCACGGCAGAGGCCAGCATATAGGATGGGATCCCAATATTAATCAAACGGCCGATGGTTGAGGGGCAATCATTGGTATGCAGGGTTGCAAACACCAGATGACCGGTCATGGCTGCTTTAATAGCAATTTCAGCGGTTTCATGATCCCGGATCTCACCCACCATGATAATGTCAGGGTCCTGCCGCAAAAAAGCTTTCAGTGCCGCAGCAAAGGTCATACCAATTTCATTTTTTACAGGGACCTGGTTAATCCCTTTAAAATTGAACTCTACCGGGTCTTCAGCCGTCAGTATTTTGATATCGTCTTTATTCAAGCGGTTCAATATGGAATAAAGCGTGGTTGTCTTTCCGCTGCCTGTGGGCCCCGTAACCAGAACAAGTCCATAAGGTCTGGAAATACACCGTTTTAAACTTTCAAAAGCGGCGGGTTCAAATCCAAGTTTAGTCAGATCAATGCTAAGGGCGCTTTGATCCAGGATACGCATGACAATGCTTTCACCAAAAAGAGTTGGCAGAGTTGAAACTCTGAAATCAATTGATTTTTTCTTTCCTAATCGAAGCTTTATTCTGCCGTCCTGGGGCACTCTTCTTTCTGCAATATCCAGCTGGGCTAGAATTTTTATTCTGGAAATGACGGCATTCTTAATGCTGAGCGGAAGGTTCATGGCTTTATACATGCTTCCGTCAAGCCTGTATCTGACCTGGAATGTTTTTTCAAAGGGTTCGATATGAATATCACTGACGCCATCATTAATGGCTTTTGTCAGGATACCATTCACAAGTTTGATAATCGGTGCATCAGAGGCCATGAATTCATCACGGCCGAGATCCGAGTCGGATGAACCGACTTCAATTTCATCGGCAGCTTCAGAGACGAGGCTACCAAAATCTTCCACAGAAGTGACAGTTTCATTAGTATCAGTTTCTTCTTCAAACCGAACAAAGCTTTTATATTCATCGTCACTGATTTTATAAAAATCACGAAAAGCCTGAATCAGATCATGCTCGGAAGATACAAAAACCTTGATGGTCTTACCGGTTTTCTTTTGAAGATCTTCCACAATGGTTGTATCGGTAGGTTCCACCATGGCAATGGTCAATTCCGTCCCATTTAATTCAAGAGGGAAGGCCATTGCAGGCTTGGCCATTTCATAGGGGAAAATCTTTAATAATTTTGGATCGGGTTTGATATCCAAACGTTTAACAACTTTATAATTATAAAGACGCCCCAGCACATTGATAATTGTGTCCGGGTCAATGTATCCTCTGCTTAAAAGAATTCCGCTGAGCCGTTCATTGGTTTTTTTCTGAATCGCCAATGCTTCATCCAGCTGGCTGCTTGTAATCTGACCTTCTTTTGAAAGTATCTCACCGATCCTTGTTTTCCCGGCTCCGGATTGATCTTTTATGGTTGATTTCAGGCTGGATGTTTTTTGCATTTTTATTCCTTAAATATCTTTACGTGCTCTATATATTCTAATGCTGCCGGCTAAAATCAAGAATAAGCCGAGGATATAAAAACACAGGTAAACAAGAATTATCTTTTGTTTAAAAAATTCAATGGCTTCTAATTGCGGTATGACCTGAGGGATTCGATAGAAAACCCCCAGCCCAACTGCAATCAGAATGATACCATAATAAAAACGAATTTTTGTTTTGTCCATCATTAAATTTTACCTTTCAACCTCTTCTATCTGGTGAATAAAAGCAGTTTCTATTTTTTCAAAAAGTTCCATCTGGATTTCAAGTTCTTCGAACATTTTTTCATTTAGATTTTGAAGCTCTGCCAGTTCCTTTGAAAGAACCTGTATTTTTTGTCCATCCTTTGCACTGGAAGCTTCAAGGAGAAGATCATTGGTTTTGGAAATAGAAGTTTCATTCTTCTCAATATCAGTTTCAAGACGCTCAATTTTTTGTTTAACAGGTCGAATTTCTTTAGACTTTCGGGCAATGACGTCTGATTTTTTCTGACGCAATTCTTTTTTTGACAGCGCGGCTGGTTTTATTTTTTTTTCAACCATAATACCTTCCTCTTCCCAGCCTTCTTTTTCCAGGAATTCCTGATAAGTCCCCTCAAAGACATGAACACTGTCATTTTTAAATACAATCAATCTGTTTGCAAGGGAGTGGAGAAACATTTCATTATGGGTAACAATGATCAGCGCGCCCTCAAAATTATAAAGTGCTGATACAAAAGAATCACAGGACTCAATATCCATATGATTGCTAGGCTCATCCAGCAGCAGAAGATTCAAAGGGGTCATCAACATTTTGCCGAGCATTACCCTTGATTTCTCACCACCGGACAATATAGCTATTTTTTTTAATGCAAGATCTTTTTCAAACATCATGGCGCCACAGATATTTCTTGCTGCCTGACGGTCTGAATCAGGTGAAGACCTCATAAATTCATCTTCGACAGTAAATTCATCATTCAAGGATTGTACGTTTGTCTGTTCAAAATAGCCAAGTTCCACTCCCGGGTTGATTTTAATGGTGCCATCAATTGGGGTGAGGTTTTCACTGATGAGTTTTAAAAATGTTGTTTTTCCTTTTCCATTCTTCCCGATAACGGCAATCCGGTCTTCCGGATAAACCGTCAAGGAAAAATTGTCCACCAGAAGATTGTTTTTTCCCCAGCCAAAAGAAAGATTTTTGATCTGCATAATCTGTTTTCCGGGAAAGGGCAAATAATTAAATTCAAATTCAAGGTTCTTCATTTTCTGAAGTTTTTCTTTTGACTCGGTTTTATCAAGTGTTTTGATCCTTGACTGCACCATATTGGCAAGACGGGCTTTTGCACGGAATCTTGAAATAAAGAGCTCAATTTCTTTTTTCCGTTTTTCTTCATTCAGCCTTGTTTTCTCATATACTTCTTCATCCTGTGCAATCTGAAGATAATATTTTGAGGTATCTCCTTTTATTTTTTTTATTTTCTGCCGGTGAATCCCGGCAATATGGGTTACAACATTGTCCATGAAGCTTCGGTCATGGGTAACCAGCAGGATTTCTCTTGGCCATGAAATCAGAAATTGTGAAATCCAACGGATAGATGTTATATCTAGATAGTTTGTCGGCTCATCCAGGATCAAAAGGTCGGGCTCTGAAACCAATACTTTTGTCAGATTCAGCCTGACTTGAAAGCCACCTGAAAATTCAATCGGGTTTCTGGTAAAGTCATTTACAGAAAATCCTAACCCCGCAAGAATTTTTTCAACCTTCCAATGGTTGTCTTTCTCATGTTCTAAAAGACCTAATATGGCTTCGTCAATAACACGGGATTTTGAAAAACTGATTTTTTGAGATAAAAATCCAATTCGATAGCCGGATGGGCAGGAGACACTTCCCTCATCAGCATGATCGCTTCCAGATATGATATTCAGCAATGTGGTTTTACCATGACCATTTCGACCGACAAGTCCTACCCTTTCTCCCGGGTTTATCTGGAATCCTGTGTTGTTCAGAAGGATCTGGTCACCAAAACTTTTTGAAATGCCATCAATATTCAACATCTTTTCATTTTACCGGTTTTTCCTGTTCTCTTTATTTTTTTAGAGACATGATCATATCATTGCAAAGAAAATTTTTAAACAATAAGAATTGATGAAGATTGCTTTTTTTGCAGTAGAGGTGAGTTCAGACAGAAAATATTTTAATCTTAATAAAAACGATGGAATATAAATGATCCGTTTAGTCAATATCGACCCAGTATTGTGACCATTTGCATCTTTCCTTGTAGGGGAACTTGATAAGTTCTGTGGCAAGAATGGAGAAATCTTTATCTCGGATGGTATAATATGACAACTGTTCTTTCCCAAAATTTTTTGTAAGGCCGACAGCAGCATAAAGGGTCAGGTATTTATCACCGACAAAACATTCAACAGCCCCTGTAGCTATTTTGATATCAGATTCAATTTGAATATCAAATAGATCAATCATCGTGATTTTGAAAAACTTGCCGTTAAAGTGATTCGTGGCATCGGTTCTTGTCAGTTCGCAGGTGATAAAATTTTTAAAACTAATTTCTTCTTTATTGAACTCTGTATCATCTGCATAGGAATTCCATGGCAAAAATTCAGAAAAAATAAACAAGAAACCTAAAATCAGTATGAATTTTATAAATTTAAACATTTTTTTTCATCAGGGTTTCGATGGTTTTCTGCAAATCCCTTAACATTACCGGCTTAATGTGGATTGATCCGGATCCGGAAAATTTTTTAATAAACTTATCAGTCACAGATTCATTATTATACCCGGTATCAAGAACTACGGGAATTGATTGATTCAGTTTTGTCACCTGCTCGATTAGTTGGTCTGAGGGCATCCCAATATTATCAAAATAAATAATAACCATCTTAAATTTTCCTGGCTGTAATTTAAATACCTCCAGGGCGGCTAATCCATCATTAAAAACGGCAGGACGGTATTGCATTTTTTCTACGACACTTTGAATAAGCTTCGTTCTTTTTTCATTCGGGTCAACGATTAATATATGATTGTCTCCTTCCAGGGAGTCCCTGCCGGAGGATTTAACATCATCATTTATCCATTTATCCCCGTTAAAAGGATGGATCGCTTTAATATCAACCTCATAGGCTTTTGCTGAAATGAATTCATCTGTGTGTTCATCTGAAATTTTTGCAATTAGTTTTTTATTTTCAGAAATATAGTGTCGAAGCCATTTACGATAATTGTAATCATCTCCCTTAAGGATTAATAATTTCGAACCTATACTGGAGTTGACCTGAATGGAGTGATAGATTATGGGTTGATATGAAAAAGCAGCCTGGGTTTCCTTATAATTTTCCTCGATGAAGTCAACCTGAAAATCCCTTGCAAGGCATGATGTACCCAATATTAAAATCAATATAAAGACAATAAAATGTATTTTCATCGATCATCCTCACACTATAGTAAATTATTATAAACAAGCCTATCGACAGATTGTATGAAATCTTGATGCCTCAAAGTGCATTCATTGCAACAAAAAGCAATCATATAAAAGCTCCTGTCAGGATATTTATAAAAAATATCAATCTTGCCAAAACATTATATAATTTTTGCCTGTTTAAACAAATCCCGGAATATTTATTTGTTTTTTTCTATTAATATATTATGATTTTAAAATGGATTCTATT
>JAIFMF010000175.1 GCA_020048635.1 Desulfobacula sp. | reverse complement strand
ATTTTTTTATGCCCTGCAAGGACGATCGTCCCGATGAGGTTTCTCACCATATATTTTAAAAAGCCACTGGCTTTGATGATAAAAACAAGCCTCCCTTCATCCAATAGACGGACTTCTGAAAAAAAAACTTCCCGGACAGTGGTTGACCTTGGGCTTCCGGTATTTTCAAAGGATCTGAAATCAAAAATACCTGTAATAGCCTTGCAGCATTGATTCATTAATTCAATCTCAAGGGGCTGCGGAATGTGCCATTGAAACATCCGGCCAATGGCACAGGGGTCTTCCCGGTTTAAAATGTAATAATGGTATTCCTTTGAAACAGCATCATACTGGGCATGGAAAGCATCGTCAACAAGGCAGCATTGTCTTATAATAATGGGATGTTGTCGGATCATGCTGTTAATCGCTTTTTTAAGTTCAACAGGTTCCATCTGCGTATCTGAATTGAAATTTGCAACCTGACCAAAAGCATGAACCCCTGAGTCGGTTCTCCCTGACCCTGTTATCCTGACATCCTGATTCAGTATTCGACTGAGAATTTTTTCAATTTCACCCTGAACAGTTTTTTTGTCTTTTTGTTTCTGCCAGCCGAAAAAATGAGTACCATCGTATTCCACAACGATTTTAAAATTTCTACTCATTTTGATCTGGAAATTCAGAAATTTTTTTATTTGCGGTCAAGATCATAAGGGACAATTGGCTAGCGATTTTAGTCCCAAGAAGATCAGTGTATTTCAATATCAATTGTTGATAGGCAAGTGCAACTGCTTCTTTAATTTTTAGACCTTTTTCACTCGGTGATACATGGGTTGATTTTCCATGTGTTTCACGCCTTAATAATTTCTTTTTTTCAAGAGCGTCAACAAATCGTGTTATGGTGGACGGAGTCAGATTGAGAAGTCGACTCAGTTGTTTTGGACTGATGCCTGGAGTGTCATACACCAGTAACAATAAAGATGCATGAGCAGGCGATATTTTTAGATGTTTCAATTCCTTTTCCGCAAGCCTCAGCAATGTTCTTGAGAATGCATTGGTGTTAAAAAATAGACAGCCTTCAAGAAAATTTTCATGGATTTCCATTTTTACCTCAATTTTAAAATTTGTACATACAATACATAAAACATTTACATGGATCAACTGGAAACGTATAATGTGCTCTTATTTTATTTAACCAATTTATTTTATAGGAGATAATTTCATGAAAGGCTTTCGATTCGCTGGAATTCGTGCGGGAATCAAAAAAAAAGATGAAAAAGATCTGGGACTCATCTATTGCGATTCCCCTGCAGTTGCAGCAGCTCTTTTTACACGGAATAAAGTTGTTGCAGCTCCGGTTATTCTTGGAAAAGAAAAAATTAGAATGGGTTTATGCCAGGCTGTACTTGTCAACAGCGGAAATGCCAACTGCTTCACAGGGGAAAGGGGTGTTGAAGATGCCAAGACCTGTTCTAAAATGGTTTCAAAATCTCTTAATATTTCTGATGATCATGTCCTTGTTTCTTCAACAGGGGTGATCGGTGCTTATCTGCCCATGGAAAAATTTGAATTCGGTGTGACTGAGATTGTCCAACATCTTTCAGAAAACCATATTGATGATTTTTCCGATGCTATCTTGACGACTGATACCTGCCGCAAAATTGTGATCGAAAATGGTTCAATCAAGAATAAACAATTTTCAGTTATCGGAATAGCCAAAGGCTCCGGTATGATCCGGCCAGATATGGCTACCATGCTTGCATTCATAATAACAGATGTAAAAATTTTATACGAAGATCTGAAAGCTTCCCTGATAGATGTTAATGAAAAAACTTTTAACCGGATTACGGTGGATGGGGATACCAGCACCAATGACACACTCCTGACCCTGGCCAATGGTAGTTCGGATGCCTTTGTCAATGACTCAGAATCCAAAATTATTTTTCAGAATGTGCTGGAAAAGGTTTGTATGCAGCTTTCAAAAATGATTGTCAGAGACGGGGAAGGCGCCACAAAACTTGTCCAAATCACTGTAAAAGGGGCACAAACAAAAGAAGATGCATTCAAAGCCAGTGAAGCCATTGCCCATTCTAATCTCGTCAAGACTGCCATATATGGGGAAGACCCCAATTGGGGAAGAATCACGGCTGCGGCTGGAAGGTCAGGAGCATATGTCGTGACGGAAAAAATGGATCTCTTTTTTGATGATCAACCTTTGGTTTTGAAAGGTAACTGGCTTGGTCCGGATGCTGAAAAAAAAATTGCCCGGCTCATGAAAAAAAATGAAATTTTCATTACGCTCGATCTCAATCTTGGGCAGGAAACAGACAGTTTCTGGTTCTGCGACTTCAGTGAAAACTATGTAAAGATCAATGCCGAATACAGGTCCTGATCATGCGGCTTCAAAAATATCTGGCTCATTCAGGGCTTTGTTCAAGAAGAAAAGCCGAGGAATATATTTTGAACGGCAGGATAAAGGTAAATGGCATAACAATATTAGAACTTGGAACGAAAACTGATCCTTTAATTGATTCTGTTTTTTTTGATGACAAGCCTGTTTTTCTTAATCAGGAACCCTCCAAAATTTATCTTGCTTTGAACAAACCCGAAGGCTATGTCACCTCCTGCTCCCAAAAGAAAACGAAAATCGTTATGGATCTTATTAATATTAAAGAGCGGGTTTATCCTGTAGGAAGGCTGGACAAGAATTCAAAGGGCCTGATTTTGTTGACCAATAACGGCGATCTTCACAATAAACTGTCCCATCCTTCCTTTGATCATGAAAAAGAATATATTGTGACAACGGTTTTCCCCATGTCCGATACGGCATTGAAAGACATGGCCAATGGGTTAATCATTGATAGCGTTAAAACAAGGAAAGCAATCGTTAAACGAATTTCTGATAATCAGTTTTGTATTATTTTGAAAGAGGGAAGAAATCGACAAATTCGAAAAATGGTTCAAAAAATCGGTAACACGGTTGATACGTTACTGAGAATTAGAATAGCCAATATTAACCTTGGCAATTTAAAAGAAGGGACCTGGCGCTATCTGAGCAAGGACGAAATCCGCCAATTAACCCAGTAAACTAATACCGATGGCTCTTCTGATTTGATCAAGAAAGGGTACTGAAAACTCTCTCGCCTTCATAGCACCTTTTTTCAGGATACCATCTATATCCGACGGCGTTTTAATCAATTCTTCATATCGTCTTCTGGGTTCTTGTAAGATAGCATTGATATATTCGAAAAGCTCCTGTTTCATGGTTCCCCAGGCGATTCCCTGTCTGTAACGTGTTGCCATGGCGTTTGTTTCCGACGGAGTTGCGAAGGCCTGATAAATTGAGAAAAGGGTGCAGGTATCAGGGTCTTTAGGTTCATCCGGGCCCAAAGAATTGGTATGAATTTTCATGATCGATTTTCGAAGCGCCTTTTCACTATCGAACAAAGGAATATAATTATTATAGCTTTTGCTCATTTTGCGTCCATCAAGACCAGATAAAACAGCCGATGTTTCATCCACCACAACTTCCGGAAGGACAAACAGCTTTTTATAAATATGGTTGAATCGTGCTGCAATGTCTCTTGTCATTTCAAGGTGTTGAACCTGATCTTTACCTACCGGCACCTTTTTGGCATTAAACATCAGGATATCGGCAGCCATGAGAATGGGATAAGAAAAAAGGCCCATGGTGATGCCTTTATCCGGGTCATTATCCGCTTCCTTTTCATTTTCGGCAATCGCTGCTTTATAGGCGTGGGCACGGTTCATGAGGCCTTTGGCCGTGATGCTCGTCAATATCCAGGTCAGTTCAGGGATTTCAGGGATATCAGATTGTCGGTAAAATACGCAGTTGTCATAATCAAGTCCCAATGCAATCCAGGCGGCTGCAATTTCAAGGGCTGATTGTTTTCTCATCTTGGGGTCATGGTTTTTTATTAAAGAATGGTAATCCGCCAGAAAATAATAGGATACAAGGTTTTTGTTCCTGCTGGATTTAACAGCCGGGCGTATGGCACCGACATAATTACCGAGATGAGGGGTTCCGCTGGTGGTAATTCCGGTTAAAAAATCTGCATTTTTCATTTTCAATCAATCCCGTTAAAAATATTCCAATTTGAATGAAGGGAATTAACAAAATCCTTTGATTTAATCAATCAGTTTGTTGTTCCTGGCATATTCTGCTGCAAATGCCAATTCCTCTTTTTTGGTTTTCAGCCTGCCTTCAAGCTTTTCATTCAATATCTGGTTGAAAATAACGGTGAAAACCGGGTTTGGTTTTAATCCAAGAGCCATAAGATCTCTGCCGCGGATATAGGGTTTTACCGTCCTTTGATGAGTATAAAAATTTGAAATGGCCTTTTTTGTTTCTTCCTGTGTTGCAAGGGCCATCATATATAAAATATATTCTGTTCTGAAACCGATCAGTGCCCAGTAAAGATCCTGAGTCGTATAAGAAGATGCTTTCTCTATTAAAATTAATTGTTTTTCAGCCTTATATCTTTTTTCCATCAGGATGCCACGTTCTTTTAACGGCATATTGAGTCTGTCACAGATCTGCTCGCAGATTTTATATGAAGAACGGTTTAAAAGCGCCATAAAATAAAGAGACCATCTGGGATAATCCTCATTTGTATATAAGAGATCGTGCCAGACAAGGATTTTGCTTACAGACTCAAGCAGCTGATAGGTTTTTGGATCAATATCCAATTTTTTATGAAGAATTTTTTCAAGACCGTATTCCTCCATTATCCTTATGGCTGGAATTGGATTTTCTTCTTCAAAGATCTGCTTGATTTCCGATAAAACCCGTAACCCGCTTAAATATTTAAAACAATCTATGGTGATTGCATTTTTAATCAGGTTGGACGTTACTTTTCCGATCTTAAAGCCAAAGCGGTTAGAAAATTTAATAGCCCTGAAAATACGGGTTGGATCTTCAACAAAACTTAAATTGTGGATGGTTCGAATGGTTTTGTCTTTCAGATCCCGGGTCGCACCAAAAAAATCAATTAGCATTCCAAAATTTTCAGGATTAAGGCTGATGGCAAGTGTGTTGATAGTAAAGTCTCTTCTTGCGAGATCAAGTTTGATGGAACTTTTTTCTACAATAGGTAATGCTGCAGGGGTTTTATAATATTCGAGCCTTGAGGATGCCACATCTATCTTAAAATTATCAGGAAAAATAATGACGGCAGTACCAAATTTTTTGTGGGGATTGACCCTACATCCTTCTTTTGCTGAAAACACTTTCGCGAATTCAATTCCATCTCCTTCGACAACAATATCTATATCTTCATTGGGACGGTTCAACAACAGATCTCTTACAAATCCCCCAACAACAAACATATTGTACCCAAGCCCGTTCCCTGTTTTTCCGATATTTTCAAGAAGCTGTATCATTCGGTTGTCGAGACGCTGGTAAAGCACGTTTTCAATTTGCTTTTTTTTAATGTTTCTTTTTATGCCGATGTCAGTTTCATTATTGGTGATTTCTTTGTTATGCTGGACCAGATAATTTAAAAGATTGGTCCGGGTGATAACCCCCCTGATCCAGCCATCGTCAATAACAGGTAGAATCCTGTGTTTTGCTTCAATGATAATGCTTTCAATCTGAGAAATATCAGCATCTGAAGAAACAAACCTGATCTCTGAATTCATATATTCTTTTACCGGTAGAGCGGATAGTTTATGATACAGAGTTTTTTCAATGATCTGACGCGTAATATAACCTTCATAGGAATTTTTTTCTTTATCAACCACGAGTAAGGTATTGATATTATACTGTGTCATCAGATTGCTGGCTTCCTTGCAGGTAATCTGGGGTTCAATGGTGATGGCAGGTGATGTCATTAAATTTTTCGCAATCTGTACCCGTTTAACCTCCTTTTGAAGTTGTTTGAGGAGCAGCATTTCAACCTGAACAGGTGTTTTATGATCAATCGTTGCCGAAGCAGCATATGCATGGCCGCCACCTCCGAATTCAGAAAGTATCCTGCCGACATCTACCTCCGGAAGACGGTTTCTCGCAATAATATTAATTTTATTGTCCATTAGGACTATGGCAAAAAAAACATCAAGATTCTCCATTCTGACAACCTTTTGAACGATTGTTGCAAGGTCTGGAATATACAGAGGAGAAGAAATCACAGAAATATAAACATCCAGCCCATTAATTTTATGAACCTTGATTTCATTTAAAAGTTCATTCAGCCACGTAACCTGTTCGGATTTGATTTCTTTTACCACAAAACTTGCAATGGTGTTCAGGTTTGCTCCACATCCCAAGAGGAAAGCCGCCTGTTCAAAATCTTCTTGGGTGGTAGAGGAATAGGTAAATAATCCTGTATCTTCATATATTCCTAATGCTATTATAGTTGCTTCATCTGGAGTCGGGATATTCTTTTTTTTCTGAAGAAACGAACTTAAAATAGTTGCGGTTGCCCCTGTAGTGCGGATCACTTCGATAGTACCTGTCAGATCATCCTCCATGGATGGATGATGATCATATATATGAATTTCAATGTCTTTTCTATCAAGTAAAAAAGATACATGGGTCAGTCTGCTTTTCTGCCTTGTATCTACAATAACAAGTCTTTTTGTCTCTGAAAAATCCGTAGAGCTTGCTTCGGTCATATTGAAAATATAACTCATTGAATTTATAAAAAAATCTCGGAGGTTTTTCTCCTGAGATCCCGGGAAAATGATTACGGAATCCGGATACAGCTTCTGGGCTGCAAGCATGGAGGCAATGGCATCAAAATCTGCATTGATATGGCTCGTTATAATCGTACTGGAACTTTTAACTTTATTTTTTTTGATCAAAAAAATAACTCCTATTGTATTCAATTATTATAATTTATATAGTATATCTATCTTAAATTTACAAACGATCCGGCTTTGATATATGTAAATATTATCTCTGCTGTTTTGGTCTGAATGATTAAAATAAGGATATGACATGCCCTTAATTTTTGAATGGAAAGGAAAAAATCCCAAAGGGAGAAAAGTAAAGGGCGAAATTGAGGCAGAAACTTCTGATCAGGTTAAACAGAACCTGCAAAGACGAAAAATAACGGTTACTTCTGTCCGAAAGAAGCCAAAGGATCTTTTTGAAAATATTCAGTTTTTGCAACCAAAAGTCAAAGAAAATGATGTCATTATTTTTGCAAGACAGTTTTCAACCATGATTGATGCGGGGTTACCCCTTCTTCAATGCCTTGAAATTCTCCACTCTCAGCAAGAGAATTCGACCTTTAAAAAAAATCTAAAAAAAATCAAAGAGTCTGTTGAGTCAGGTGAAACCTTTGCAGATGCTCTGAAAAAATTTCCAAAAGTATTCAACGAACTTTTTATAAACATGGTTGCAGCAGGTGAGGCGGGCGGTATTCTTGATATAATTTTAAACAGACTTTCCAACTATATGGAAAAAATGGCCAAACTGAAACGTCAGATTAAAGGTGCCATGACTTATCCTGTTATCACACTGATTGTGGCAGTCGTTGTCGTGGCAATAATTCTTGTCTTTGTTATACCGGTCTTTTCAGAAATGTTTTCCAGTTTTGGTTCTACGCTACCAACGCCCACGCTCATTGTGGTGGCCATGAGTAATTTTGTCATTCACAATATCGGATATATTATTGGTGGAATTTTCGCCATAATTTTTATTATACGAAGAATTTATGCAAATCAGAAAGGTCGCATTTTCATGGATGAAATGTTCTTAAGACTTCCTGTTATCGGTCTTTTGATCAGAAAAGTGGCTGTGGCTAAATTTACCCGGACGGCCAGCACTATGCTTTCAAGCGGCGTATCAATTCTTGAAGTTCTTGATATTGTTGCAAAAACTGCTGGTAATAAAATTGTGGAATTTGCCATTCAAGACGTGAGGTCAGGGATCTCAGAAGGACGATCCATGGCAGATCCTCTCCTTGAAAGCGGTGTTTTTCCTTCTATGGTTTGTTCAATGATTTCTGTTGGGGAATCAACCGGAGCACTGGATACTATGATGAGCAAAATTGCTGATTTTTACGATGAAGAGGTGGATCAGGCTGTAAAAAATCTTACGGATATGATCGAACCCTTTATGCTCGTTTTTTTAGGGATAGTGGTTGGCGGTCTGGTAATTTCCATGTATCTACCTATTTTCAAAATGGCTGGCGCGATTTCATAATCCATGGAAATTCAATCGGTGCAAGAACATACTGATTTTACAATCCAAATCAGATGGCTAATCCTGTCAAGAGCTGTTTTCGGAATCATTCTGATTATTTCAAGCTTAATTTTTTCTTTAAGAGAGAATCTTTCATTTTTTTCAGAACCCTTTTTGTCTCTTTACAAAATTGCAGCGTTTATCCTGATCCTTTCTATTTTTTACCTTTTTCATATATTGAGGTTCAATAAAAAACTTTTTCTTGCGTATTTCCAAACCATTATAGATACATTTATTGTGACTGCCATTGTTTTTGTCACTGGAAGTTATGATAGTGTTTTTAATTTTCTTTATCTTGTTGTCATCATTTATTCTTCAATGCTCCTGCTTCAAAAAGGAAGCTTGATAATAGCCACTATTTCTTGTCTTCAATACTCTATACTCATTGAACTTGAATTCTATAATCTAATTACACCATTTCATAGCCGGGTTAGCTTTCCTGGCAGCCTGGATGAAAACCATATTATTTACAGAATTATTATTTTTATTGCGGCTTGTTTTGCTGTGGCAATCCTCAGCGGAATTTTATCGCTTCAACTGAAAGCTGTGCAAAAGGATCTGAAAATTACTCAGCAACACTTGAAGCGGGTCGAAAAGATGGCAGCTATGGATGAAGTGATCTCCGGGATTGCCCATGAAATAAAAAACCCTCTGGCTTCTCTTTCCGGGTCAATTCAATTGCTTAGAGAGGATACCAGGTCAGGGTCTTATGAAGACAAGTTGATGCAGATCATCTTGAGGGAAACAGATCGTTTGAAAACTATTGTAAATGATATCCGATTATTTTCAAAACCTCATACCGGCAATGTTGTTGAAATAAAAATGGCGGAAATGATCGAAGAAACAGTCCGGCTCTTTTTAAATGACCCGGAATGGAAGCCGTCGATTCACCTTCAGTTAAACCTTGATAAGGATATTACCATCCTTTTTGACCCCACTCATTTTACACAGATTCTATGGAACCTCTTGAAAAATGCGGTCCAATCCATAAATGAGAAAGGTGAAATTACTATCCGGCTTCAATCTTCAAGGAACAACAAAGTTTATTTAACCATAGAAGACACGGGTATGGGTATTCAGCCGAAAGATTCTAATCATATTTTTGATCCTTTCTTTACGACCAAACCCGAAGGAACAGGTCTTGGACTTTCCATCCTCCACCGATTGATAGATGCAAACAATGGAATGATCGATTTCGAATCAACCCCTGGAAAAGGAACAATTTTTACAGTTGTTTTCAACAAAACGTCATTAAAGGAAAAATAACAAAATCTTGACTTTTTTATGAGATATAGGCTATCTATTCATGCTTTATTAACACAAAGATCAACAGACCTGCATGACGCAGTGAGAATACAAAGGCAACGATAAATGGATAAAGAAAGCAATCTGATACAGCTTAGAAAAGAAAAAATTTTAGATCTCAAAAACAGCGGAGTTAATCTCTATCCAAATGATTTTAAACCTTCATGTTCCATAAAAGCACTCAAAAAAACCATAGAAGAAAACCCTGAAACCTTAGGTGAAAAAGGGGATGAGTTTTTTATGGCAGGGCGAATGATGGCCGTTAATATAATGGGCAAATCATCTTTTATTAGATTTAAGGAAGGTGCTGAGCAACTTCAGGTTTATATACAAAAAAATATGATCGGAGATGACAACTATTCTCTATTTAAAAAACTTGATATTGGAGATTTTATTGGGGTCAAGGGTCCATTATTCCAGACAAAGACCGGTGAGTGGACACTTCAGGCTAAAGAATTCAGATTGTTATCAAAAGCCATGAGATCGCTTCCTGAAAAATTTCATGGAATTAAAGATCCTGAGAAACGCTACCGGCAGCGATATCTTGACCTGATCATGAATGAGGATACTCAAAATATTTTTATCAAAAGAAGCCGGATTATTTCAACCATGAGACAATTTTTTGAAGAAAAAGGATTCATGGAGGTCGAAACCCCTATGATGCAGCCTGTGCCAGGTGGCGCTGAAGCCACACCCTTTAAAACATGGCACAATGCACTTGGAATGGAACTTTTTTTAAGGATTGCCCCGGAATTATATCTGAAACGGCTGGTTGTCGGTGGATTTGAAAAAGTATTTGAAATCAATCGAAATTTCAGGAATGAAGGGATTTCGACCCGGCATAATCCTGAATTTACAATGGTTGAATTTTACCAGGCTTATGCCGACTATGAAACGCTCATGGATTTAACCGAAGAGATGTTTGAAATCATCGTAAAAAAAATATCTGGGTCAACCACCATTGAATATCAGGGCCAAAGCATTCATTTAAATAAAGGGTGGCGAAGAATTTCAATGATTGACTCTCTTGAGCAAATTGGCGGGGTTGACGGCAAAATTTTAAACGATCCAGAAGCGCTTCTGACCCTGGCACAGAAAAACAACATACCGATTTCAAAAAAAGACCGCCACGGCAAAGTATTAACAAAAGTATTTGATGCTCTTGTGGAACCTAAACTGATACAGCCCACATTTATTACAGGTTATCCTGTTGAAGTGTCACCCTTATCCAGAAAGACTGATCTTAACCCTGAATTAACAGACCGGTTTGAGTTATTTATTGCAGGCCGGGAAATCGCGAATGGATTTTCTGAAATTAATGATCCAGAAGATCAGCAACAGCGTTTCTTGATGCAGGTCAGGCAAAGAGATGAGGGTAATTCCGAAGCCCATATCATGGATTCTGAATATGTCGAAGCGCTTGAGTATGGCATGCCACCTACGGCTGGAGAAGGAATTGGGATTGACAGACTTGTGATGCTGTTGACAGACTCGCCTTCCATAAGAGAAGTGATTCTTTTCCCCCACATGAAAAAAATATCTGAATAAATGCCATTTGAATTTTTCATAGCCGGAAAATATCTTAAGGCGAAAAGAAAAGAAGGATTTATATCACTTATCACTTTTTTATCTGTTACCGGTGTTGCTGTCGGAGTTATGGCTCTGGTTGTCGTCATTGCAGTCATGAGCGGTGCTGAAACTGATTTTCGAAACCGTATTCTCGGACTAGAACCCCATATTCTGGTTATGAATTATTCCGGTAAATTTGACGGATACTCTGAAATCCTTTCTGATCTGACTAAAAAGGAACAAATTTTGGGAACCTCGCCGATTCTATTTGCCCAGGCTATGATCAAATCTACGCATTCTTTTTCAGGTATCATGGTCCGGGGGATCGATCCTGACAACAGCTTCAGTATGATTAAAGGATTCGGACCGAACCAATTAAAGAAAGTATTGGGTAAAGATACGGCCAATACCGATTTTCCCGGCATTGTTCTTGGTAAGCAACTTGCAAATTCAATCGGTGTCATACCGGGTGATAAAATTATTCTGATGTCTCCAAATGGAATAGTTTCACCCATGGGTAATATTCCCTCCATGAAACGCTTTGTTGTAAACGACACATTTGAATCCGGAATGAATGAATATGACAGTGTCCTGGCTTATGTCGATTTGAAGGAGGCACAACAGCTTGTAGGAGCAAAAAATCAAATCTCGGCTGTTGGGATCTGGATTAATAATGAGTTTGATGTCAAAATGATCAAGGACAATTTGAAAGACATATTAAACTATCCTTTCTATATGCGGGACTGGATGGAAATCAATAAAAGCCTTTTTTCTGCTCTGAAGCTGGAAAAAACGGCTATGTTCATCATTCTGACACTGATCATTCTTGTTGCTGCCTTCAATATCGCTAGTGCATTGATTATGATGGTAATGGAAAAAACCAAGGACATTGCTGTCTTGAAAACCATGGGAACAACTAATAAAACAATCAAGAGAATCTTTATTATTCAAGGCATGATTGTCGGATCTCTTGGTACATTAATCGGAACAATTTCAGGGGTTGTTATCTGTTATTTCCTGAAAAAATATGACTTTATTCAACTCCCGGATGCTTATCCATTTTCTACACTTCCTGTGCAGCTTGAATATGCGGATGTTCTGGTGATAGCCGGTAGTGCCTTTCTTATCTGTTTTCTATCAACCCTTTATCCATCACACAAAGCATCCAAAATGGACCCGGTTGAGGCCTTAAGATATGGATAATCAAAGCCTGCCATTGATGAGTCTTCAGTCGGTTTCAAAATGTTTTCATTCAAAGTCATCGGATATTGAAATTTTGAACAATACCGTTTTTGATGTTTATAAAGGTGAAACGATAGCTATTGTGGGTTCATCAGGCATTGGGAAATCAACATTACTGAATCTCATCGGAACCATTGATAAACCGGATTCCGGAAAAATTTTCTTTAAAGGGAATGATCTGTCGTTGTATAATGACGAGAAACTTGCTGGTTTCAGAAATATGAAAATTGGTTTTGTGTTTCAATTTCATTATTTGCTGCAAGGTTTTTCAGCATTGGAAAATGTCATGATACCCGGGTTAATTGCGAATAAAAATAAAAAAATTATTGAAAAACTTGCTATAAACATGCTTGAAAGAGTAGGGCTTTCTTTAAGACTTAGACACAGGGTGGAAGATCTCTCAGGAGGAGAACAGCAGCGGGTGGCTCTGGCAAGGGCTCTGGTGATGGCCCCTGAGGTCCTTCTTGCCGATGAGCCTACGGGGAACCTTGATCAGAGAAACAGCAACAGTGTACATGTTTTGATCCATGAATTGAACGAGGAGCTTGGCATGACGGTCATTGTTGTTACCCATAACAACGAACTTGCCGGGATGATGAAAAGAAGAGTAACCATAAGGGATGGAAAAATAATTTCTGCAAACTAGGAAAAGAGACTTATGAAAAAAATTATGAACACATCTTTTTTAACAAAGGCCTGCACATTCTCTGTTTTATTTTTTTTACTGTTTGCCTGGGATCTGTCTGCAGACACAAATGTGAAAATTGCGATTTTCCCTTTTTCAATTTCAGCAAGCCAATCTAATCAGCAGATTCAGGAGAAAATCAAACAGATGATATCAGAAAACCTTAAAAAGGAGGGTGCAACAGTTATCTTTCCTGAAATGGAGCCTGATATCAATGCCTGGGATCTTTCTCGGTATAAAGCATATGGCATTAAAACTGGGGTTGACTATATTCTATTCGGCTCATTATTTCTGGCAGGAGAGGGCATGAGCATTGATTCTAGACTGATCAATATAAATGAGCAGGATAATTCAATTTCCCTATTTACCGAGGCGGAGTCTTTTGAAAATCTTTTTTCATCTGTTACAAAATTTAGTAAGGAAATCATTGGTGAATTATACCATAAGAAAATTATTACGGAAATCTTTATTGAAGGAAATAAAAGGATAGAAAAAGATGCTATCCTCAGAATTCTTGATACTCAAACCGGAGACATTGTAAAACCGGAAAATATATCAAAGGATCTGAAAAAGATTTATGAAATGGGATATTTTGATGATGTTATTGTCGAACAAGAATCCCATGACAATGGTTCAAAAATAATTTTTAAAGTGACCGAAAAACCAAGCATCCGGGAAATCAAATTCAAGAAAAATACAGTGTATAAAACTGAAGAACTGATAGAAAATATTAATATCAAAACAGGTTCAATTTTAAACGTACACACCATTAATTCAAATGTAGATAAACTCAGGTTACTCTATACTGAAAAAAACTATCATAACTGTTCAATCACCTATGAAATAATTCCCCTTGAACATTTCCAGGCAGATATTGTTTTCACAATAGAAGAAGGGGAAAAGGTCAAAGTAGAAAAAATCAGTTTTGAAGGCAATTCCCATTTTTCTGAGAAAGAACTGAAAAAGGCCATGGAAACTTCTGAAAAAGGATTGTTTTCCTTTTTTACATCCTCTGGCGATCTGAAAGAGACAGAAGTTAAAAATGATGCTGTAAGGATTGAATCATTATATAAAAACAATGGATTTATTGATGCAAAAGTATCTGATCCCAAAATTGAAATCGGCAAAGAATATATTTCCATTTTTTTCAAAGTAGAAGAAGGTGCCCAGTATAAAATTAAAACGATTAACCTTTCCGGAGATCTTATCCTTACAAAAGAAGAAATCCTGAAAAAAATTAAATCCAAGGAAGGGGAGCTATATAATCGAGAACAGGTCAGAAACGATATGAATAGCATTTCTGACCTTTATTCACAACGAGGATTTGCCAATGTTCATATTAGCCCCCTGATTGATAAAAACGAAAAAGAACATCTTATGAATGTGGATTATTCGATCAATAAAGGGGAACCTGTCTATTTTAAGACTGTGAATATCAGTGGTAATTTAAAAACGCGGGACAAGGTTATCCGAAGAGAATTGAAAGTGGTTGAGCAGGATTTATATAACAAGGATAATATTGAAAAAAGTTTTAAAAACCTTAATAGATTGGATTATTTTTCTAATATAGATGTTACCCCTATGAAAACCGATGAAGAAAATATAATGGATTTGAATGTAAAAGTTGTGGAAAAAGACACAGGTACGTTTTCATTTGGCGGTGGGTTCAGCACTGAAGATGGCGGGTTTGGAATGATTTCAGTTCAAGAAAGAAACCTGTTTGGAAGGGGACAAACCGGAAGAGTTTCCGCCAAAATATCTGATTCTTCCAATCTTTATGATATCAGTTTTTTAGAGCCTTTTATTCTTGACACACCTGTATCAGGTGGATTCAACCTTTATAAAGAAGAGAAAGAATATAACTATTATGACAAAGAAGCACTTGGTATGACTTTAATGCTGGGGTACAAGCTTTTTGATTATACAAAAGTTGGGATTAACTACAATATCGAAGATTTTACAATCTCAAAAGTACAATCGACATATACCAATATGACGTCTGGTTCGTTTCTCACAAGCAGTATTAAGCCCTACATTGTTTATGATTCCAGAAATGATATTTTCCTTCCGACAGAAGGATTCAAACATTCATTTTCCGTTGAACATGCTGGAGAGTTTTTGGGGGGAGAAATTGACTATACAAAATATCTAGCCGAGACAGGAGTATTTTTTCCGCTTTTCTGGAAATTCACCGGTGCGTTACATGCAGAAGGCGGTTATTTTGATGATCGAACTAAGAATTCCGTCAGTGTGGATTATGCCAAGTTTTATCTCGGCGGGATGAATTCCATCAGGGGGTTTGATAAATTTGATATCAATGGGAAACGTTCCGGAGACCTGAAAGAGATTGGCGGAGAAAAATATGTTCAGTTTAATGCGGAAATTACTTTTCCACTGACAGATAAATATAAGCTTGCCGGTGTATTTTTTTATGATCGCGGCGATGTTTACAGAACCAGTGAAAATATTGATTTTTCTGACCAGTTTTCAAGTATCGGAACCGGGATCAGGTGGAATTCACCTTTAGGGCCGTTACGGATTGAGTATGGTTGGGTTATTGATGGAAAAAACGTAAAAGACAGGGGTGATGGAGAATTTGCTTTTTCTGTTGGCGCTTCTTTTTAAATTATTTACATTTGGAGGTTTTAATGAAAAAAATTGTATTTACCGTATCCGTACTTTATCTTTTCCTTGTATTTGTTCCTGTTGTATTCAGTGCAGATGCTACAAAAATTGGAATATTTGATTTCCAGAAGGTATTATCTGAATCCAATACCGGAAAACTCACTCAAAAACAACTCACGGACAAAGGGAATGAATTTCAAGGTAAATTAAAGATTGAAAAAGACAAATTAGATGAAATGAATAAAGCCTACGAAAGAGAAAAATTGGTTTTAAGCCCTGAAAAGCAGAATGAAAAAGAAAAGGACTTCCGAAATCGTGTAAATGATTTCAAAAAAATGCAGGATGATTTTGCTCGGGAATTCAAACAATTGGAAGTCCAGTCATTAAATAAAATTCAGGAAGATGTTGTTCAATTAATTAATGAAATGGGTAAGACTGAAGGATATCTACTCATCCTTGAAAAAAAAGCAGGAGGCGTTCTTTATTCATTGGAAAAAATAGATATTTCAGATCAGATTATTAAAAAATATAATTCAAAAACCGCAAAAACCAATTAAAAGTCTTTGTATGCAACTATCGGTATATGAAATTGCCGGAATTCTTAATGCAAAGGTAATTGGTGATGTGAATTTTATTGTTAAGGGGGTCTCTTCATTCGATGAATCAGACCCCCATGATATTACTTTTGCCTATGATTCAAAATACTTAAATCGGCTCAGCAAGTCAAAGGCTGGCGCAGTAATTATTCCGGACAATTTCTGTACTGAAGAAAACTATTTAAAAGGCCCCGTTTTGGTAAAAACAGCTAATCCAAAAATATCATTTTTTAAACTTGTGCCACTTTTCCACCCTGAAAAAATAATTCAACCCTTTATCCACAACAGTGCTCATATCGGACAATTTACTGCACTTGGAAAAAACCTTATAATTGAAGCTAATGTGTTTATTGGTAATCATGTACAGCTCGGAGAGAATGTTCACCTGATGCCTGGGGTTTATATTGGAGATGATGTAATTATAGGAGATCACACCATTATTAAACCTAATGTAACAATCCTCGACAAGACAAGAATCGGGCAAAGGGTTATTATACATTCCGGAACAGTAATCGGCTCTGATGGATTTGGTTTTGCACAGGATATCGACCTGCACCGCAAAATAGTACATACAGGATATGTATCCATAGGTGATGATGCAGAAATAGGAGCTTGTAATACCATTGATAGGGGAACTCTTGGCACCACCGTAATCGGGAATGGTGTCAAAACCGATAATCTTGTGCATATAGCCCACAACGTAAAAATAGGAGACAATACACTGATTGTTGCACAGGCCGGGATCGCTGGAAGCACTTTTGTCGGTCGAAATGTAATTATTGCAGGGAAAGCAGGGATTTCCGGTCATATAAAAATAGGGGATGGTGCCATCATTGGCCCCTATTCCGGTGTTCACAGTGATATCGGTGAAAAAGAGATCGTATCAGGTATACCGCATATGCCGCATGCCCTCTGGCGTAAGGTCGTTAGCATTATGATAAGGTTGCCGGAGATGAGAAAAACTCTATTATCTGTAGAGAAAAGACTAAAAGATATTGAAAAGATGAACAAAAAAACGGAGCAAAAATGATAATTCACCCAACTGCGATTATCGATCCCTCTGCTGAAATTGACAGCAATGTCACCATCGGCCCATACGCCATCATCAAAGCAGATACCGTTATTGGATCCGGCACAACCATCGGCCCATATACCACCATTGAACAACATGTGACTGTAGGGGAAAATTGTCAAATTTTCCAGTATGCATCTGTTGGCGGTGCTCCTCAGGATTTGAAATTTCATGGAGAAAAAACATATTTGAAAATCGGTCGTGGGACAATTATTCGGGAATTTGTTACCATCAACCGGGGAACTGAAAATGGCGGCGGTATTACGGAAGTCGGGGAAGAAAACTATCTCATGGCCTATACCCATATTGCCCATGATTGTAAAACCGGCAAGCAGGTTATCCTGGCCAATAGCTCCACTCTGGCAGGGCATATCACAATTGGAGACAACGTCTCTGTTGGAGGACTCGTTGCCATCCATCAATTTGTTCAGATCGGAGATTTTGCCTATATCGGTGGAAAATCCGCTGTAGTAAAAGATATTCCTCCATATGTGATTGCCGCAGGAGATCGGGCAACACTTCATGGGCTGAATAATGTCGGATTGCAACGACATAAATTTTCGAAATCAACGCTTTTGCAGATTAAAAAAGCATACCGGATTTTTTTCAGAATCGGATTGACGGTTAATCAGGCATCTGAAAGAGTCAAAGCTGAAGTGGATATGATACCCGAAGTAAAAAAATTTATGAATTTCATTGTCGAATCAAACAGAGGTGTAACAAGATAAGAAAATGAAGATCGGCCTGATTGCAGGGGGCGGAAAACTTCCCATACTATTTTCACAAAAGGCATTTAAAAAAGGGTATAAGGTTTTTGCAGCAGGTTTTAATTCAGAGACAGACCCTTTGCTTTCTGATTATGTAGAGGAACTCAAATGGTTTTATCTTGGGCAGGTGACCAAACTCATCCGATATTTCAAGCAGCAGGATATTTCACAAGCCGTTATGCTCGGTACCATCAAAAAAACAAATATTTTTAAAGATATTCGCCCGGATTTCAAAGCACTGACATTTATCGCAAAAACAACCAGAACCCACGATGATTCAATTTTGACTTCTTTTGCCGATTTACTGTTAAAGGAAGGTATTGAAATTCTACCTTCAACCTTTTTATTACCCGAACTTATCTGCCCCAGAGGATGCTGGACAAAGAGAGAACCCAACAAAGCCGAACAAAAAGACATAATTGAAGGCTGGAGGCTTACAAAAGAAATCGGAAAACTTGATATCGGTCAATGTCTTGTAATTGCCAACGGAACCGTTCTTGCCATTGAAGCTATTGAAGGAACAGATGCCGCAATAAAAAGAGGAGGTCTCTTGTCTCATAATAATGGCTGTGTTGTTATCAAACTTTCCAAACCCTCCCAGGACTTAAGATTTGATCTGCCCTCCTCAGGCTGCCAAACCATTATAACAATGCATGAAGCCAGGGCCTCCATTCTTGTTCTTGAAGCAGGAAAATCCATCAGTTTCGACCGTGAGGAAATGATAGCTCTTGCAGATCGATATCATATATCCATTCTTGGATATACAAATGAAGATATAAAATGAACCTTCCTTTGAGCTTAAAACATATCATGGTTCTTACCGGTGAGCCCTCCGGTGATTTTCTTGCTGGCCGACTTATTGAGGAAATCAGGAAGAAGAACAACCAGATTTATTTTTCCGGTATCGGCGGTCCCATTCTTAAACAACAGGGTGTTGACCTTTTTTATGATATCGAAAAACTTTCGGCCATGGGCATTACAGAAGTTTTTATGCAGTTCAAACATATTAAAAAAGCGTTTGACCTCTTAAGGGAAAAACTTAATCATCACATGCCTGACCTGATCATTCTTGTGGATTATCCCGGATTTAATCTGAGGGCAGCCAAATATGTGAAAGATCATTATAATGTAAAAATTTTATATTATATTACTCCCAAGGTATGGGCCTGGAAAAAGTCCAGACTTTTTAAGATTAAAAAATATGTTGATCATGCAGCTTTGATATTTCCTTTTGAAGAAAAGTTGTTTAAAAAGGCATGCATTCCATCCACATATGTTGGAAATCCTCTTGTCGACGAGTATCCGGATAATTTCCCCCAATTTTTTTTTCGATCAAAAACTGTATCTTCCAAAGTTAATGAACCGTTCATCATTGGGCTTCTCCCAGGTTCCAGAAAAGCTGAAATCAAAAACCTTCTCGATATCATGATTCGATCTGCCTGTCTTATTCATCAAAGATACAACCAGACTCGGTTTCTTGTTTCTAGAGCCTCTTCAATAAAAAAGGAATTAATCGAAACAAGCCTCAATAAATCAGGGTATTCTTATTTATTTGAAATCATTGATGGGCCTGTCAAACAACTTTTTAATAAATCGAATCTGATCATCGCAGCATCAGGCACTGTAACGCTTGAAGCGGCTCTTTGCCTTGTTCCAACCCTTCTGATATATAAAATGGCGATTGCAAGCTTTCTTGCCGCAAAGCTACTGGTTAAAGTAAAATATGCCGGACTTGCAAATTTGATTGTAAATGAAGAAATAATGCCGGAACTTCTCCAAGATGATGTAACCCCCGAAAAAATATATGAAAAATCCCTTTATATGCTCAGCCATGAACACTATTATCAAACCCGGCTGGAACTGGTAAGAAAAAAACTCGGAAAAAAAGGAGCTGCAAAAAACGCCGCAGGTATTGCAATTGACCTTCTCAGATAATCTCATTTTTGATTATAAATTTGACATTATAACTTGAATTTTATTAGAGTGGGTCATTTTATCAATAAATATGCTAATTATTTTGATTAATAAGGGAAATTTTAGATTTAATGCCTATTGAATTTTTTCTTTTAGTTGTATGCCTTTTATTATCTGGATTTTTTTCAGCTTCTGAAACAGCCCTTTTTACTATCAGCAAAGTCAAAGCCCTACACTTGGCAAAAGACGGTTCCGTGAGCGGCAGGTTGATTCTGAGTATGAAGAAGGATTCTCACAGATTGTTAACTACCATCCTGATCGGAAACAATGTTGTTAATATAGGCGCCTCATCCATTGCCACCTCTCTTGCAATTTCACAATTCAAGTCCAATGCCGTTGGTATTGCTACCGGTATTATGACATTACTTATTCTGGTTTTTGGTGAAATCTTCCCAAAATCATATGCTAATAACAATAATATTTTTGTTGCCAGAATTGTTGTGCACCCGCTTTTCTGGTTTTCAAAACTATTTTTTCCATTGATTTACATATTGAATATAATACCGAAACTTAATGGAAAAACAGATCCTCGCTATGGAACATTCACCGAAGATGAGCTCATGACCATGGTTGAGGTTGTTGAAAAAGATGGGGAAATCAATGCGGCAGAAAAACAGTTTATTACCAAAATATTTGAATTCGATGATACTTCGTGTTCAGAGATCATGACTCCCAGAGCCGATATGTTTGTGATAGATATATCGGAGACGGTGGACATCTCAAAAATTCTTCAGACCGGATTTTCAAGAATTCCGGTTATTGAGGACAGCATTGATAATGTCATTGGGATATTGCATGTCAAGGATCTGTTTGCAAGTTTCCAGAAAGCATGTACCTCAAATTTCGAAAATCCTCTAGATATCAAACAAATTTTAAAAAAACCCTATTTCATTCCTGAATCTAAAAAACTTGATTCCCTGTTACAGGACTTTAAACGAAATAAAAATCACCTTGCCGTTGTCGTGGATGAACATGGTGGTGTGGCCGGTATTGTTTCACTTGAAGATGTCCTTGAAGAGATTGTAGGTGAAATCATTGATGAAACCGACAGGATGACGCCGGACATTATCCGGCTTAAAGACAATAAATGGCTGATTGCCGGAAGAATTAATATTTATGATTTGAATGAGGAAATTGATATTGGGTTACCGGAATCCAATACCTATGATACCTTTTCTGGATTTTTCCTGGAACAGATTGGCAGAATCCCGCAGTCCGGAGAATCCATTATTGTTGACAAGTGGACGGCAACCGTCAAAGATATGGATGGCAATAGGATTCAAAGTTTTATCCTGAAAAAGGAACCCTCCTGATTCCATAAAGAAGGATAAAATGGTTGAACTTGATTTAAAAAAGCTTAGAGATAAAATCGATGATATTGAAGGCGCTGTAAACCATCCTCTGGATCTGTTCAGCGATTTTGATTTGAACATCTTTGCAGAATACTATGAGCCTGTTTCCCATGACTTATTGTCCATAACCGGCGAGCCAAAAGATGTAAAAAAAATCTGCTCACATCCTCGATCTTCAAACCGTAGAATCGAAAATAGAAGATGTTTCAGGAAATATCACAAGGTTCCTTATTATAGGCAAAGATATGTTGAAGATTGAATCAAGACCAACGCGTCATCAGAACTGGAGCTATTATTTTTTTCTGGATATTGAAGGCCATCAACAAGAGCAACGGTTAGTTGAAACCATAAAAGAAATACGAAAATATTCCCTTTTATTGAAAATTCTTGGGTCCTATCCTGTGTTTGTAAAAGAGGACTATGAGGCATGATCGATTCTTTTACAGCGCTTTATGGCATTTTTGGAAATCCTGTCAAGCACTCACAAAGCCCTATTATTCATAATTTTGCCTTCCAATATCACAATATCAATGCTGTATATCTTGCTTTTGAACCGGACGGAATTTCGAAAAGCATCGAGGCCATCAAGAATTTAAATATCAAAGGCGCTTCCATTACACTACCATTTAAAGAATCCATCATAGACTATCTTGACTGGGTTGAAGAAGATGCAGCGGCTATCGGCGCAGTCAATACCGTCATCAACAAAGAAGGGTTCCTTCAAGGATTCAATACGGATTACAAAGCTGCCGTCGAGCCTTTGAAGCCTTTCGGCATCCGCGGGAAAAAAGTCTGTGTTATTGGCTCGGGAGGAGCGGCTCAGGCTGTAGCATATGGAATTTACAAGGGAAAAGGGAATCTTGTGATTGTGAACAGAAATAAAAAAAGAGGAGAAACTCTTGCAGCAAAATACGACGCTGATTTTTTCTTATTAGATGATAAAGAAAACCTTCATAAAATCCAACCGGATATTCTGATCAACACAACACCCATCGGCATGAGTCCTAACATTTTTGATTTATCCTTTTCTTTGGACTATCTGAATGAACATACCATTGTGATGGATATTATTTATACGCCCTTGAAAACAAGGCTCCTGAATGAGGCTCAATCAAAAGGATGTACAGTCATAGACGGTCTTGCCATGTTTTTGCACCAGGGCGCTCATCAATTCAGATTATGGACGGGGATCACCCCTGACATTGAACTGATGCGAAAAACCGTGTTAAAGGATGGAAACTCCTAAATGAAAAAGATAATTCCAAAAAAAATTAAAGATCAAAAGGTTGTGATACCCGGCTCAAAAAGTATTTCTCATCGCATGCTCATATGTGCGTCTCTTTGCTCCGGCATATCAAAGATTGAAAATCTTCTTGAAAGTGAGGATATTAAATGGACTATCAATGCTTTGACATGTTTTGGGGCCAAGATTGACAAGATACACAACCTGTATTTCCGGGTCAATGGGTTTGGAGGGATTCCCAAACCCTGTGAAAAAAAAATATATCTCGGCAATTCAGGGACTTCCATGCGCCTTCTGGCAGGAATTGCAGCCTTGGGAAATTCTGAATATATCCTGACAGGTGATGAAAGAATGCATGAGCGACCAATGATTGAGTTGCTTAATACATTGATGCTTCTGGGTATTCGTACAAGCGCACAAGGCTCAAAGGGGACACCGCCTGTTCATATCTGTGGTGGTAACCGTCAGGGAGGTGCTGTCGCCCTTGACTGTTCAAAAAGCAGCCAGTATCTGTCTTCCCTTTTGATGATAGGGGCTTTTATGACGAAAGGTCTTGATATCAGCCTTGACGGCCCTTCGGTTTCATCTCCATATATTGATTTAACAATAGATATCATGAAAAAATACGGAGTTGATGCTCATCGCACTCATTCTACCTTGTATAAGGTACCAGGACAGCAGTCTTATTGCCCCGGTGAATTCTTTGTTGAACCTGATCTCTCGAATGCCGGTTATTTCTGGGCCATTGGTGCCATTACCGGACGGATGGTATCGGTTAAAAATATCAGCAAAAATTCTCTCCAAGGTGATTTGAAGCAGATCAGAATACTAGAGCAGATGGGATGCTTGATTAAAACTGAGGAAAATGAAATCGGTGTTTGCGGGTCTGAACTTATTGGGATTGATGTCGATATGTCTGATACACCGGATGCCGTCCCAGCCATTGCCGTTGTTGCAAGTTTTGCCAAAGGAACGACCCGGATTCATAATATTAAGCATCTTCGGGAAAAAGAATGTGATCGGATTGATGCCGTCTCTTCTCAGCTCTTAAAAATGGGTATTTCGGTCAGACAAGGTGATGATTTCCTGGAAATTACAGGCGGTTTACCAAAAGGGGCTACAATTGAGACCTTTAATGATCACAGGATCGCAATGGCTTTTTCCATGCCTGGGCTTATAATACCAGGTGTTGAAATTGAAAATGAAACCTGTGTTGAAAAATCCTTTCCTAATTATTGGGAAATATTTGAAGCCTTATAAAGAATGAAATTTTTTTTGATTGGATACAGGTGCACGGGGAAAACAATCATTGGAAAAATTTTTGCAGACCGTCTTAATTATAAATTTTTAGATATGGATCAGATAATTGAGCAGCAAACAGGATCAACAATTTCCAATCTTGTTGAGGCCCATGGCTGGGATTATTTCCGGAAGATTGAAAAAGGAATTCTTTCGAATACAATAAAAATGGAAGATATAGTTATATCAACCGGAGGTGGTATTATTACAGACTCGGAAAACCTGATTTTTTTAAATAAAAATGGATATACTATTTGGCTTGATGCAGATATTCAAACCATCTTGTCAAGGTTGAATTCCGATCCCTCAACCCAATCCTCAAGGCCATCTCTAACATCTAAAGATCTGATAAAAGAAACAGAAGAATTGCTGAACACACGAAGGCCCTTGTATGCAAAAACTGCCGATTTAAAAATTAAAACAGATTTGCTATCCCCGGAAGAAATTGTAACCCTCATCGAAAGGAGATTAATCTAATGTCTGGATCCAGTTTTGGTAAGGCATTCAATATTACAACCTTTGGAGAGTCTCATGGAAAGGGGATCGGCGTCGTTATTCAAGGCTGCCCCCCCGGGCTTGATCTTGATGAACCAACTCTGCAGAAGGCTCTTGACAGAAGAAAACCAGGGCAGGGTGGTGTATCCAGTACAGCAAGAAAAGAACCTGATTGCCCCATCATTATTTCAGGTATATTCAAAGGCAAGACTACCGGAACCCCTATTATGATTCTGATTGAAAATAAGGATGCAAAATCCAAATCCTATGAATCCATAGCCACTCTTTTCAGACCGGGCCATGGGGATTATACCTATCATGCAAAATACGGCGTCCGGGATTATCGGGGAGGAGGAAGA
>JAIFMF010000023.1 GCA_020048635.1 Desulfobacula sp. | reverse complement strand
CAAACCAAACCCAGGGTTCTCTTTACGGCAGACGGATATTTTTTCAAGGGCAAACCCATGGACAGCATCGAAAGGATTGCCGGCATTGTAAAAGAGCTGCCGTCCCTGGAAAAGATTGTCGTGATTCCCTATGTGTCTCAGACACCGGATATCAGTAAGCTCCCCAATGCCATCATGTTCAAGGATTTTAAAGATCCTTCCGCCAAAGACATCGTTTTTGAACCCATGAACTTTGATGATCCTTTGTATATCATGTATTCCTCCGGCACAACAGGGCTTCCCAAATGCATGGTCCAGAGTGTGGGCGGAGTGCTTCTGCACCAGAAAAAAGAACTGGTTCTCCACACAGACTTAAGAGAAGAAGACACCATTTTTTATTTCACCACCTGCGGGTGGATGATGTGGAACTGGCTCACCTGTAGCTTAAGCGTCGGCGCAACCCTGGTGTTATACGACGGCAACCCCTTTCACCCCGGACCCGATGCTTTATGGAAAATGGCCCAGGATGAAAAAATCACGGTCTTTGGCACCAGTGCCGGGTATATTGAAGCCCTGAAAAACGCAGGCGTCAAACCGGGTAAACAGTTTGATCTGACCTCCTTGAAATCGGTCCTGTCCACCGGGTCTCCCCTGTCTGACGAGAATTTTGAATTCATCTACACAGAAGTCAAAGAAGACATCCAGCTTGCCTCTATCTCCGGCGGGTCGGATCTCAACGGCTGTTTTGCTCTCGGCAACCCCATGGGCCCGGTCTACACGGGTGAGCTCCAGTGCCGGGGTCTTGGCATGAAGGTCTTTGCCTATGACGAAACCGGAACCCCTGTGGTGGGCAAACAGGCAGAGCTGGTCTGCACAGCCCCCTTCCCGTCCATGCCCATTTTCTTCTGGGGCGATACCGACGGCTCCAAATACCGGTCTGCCTATTTTGACGAATACCCCAATATCTGGACCCACGGGGATTTTATCATGGTCACGGAACGGGGCGGGGTCATCATGTACGGAAGATCCGACGCCACCCTCAACCCTGGCGGGGTCCGCATCGGCACTGCAGAAATCTACCGCCGCCTCGACGCCATGCCTGAACTGGAAGACTCCGTGGTTGTGGGCCAACCCTGGAACAACGATGTCCGTGTGATTCTCTTTGTCAAGCTTACCCCGGGCTACAAACTCGACGATGCCCTGAAGAAAAAAATCATGGCCGATATCCGGGTCAATGCATCCCCCCGCCACGTCCCGGCCAAGATCATTGAATGCCCAGATGTCCCCTATACCCTCAACATGAAAAAAGTGGAACTGGCCGTGAAAAAAATGATCGAAGGAAAAGAGGTCAAAAACAAGGACGCCCTGAAAAACCCGGAAGCCCTGGATTTTTTCGGGAATATTGCGGAACTGAAAGAATAAAAAACGCCGTATCTGCTGGTTTTTATTTTTAACCATGAAGACCATGAAGGACATAAAGTTTTTATCCTTCATGATCTTCATGCGCTTTATGGTAAAACGATAGATAATGAACGATAATTAATCCTGGAATTCGGCGGTCAGGCAGTTGCGGCCCGCTGCCTTGCTCTGATACATCAGGGTATCGGCCCCGTTTGATAAGACTTTCCAAGTGCCTGACCCTTCAGAACATTTCAGACAAAACTGGGTTTACTAAAAGTTATCTAAGCCAGATTGAAAACCTCAAAAAAGAACCTCCCGGATTCCAGCTGTTGACTCCTGGAACTGACTTTTTTTCTTGCCTTAACTTGCTTAGACCTGATAAAGAGACAACATGTTGTACCCGTATCAGGTTGATGAAAGTGGTGTGTTTGAACAATGGAGGCGTAAAGGTATGAGAAGCAAAAGGCCCTCTCCTTTGTCATATGTCTGGTATATCCTTGCGGCAGGCCTGTTCATCATTGCTGCTGGCTGCACCAGCGATGAATCCGCCATCGAGGTCGACCTGAACCGGCGGACCGACCTGATGGCGCCGGGACCCGGAAAATCTCTGGCCTATGCCTATCTTCCCCAGTACTCACATCAAACCTCCTATGAGCGTCACCGGCTCCTGGTGGAATATCTCCGTGACGCGACCGGCCTTTCTTTCCGGCAGGTCTACCCTGATACCTTTGATGAACACGAAAAAATGGTCATGAGGGGAGAAATCGACATCTCCTTCTCCAACCCGTTCGTCTATGTACGCCTGGCCAGGGGGGGAGCTTCGGCATTTGCCCGGACCATTGAACTTTCGGGCCAGCCGGACTTCTACAGCCAGATCATCGTCCGGGCAGACAACCGGGCCATCCGGACCATTGCGGATTGCCGCGGCAAACGATGGATTGCGGTGGATCCTACCTCAGCCGGGGGATATCTCTTTGCTTTGGGCCATTTCCATGACCAGGGAGTGTTTCTGAAAGATTTTACTGAAGTTGTCTTTGCTCCCGGTCCGGGAGGAAAACAGGAAAAAGTCATTCTATCAGTGTATGCCGGGAACTATGATATCGGATCAGTCAGGGATGGGTCACTGGAACTTATGGGTGACCGCATTGATCTCTCTCAGATTAGAGTTCTGGCAGAGAGCTGGCATTATCCCGGATGGGTCTATTCAGCCAGATCGGGATTGGATCCCCGGGTGGTGGAGCGGGTCACCCAGGCCATGCTCGCCCTGGTCCCGGATAACCCGGTGCACAGAAAAATTCTTGATACAGCCCGCTTTAAGGCAATTGTCGCTTCAAATGATGATGATTTTAAACCGATTCGCGATCTGGTGGCCAAGCTTGAGCTGGATTAAACGAGCCATAGCCGTTCGCATCTTCGACCGGATGCGGTTTCGGACAAAGATCGAGATCGGCATCACTGCCCTGGTGCTTATCACGGCCCTCCTTCTGGCTTTAGCTGCAGGACGGATTGCATCCAATGCCCTGAAGGCGGAACATCACAGGCGGGGTCTGGCCCTGGCCGAAATCCTGGCCACCCGAGCGGTTGAACCTCTCCTGGCCCGGGATCTGCTCCACCTGAAAAACATTGTTGACGACCTGAAGAAAATCGAAGGCGACCTACTCTATGCCTTTACTCAGGACGAAAATGGTCATGTCATGGCCCATTCCTTTCCCGGCGGGTTCCCTGAGGATCTGTTAGACGTCAACCGCATTGATGGTGACGCCAGGACCAACACCCGGCTTTTAGTGTCCGATGGGATGCTGCTGGACGATTTTGCGGCATCTGTTTCTGCGGCCGGCGGTTTTATCGGCACAGCCCGGCTGGGTATTTCCAGGGTCAACATCCAGGCAGCGGTCAACTGGCTGCATTTTTACCTGATCCTCATCTCTCTGGGAGTGCTGTCCATTGCCGTTACTGCCGGAACTGTCTATGCGAAAAGGATTACCGCCAGGATCAATATCCTCAAGCATCAAGCCGAAGAAGTGGTTAAGGGCAACCTGGATCTGCAGACCGGGCCGACACTGATCCGCAATTGCTGGGAGATCATGGATTGCGGGAAGGGTCAGTGCCCTGCCTATGGTGACACGCGTCGACGCTGCTGGCACATGGCTGGAACCCTTTGTGAGGAGTGTGACAAGGGCCGGTATCCGGAGAAGCTTGATTCCTGCAGGTCGTGCAGGGTATATCAGCGCAATGGTGGCGATGAGATCCAGGATTTGGCCGAGACCTTCGATGTCATGGCCCTGATCCTCAAGTCGCGCATTGATGATTTAAAACAGGTTCAGGAATCCCTGCAAAGCCAGCAGCAGCTTATTCGGACCATCCTTGATGAAACGCCGGACCTGGTGAGCCTCCTGGATAAAAAACTTGTTTATCGCCAACCCAACAAAGCCTTTGCCGTTTCTGTCGGTCGCACGGTTGAGGAGGTGGTTGGCAAGACTGATGCAGATCTTTTTCCACCCGATGTGGCGGCCCTGCGGGTGCAGCGTAACAGGGATGTCATGGAGACCAGGCGCAAGGCGGAGATGGAGAGCATCAGGGAATTGGACAATGAAACACGATGGTACCACACGGTGATCATTCCGGTAACTGACAGGGACGGCCACATTACCGGCGTGCTTCGCACAGCCAGGGATGTGACCGAGATCAAAACCGTCCAGGAACAGCTCATTCAGGCTCAGAAAATGGAGTCGGTGGGAAAGCTGGCCGGCGGTGTCGCCCATGAGATCAACACCCCCCTCGGGATTATCCTGGGGTATACCCAGTTGTTAAAAGAGGATGTTCCTCCTGAGAGTCAAATGCTGGCCGATTTACACATTATTGAGAAACAGGCCAGGGTCTGCCGGAAGATCGTGGCCGACCTTTTGGGCTATTCTCGCCAGTCCACCAGTGCCAAGCAGGATATGTGTCTCAACAACACCATTATGGAGAGCGTTTCCCTGGTCCGTCATACATTTGATCTGGACCGGGTCCGCATTATAGAAGACCTTGATGATCGCATGCCGGTCATTTATGGCGATCCGGAAAAGCTCAAACAGGTCTGGTTGAACATGTTGAACAATGCCCGGGATGTCATGCCCGGCGGCGGGATGGTTAAAGTTCGATCGCAACTTGACGTGCCGGCACACAAGGTCAGGATCTGGGTGGCGGACACCGGCTCGGGGGTCAGCAAGGACAATTTGAACCGGATTTTTGACCCCTTTTTCACAACCAAATCCGTGGACAAGGGTACCGGGTTGGGGTTGGCCGTATCTATCGGAATAATCAAGGATCATGGCGGACTGGTCAGCGTGAAAAGTCCGGCCAGGGGATGGTTTTCGCCTGATGAACGTCCTGGGGACCTTATCGGACCGGGGACAGTATTTGAGGTAGAGCTACCCCTGGACAATTCCAGTTACCATGAGTCCACAGAAGCAGGAGGAGAAAAAAATGGCGGACATAGCAGTCCTTGATGATGTCTTGGATGCCGGGATAATGGTCAAGCGTATTTTGGAACGTAAAGGGCACAAAGTTTTGGTGTTTTCCGAGGAGGAAGATTTCCTGGTTCATGCAAAAGAACACACCTTGGATCTGGTCATTTTAGACATCAAGCTGAAAAAAATGACCGGTGTGGAAGTTCTCGAAGAGTTGAAAAACATTCGACCTGAGGTCAAGGCGATCATGTTGACCGGCTACCCCACGTTGGAGACCGCACGGGAATCCCTGAAACTGGGAGCCGTCGAATATTGTGTCAAACCGATTGACAAGGATGAACTGGAACATAAAGTCGAGTCAGTCCTGCTGTCATAAAAAATTTACGGGATGTCTTATCGTGGCTGTATACGATTTGTTCAAACATTGGACTTACAAAGTTTTTGCTCCGGGAACCATTCTGCGCCGGAAGTATACGGCCTTCAGGGATCTCCTCAAATACGACACTGTCTGCCTGGAATTAATCGCCGACCTGGAAGAAATCGCTTTTGGATCAGAGTTTGCGGACTACTCCCGGATAACATGGCTCTCTTCAAGACTGTCCACAGCTCTGGGTAAAATGGCGGCTTCGCTGATGGCCATGGATCCGGTTCGTTACGCAGATCTGCCTGAATATCACCGGAAAATGGATTCCTGCATCCGCATGGGCCTGGACCTGCCCCAACCTGATGTGGCCCCTCCCCACATCCTGCCCTTGAGGGAATGTGCCGGGAAGCCACATCTGGCCGGTGGTAAAGCTGCCAATTTGGCGTCGTCTGCGTCAATTCCCGAAATTTCTGTTCCCCAGGCTTATGTTGTCACTATCACCGGGTCGACATTTTTCCTGGATACTAATGCCCTGACGGAACAATTGCAAAAGTGCCTCCGGCACATTGCTTTATCCAGGCCGGAAGCGTTGGCTGATCATTGTCGCCAGGCCCAGGCGGCGGTGATGGCGGCGGAGGTTCCGAACTCGCTGGCCCGGGAACTGACCGAAGCGGCCGCAGTGCTTTCCTCTGGAGGAAAACTTCTGGCCTTGCGCTCATCGGCTCAGGCCGAAGATGGAAAAGTATCCTTTGCTGGCCAGTTTGTCAGTGTGCTGGATGTCCCCGCAGACAAGGTACTGGATGCTTTCAAAAAGGTGGTGGCGGGAAAGTATTCTCCCCGGGCCGTGACCTATCGCATCCTCAACGGCCTTGCCGACGAGGACATTCCCATGGCTGTGCTGGTCATGGCCATGGTGGATGCCAGGTCAGCCGGTGTCATGTATACCTGTGACCCGGCCGCGCCCGGAGAAAAATCCTGCCAGAGCGCGCATTTGAGCATCTATGCCGTCCCCGGCCAGGGAAGGTCTCTCGTCGATGGCTGCATATCACCCCATGTGCGGCGTTTCACTCGCTCGATCCAGCCGGAGCGACTGCCTGACGGGGAAATGCAAGTCCCATCCCCGGAAGATTTCGAGGTGTCCCAACGGTTGGCGGCCCTGGGCATGCGCCTGGAGTTTCATTTCGGTCAGCCCCAGGATATTGAATGGGCTGTGGACCGGCAGGGGGAAATCACTCTCTTGCAGACCCGGCCGCTTATCCGGGAACACCCTGACCCGGACGAAGATCCGGGCAGAGCGCTGGCCAGAGAGGTCCTGGAAGACCAGGAAGTGTTGATTGACGGACTGACCCGGATCTCAGCAGGCATCGCTTGTGGGCCTGTCTATTCAGTGGAAGCAGTTTTCGATGCCAAAGATATCCCCCGGGGGTCTGTCCTCCTTGTGCACAACCTTCATCCCTCCCTCGTGCGTATTCTGGATCAGGTAGCTGCCGTGGTCAGTCGCACCGGGAGTCGCGGCAGCCATTTTGCTTCCGTGGCCAGGGAATTCGGCCTGCCGGTGGTGGTCGGAGAGACCGTTACTTTTGATACATTTGCATCGGGCCGGAGAATCATCGTCGATGCCGATCGGGGAAGAATCCTCGCGGGTTGTCCGACTTCCCTTGCCCTGGGAAAGGGCTTCCGGGGACGTATTCCTGACCGTCTGGAAAAAATCATGCCCCACATCTCCCCCTTGTCCCTGACCGACCCTGACTCGCCGAACTTCAGACCAGACAAGGCCAAATCCTTTCATGACCTGGTGAGATTCATGCATGAAAAAGGAGTGGCAGAGATGTTTGCCCTGGTGGATCGCGGAGGGAAAAATCTTTCCGGGGCGGTGAAGCTCAAATCTGAACTTCCCCTGAGCATGTATATCCTTGACCTGGGCGGCGGTTTTTTTGAACATGCAGCCGGACAGTCTGAAATTACACCCAATGACTTTAAAAGCCAGCTTTTAACGTTCTTCTGGCGGGGCTTGTCTGATCCCGGGGTCAAATGGTCAAAGCGTCTGACCCACATGGACTGGGAAGAATTTGACAGGGTCAGTGGCGGTCTTTTTATCAAAGAAGCCAAATTCCTGGCCAGCTACGTTGTCGTTTCCGATTGCTACCTGCACGGCATGATTCGTTTTGGGTATCATTTTTCCGTGATCGACAGCTATTGTGGACCCAGGCCAGAGAATAATTACATCCGTTTCCGGTTCAAGGGAGGAGGAGCCGCCATGGACCAGAGGGTCCTTCGCCTTGAATTCATTTTCAGGGTGCTGGATCAGTTCGGTTTCTCCATCTCCATTAAGGGTGACCTTCTGGACGCCCGATATTCCCGCAATGAGGAAAAAGAAACGTTGAAACGTCTGGCGGAAATCGGCTATATTATGGGGTTCACCAAGCTCATGGACATGGGATTAACCGATCTGAGCCAGGTGGACGGATGGGTGGAAGAATTTCTTCAAAACAGGAAACAGGGATAGAAGCGCATATGGTTTATCCTGCATCCATTCTGACGTGGGTCACAGATCATTTAGCTGTTGGTCCTGCACCCATGAGCTACGATGATCTGGATGCCCTCAAGGCGCAGGGTATAGACGCCATAATGAACCTGTGTGCAGAATTCTGCGATCTGCACGAAATTGAAAAAGCCTCGGGATTCGAAGTCTATTACCTGCCGGTATTCGATGAAGAGACCCCGGAACTCCCGGAACTGGAAAAAGCTCTGGCCTGGCTGGACGAGTCCATCTATCTGGGAAAGAAGGTTCTCATCCATTGCCGTCATGGCATCGGGCGAACCGGGACCGTCCTCAACGCCTATCTTTTGCGGCGCGGATTGGGGCATAAGCTGGCCGACAAGACCCTGAAAAAATTGCGCTCTAAACCTTCCAACTTCCGGCAATGGCGGACCGTTCGCCGTTACGGCAAGCAGGCTGGCCGGCTGACTGTCCGCCAACCATCACTGGAATTCCCCCAGACGGTTGATCTGGGTCCGTTTCTCCATGACTACCAGGAATTGGCCCGGGTGGCCGGGGAAGCCGTCCCGAAGAATGCGAGAGGCCGCTGCGGAGCTGAGCACGATCGCTGCTGCCATACTCCGGTGGCCTTGACCTTGATCGAGGCCGTCCATATCAGCACCAGGATCAATGCCGGCCTGAGCAGTGAAGAAAGGATGCTCCTGATTGAGCTTACTGTTTGTTGGAATCGGAGGCTATCTGCCCCTTGCTGGTGGATGGCCAGTGTCTGTTGTTCGCATTTCGGCCGCTGCAATGCCAGACCTATGATATGGAGGAAGGGCTCAAAACCGCCCTGTGGAGAGACCGCCTCCATCCGGCCCTGAATCGATTGTCCCTGGAAATCTTTCTTGCTTTGTCTGCAGCGTTCGTTACCGGAGACCCTCCTCGTTTCCCCCTGCCCGATGTGGTTTCCGGACGATACGTCCAATCTTTTTTCCATCATCTTCTCAAAGGAGGATTTTACATATGACCATTGCACAAATCATCAGTTCCGACGGATATGTTCATGATATTGCCAAAAAGAACAAAAACGCTGAAACCATCAATGCCCGGTTTTATTTTCCCCATGTGTCGGATTATATCCTCGGGTCCCTGAGGGAAAAGAAACCCTTTATTTTTTCCGCCAGAAGCGGCAATGCCCAGATCGGGATCAAAACCGCTCTGGCACCTGGCGGAGAAGGCCCCGCCTTTGAGAATTCCAGCGTGTTTCTTCCGGGCCTGATCCAGAATCTGAACCCGCTTTTAAAAAACGTACTGGAGCTGTTTAAGAAAGGGGATGAAATCGGGCGCATCGCCATTATGGACCCGGAATTGAGAATCAATGATGTCAGGCATTATCTGCACAAACGGCTCTTTGTGGGAAGAAAGGTTGAGACCGGCTATTATGAGGGGTTTGAGATCAACGAGGAAACCGACCCGGCCACAGGAAAGACCTGCGACTATATTTCCGTCCGGCTGGAGCCTTACCAGTATCAGTTCGAACCCTATGCCATCAACACATCCAGCATCAATTCCATCATCAAAAGAGGTCGAAGCGCCCTGAACAAGATCCGATCAAGGGTCCCGGTGAACCTGAAAACAAAGTCGTTAGGCCCCGGAGAGCTGTTTATCGGCGCCATCAAAATCTCCCTGGGCGATATCATCGGCATTGTCGATACCCTTGTGGAGCCGGGGGATCAGGGCATTGAACATCTGCCGGCCTGTATCCTCGATCCCTTCAGAACCTTTCGCGACCGCCAGGTGGAACTGTACAATACCGGTTCCCAGGATATCTGCCTTGACCGGATCAAAGTCAGGGTCCGGTTTTTCAGGTCAAAAAATCCGTTGACCGTGCCCCTTGATAAAACCAGAATCAAGAACGGGTACAGACTTTATGACCTTTTAACCACTTCGGAGATCCACAACCTTTTTTCAGCCATTGAACCGGATTCCATGGGAATGATCCTGAACAAGGGGAGTTTCACACAGATCCCTAAAGCTGTGGAGCCGAACGGGGAGGCCCAGCTTGAAATCATCAAGCAGGCCATTTTTGAAAGCACGTCTAGAAAACCTCAGAAGCACCCGGACCGGAAAAGTGAAACCGAATGCCGTGATCCGCTGGAAAAACTGTTTGCCCTTGGCGGGGTCAACAGCCGGATATACATGGGCCGCAATTTCCCGGAACCCGAAGTCATTGACGCATTCAGGAAAATCGGGCTCAGAACCTTTCTGATTGAATCAGACAATCCCGTGTTTGAGGACTATTATGTCAAGAAAATGATTCATCTGACCCATGCCGACCATTCAGACTGCGAGTTTTTACGGTATGATGTAAATGTTGATAAACTCTACACATTTTACCACGGCTGTTTCATGGAACCCGATGACAAGTTGCGGTTTGACAGGGTAAGGTACTGGTTCGCCTTTTACGGTTCCCATACCCGGGAAGCAGATAACCGGCTAACCATCAACCTCTTAAAACTTCTGGCTGAAACATTCGGCAATGAAATGGGGGTTGTCCACGGCGGCGGGCCGGGCCTCATGAAAGAGGCCAACGATATTGCCCGGCAGTATAATATCATGAGCATCGGTGTGGCCATTGATCTGGAAGGGGAGAATCAGGCCCCGCTCACCACCTGCGACGGTCTGATCAAATACAGTGAAGGGCTCCGTCTTTCCCGCCAGGATCATATTCAAAAGCTCAGCAATCTTCCCATCATCAATACCGGGGGCTACGGCAGCGCCGAAGAGCTGTCGATTTCCATCACATCCATGAAACTGCACGAAAACCCTCTCACGCCAGTGATCCTGCTGGACCCCAACGGATTGTGGGAAGATGCCCGGCGGCAGATTGTCAAAATTGCACAGAATAAATACGGGCCTGAATTTATTCCAAATCTCATCAAGTCCTGCCGGGATGAAAACGAGGCGCTCCTTGAGTTATCACAATTTCTAAATGACCCGGATCAATGGTACAGGCTGAACCACATCCCCGAGGAAAGCGTGACACTGGCCAGAAAAAAATCGGTCCGGATCAGAGCCTGCAGCCTGCGGCAGAAAACCATGGAGGTGTTTGACAGACCCAATACAAAGCTGGGTCAGAGATCTATGGAAGATTGAGCATCAGGATTGAGTTCATTCAAAATGATATGATACTCAAAACCATCCAAGTTTGACTTGTCAAAACAAGAGGAGCGCATGGACATTTTCATCATTCAGGCAGAAGCAGAGGACGCAGCCGAAATCCTTGCATTGCAGAAAGTCGCCTATCAGACTGAGGCAAAACTCAACGATGACTGGACGATTCCGCCCCTGACCCAGACCCTTCCCGAGATTGAGGCGGAGTTTGAAACCAAAACCTTTCTGAAGGCAATGCATGAAGACAAAATCATCGGCTCGGTTCGAGCCGTTCTCGATTCCGATACCTGCCACATCGGAAGGCTCATGGTTTTTCCGGAATACCAGGGGAAAAAAATCGGAACCCGCATGATGGAGAAAATAGAGGCTGCCTTTCCAAATGCCGAACGGTTTGAATTGTTTACCGGCACCCGAAGCGCCCACAATATCCGGCTTTACAAACGGCTGGGGTACCAGGAATGCCGTGAAATGGACATCTCCCCAAAGGTCAGGCTCGTATTTATGGAAAAACGGCAATGATGATCCAAACCAAAAAGACAAGATGAGACACTATGACTGAGTCTGAATCCGTCACCCGAAAAAAAAGAATTGATGCAAAGCTGGGATCAGCATTGCTGAACTGGAAAATCATTCACCATGATAAGGCTCGAGACACATCCCTGCTGGATCATCATGCGGTTGAAGAATACCCGACTAAAACCGGCCCGGCAGACTACGCCCTGTTTGTGGACGGTCGGCTGCTGGGCATTATTGAAGCAAAAAAAATAGCCGTCGGAGCTGAAAATGTCCTGGAGCAGGCCAAAAGATATTCCCGGGGGGTTCCGTCTACCATCGGGGAATGGCGGGAGTATAAAATCCCTTTTCTGTATTCCACCAACGGGGAATTGATTTTCCATGTCGATATCCGGAAAAGGGAAAACCATTCCTGTCAATTGGCGGATTTTCATTCTCCAGAAGCCCTGCGGGACAAATTCTACCGGGACACGAAAAGCTCAGAAACCTGGTTTGAGAAAAGACCGGTCAGCGAGATCGCCCGGTTACGGCCCTATCAGGTGAGTGCGGTTGAAGCCATTGAAAAAAATCTCTGTGACGGCAAAAAACAGATGCTCCTGGCCATGGCCACGGGAACAGGAAAGACCTTCACCCTTATCTCTTCCATTTACCGGCTCTTAAAATCCGGCTATGCAAAAAAAATCCTGTTCCTGGTGGATAGAAGAGCCCTGGCTGCCCAGACCGTATCTGCGATTTCCGCCTTTGAAACCCCGGAAGGGCTGAAACTGGATCAAGACTATGAGGTCTACAGTCAGAAATTTAAACGGGAAGATCTGGAAACAGA
>JAIFMF010000100.1 GCA_020048635.1 Desulfobacula sp. | reverse complement strand
GAGCCTGATGGTTGATCACAGCCTCCTTTTTCATCCTGCCCAACTGGCCCGGATAGAAAACAAACTCCCCGCATTTACTGTGGGCAGCCTGGCGGAAAAGATTAAGGTCGAAGGTCTTCTGTCTACATTTAAAAACATTATCATGTCTGATACCCCAACCCCAATTGAGCGGTTTAAAGAATTTGCAAAGGCCCTGGAAAAGGATGTGATACATTTGTATCCATCAAAAAAGCACATGGTTAACAGGGATCTTGGCAAACTTGAGGCAACCCCTGCTTTGAAACACCGGCGGGCAGCTTGACCATAAAATCAAAAACTTGAAAATCGAGTATCAGTAAAAAAACAACAGCTTTGACAACAATGGCATTTCTATTCAAAGAAAATATCAATTCAACATTTGGGGATCATATTCGATCTTATATTGTTTTTTCAATTCATTTATCCATACCTGAAACAATTGGCCCTGTTTTCTATAAGCGATCTGATTTTTAATATCTCTCATATTATTTGAAGTTTCAGAGTCTTCCGGTAATTTTCTTTCCTTAAATCCGATAAGATAATAACCCAATCCGGTTTCAACGATCTCGGGGAAAATTTTCTGATTCTCATTTAATGAAAAACCGGCTTGAATGAACTCAGGGAATCTTCCAATATCAGCGATGTTATCGTCTCTGGAGAATAATGGGGTCGCCTTGAGATCGAGGTTATTGTCTTTCGATAGTTGAAACAATGTTTTTGCATTCTCTATTTTTCCAAGATAAAGGTGAGCATCTTCCTTTGCCTTGAGTTTTTGAAGATTTTCAGTAAGGTCTTTGATTACCTTTCCTTTAACTTGATCAAGATCCTGAACAATCGGGTCAATTTTCTGAACAATCTTAATCAGATAAAAAGATTCCCCAATTTGTTTAACATCGCTGATATTGCCCGTGGTTAATTCAAAAGCGATTTTTGCGAACTCTTTATTATCTGGAATATCAAGCCCCTCACCATTGATGTTAAATTCTCCGGTTTCAATAATTTTTTTGCCAGCAATACTTGCAACCTGATCAAAATTATCCCCGTCAACTACTGCATCAAAAGCTTCACCTGCCTTTAAATATGCTAAATTCTGCATTTCCTGACTTTCGAGGGTTTGTTTTATTTTTTTTGATACCTGAGCCAAAGTCAATGTGGAAGCATCTGTTTTTGAGATAGCTTTTATTATGTGCCAACCAAACATCGTTCTCACAGGCTTGCTGATTTCCCCAGCTTTCATGGAAAATGCCTGGTCTGCAAAAGGTTTCACCATCTGTTTTTTTTCAAATTTGCCCAAGTATCCACCATTAGCTTTTGAAGAGTCTTCTGAATATTTTTTTGCAAGTGTTTCAAAAGATTCCCCCTTCTGGGCCATGTCATAGATATCAAGTGCGCGTTTTTCCGCTTCTTTTACCATATCTTCTGTTGCGGTTTTATCAACTTTTATCAAGATATGTCCGGCTTCAACGGTCTCAGGGGATAGAAATTCTTTCAGATGCTGTTCATAATATTCTTTAATATTCGGTTCAGTAATATTTAATTTGTCTTTAAAATCGCCAGGCACAAAATTTAAATATGCTGCTTTAATCTTTGGTTCAGATTTATATTTATCAGTGTTTTCAGCATAATACTGTTTTATCTTTTCATCGTCAGGATGAATATCTTTATATTTTTTTGGATCAAACCATATGTACTCTACGGCTACTTTTGCGCTTTGATATTGATACCAGTTCCTGGCTTCAATATCAGAAACATTAATGGTGCTTTGTATGATGGATTTAAGTTTTTCTTCCCGAAGTGAAATCATCTGGAGTTGCTCAAACATTTCAGGATTTAATGATTCGCGTTTTAAAACACTTTTATATTGATTCATATCAAACTTGCCGTCTTTCTGGAAAGCTTGAAAGGAAACCAGGGAATCCTGAAGCTCTTTTGCAGACACTTCAATTTTAAGCTTATTTGCTTCAGAAAGAATCATTTTTTGATTGATCAATGAATCAAGGGCCTGTTGATTAATATTGAGAGCCTTTAAGGTGTCTTCATTCAACTCTTTTCCAAATTGAGCTCGATACTGATCGATAATGGACTTATATGTCTGTTGATATTCTTTTATGGAAATAGGCTCATCATTAACCGTTGCGATTGAATTTCCTTTTTTTGATCCGAAAGAACCAACACCCAAAAAGACAAATACAATTACAATAATTCCTAGAAATATCTTAATGATCCAGTTTCCGGTATTTTCCCGCAGATAACTCAGCATTACTTTCTCCTTAACTCTCCCCAAAAAGGTAATTATAAAATAAACAAAGTATATTATCTTTTCACGAAAGCTTGTGTCAATATTTTATTATTCATAGCAGTGCTGACGCATGAATAAATTTTCGACGGCATGATTACGGTTTTTGGGATTAATTTTTCTGTTCACCCGTTTTTTATCTGGAGTAAGATAAAATTTTTGACAATGAAACCGCTTGAATACAATAGAATCAGGCTGCCCATCCATAGCTTTTCATTCCCGAAGGTTGGAGGGCAGGGTTACCAGTTTTTTTCAGCGGAAGCCATATTGAGAATTGCTGTTATGAAAAGGGAATAAAACTTTCAAAAAAAGCACACGATCAGTTGGAAACTATGATAGAAAGAGTTGCAGGTATAGAAAAATGGGCTGTTGATATCCCTTACTATTAACCGGGGTTTATTTTATTCCAAGTGCCTTACTGTAGATGGCTTTGCCGTCACCAAGCTCATAAAAATCATCCAGAATTACTTCGCAATGGTAGCCGCATCGTGCGTAAAAAGTACGAGTCGAAGCATATCGCATTTGGGTTGAGGTTTCCACATAGGTGCGTTTCCCATTGGATTCAAAAATCAAATTTTCCATTTTCGTGAGGATAATCCTCCCAAGCCCTTGACCCTGTAAATCGGGAGAAACGGCAATCCAGTATATGTCAAAGCTTGTCAAGGTGCAGGGGATGGGGCCATAACATCCATAACCAATTACCTTTCCTAGTTTTTCCACAATGACAAAATAATAGCCACTCTCAGAACCCTTTTCCAAGCGTTCCTCGACAAGTTCTATTGCAATTTCCACCTCATCCGGTCTAAAAAAGCCGGTGGCTTCCACAAGATTGCCGATATGCAACACATCTTCTTTAACTACTTCATACCGGAAACTCACTCCTTTTTGCTGAAGATCATCAAACGATATTTTTCCAGTATTATTTAAGATGGTTTCAGACATGACTTATTATTTCTTACTCAACATGACAGGTTGACTTCTATGGATTAAAATCTGTTCCACAGCATAGGAATAGTCAATTTGTGCCCTGTCAAGAGCTGCCGCAAACCCAGCATCCGGTGAGATGCAGGGATTGGCATTGATTTCAAGGATAAAGGAGTTGCCATTCTCATCCACACGAAAATCCACTCTGGCATACCCTTTCAGACCAAAACACTGCCAGCACCTGAGAGCCATACGATTAAGAGCGGATAACAATTCTCTGTCCGTTTCGGGAAAATCAAAACACCGGGGTGTATTGTTATATTCAGTTGAATCCGGCATCCATTTAGCTTTATATCCGACAATCCTGGGTGTATCTGCATCAAATCCTTCAAATAAAATTTCTGCCGGAGGAAGAACCCGGGCCCCTTCTTCCATATCCAATAGGGAAAGATTAAATTCGCGGCCTTCGATAAAGGCTTCGGCAAAGCAGGCACCACCCATATCCGGCTTGCAGCCGGACAAAAGTTTATGAATTTCTTCTGCAGTTCCATGAACCAGATTTTCTTTTTCCAGCCCAAGGGATGCATGCTCCCAGAGAGATTTGATGATCCACAGCCTTTTTCGCAGGTCCTCAAAACCGAATGACCCTGTCCAGGGTATATCCTGTGGAACCGGATTGATCCAGTCGGGTGTCGGAAGTCCTAACGCTTTAATCCTTTCCTTGGCCATGACTTTATGTGAAGTTGCAAAAATGGCTTCGGCCGGGCACCCGGTGTAGGGAATGCGAAGTGACTCCAGAAGCGTTGGGACAATGTTGATCAATCGTCCATGACCATCAAGAGATTCGACCAGGTTAAAGACGGCAAGTGGGTCAAGAGCAATCAATCTTGATTTCAGATTTTCAAGGTCAAGATCACAGGTCAGTGGTTCTGGTTTATAGCCCAAGGCCATAAGGGCTTCAGAAACCGCTTCGACCTGGACCAATACGTCCTGTTCATCCGGCAGGCTGCTATCCTTTATAGCATTGTGGACGACTGCAATGATTTGGTTCACGATTCCACACATCTTGGAACCCGTTTTGCAGCAGATTCCAGGATCATCTCAATAAGTCGGACATAGGATGTCCCGAAAAATCCACAGACCATTGGCAAATCTGAATATTCAGGGCGAAGTCCTGCAAGGGGATTCACTTCAATAAAAGCCGGCCTGCCAAACCGATCGCAACGGATATCAATGCGGCCTCCATCCCGGCATCCCAGAACGTTCCAGGATTTTAAGGCCAGAGTTTCAACATCTCCGATCAGAGGATCTTTTTCAGGCCTCACTGGCTTGTATTCCACTCGTCTTTCCCAATCTTCCTTGTTTTCAAGTGAATAGACCTCTTTTTCCGCTCTATCCAGTAGACATATTTCCATGGTTCCCAGAACTCTTGCATCTTTTCCGGTGCCTGCGAGCCCAACTGTAAATTCTCGACCTGGAAGGAATTCTTCAATCAGAACCGGTTGCCGGAATTGTTCAATAAGATCACGGCAGGCATCTTTAAGATCTTTCAGAGAATATATGACGGATTTGGCTGTGATCCCAATCCCGGTTCCTTCGGCCACAGGTTTGATAAAAAACGGGGGTTCAAAGGCAACAAGGTTATCCTCCTCAAAGGAATGCACCACAATAAAATCAGCCGTGATAAGTCCTGCATCACGGATAATCTGCTTGGTCATCCCTTTATGGAGACAAAGGCTCATGACAAGGGGATCAGAGAATGTATAGGGGATTTCATATAAGTCGAGGATAGCTGGCACCTGGGCCTCTCTTCCAACACCTCTGAGCCCTTCTGCAATATTAAAAACAAGATCCCATCGTTCCCCTTTAACGAGGCATTCTGTGAGCCTTCGGCCATTTCCGATGCGAACGGTTTTGTGCCCCAGAGTTAAAAGTGCCTCTTCCAGGCCATCAATGGTTTCAATGGAATCAAATTCAGCTGTTTCAAGTTCACTATAGCCCATGTCCAGGTAATCCTGGCGCAGGTCATACGTCAGCCCTATTTTCATTATCCTTCTCCTTTTTAAATGATTACATCCCATACAGTGTGTCTTAGAACACACTGTCCCCGGGAAGAGGATCAGGATATTTATAACATTTGTTTTCATAATTGTTCAGGACCATATCTTCAGCCGTATGTCCTTGAACATAATCCGGCATTAAGGGGATTTTTCCGCCGCCGCCGGGGGCATCCACAACATAGGTGGGAACAGCATAACCGGTTGTAAACCCCCGAAGACCGCGAATAATCTCAAGACCTTTTTCAATGGGAGTTCTGAAATGTCCTGATCCGGTGATGGGATCACACTGGTACAGATAATATGGCCGGACTCTCATTTTCATCAATCTCTGCATAAGAGATTTCATGGTATCCACCGAGTCATTGATGTTCTTTAGAAGAACCGTCTGAGACCCTAATGGGATGCCAGCATCGGCAAGCATGGTGCAAGCTTTTATTGTTTCAGGTGTACATTCATCCGGATGGACAAAATGAAGGCTCATCCAGAGGGGATGATAACGCCTGAGCATCTTCACCAGCTTGGGTGTAATTCTCTGTGGTAGAACGGTCGGAACTTTGGTACCGATGCGGATAATTTCAACATGAGGGATACGGCGCAGCCTGGACAGAACCCATTCCAGCCGGTCGTCACTCAAGGTCAGAGGATCTCCTCCGGATAAAAGAACGTCACGAACAGTTGGAGTTTTCGCTATATAATCGATGGCTTTTTCCCACCGAGTCCGTCCGGCGTGAATATTTCCATGCCCCACAACCCTTGATCGTGTACAATACCGACAATATGTGGAACAAAAATCCAGAAGCAGGAACAAAACCCTGTCCGGATAGCGATGAACAAGCCCGGGGACCGGGCTCTGATGATCCTCACCCAAAGGGTCATCGGATTCACAGGGCATTTTGATCCATTCATTGATGCTGGGCACCACAGACTTGCGCAGGGGTTGATCAGGATCATCGGCCGAGATAAGGCTAAGGTAATAGGGTGTAATACTCAACGGAATCTGGGTGTCGCTGTTAACTAGTGTTTCATTAGGCGATAAGGCCAATATACGATTAAGCTTTTCATACGTTCGGATCCGATTGCTGACCTGCCATTGCCAATCGTTCCATTCCTTATCTGTAACCAACGGATAAAACCTACGACGAAAAGCCTTTGTTTTGGGACTGGTCTTGGAAATACGCTGACTGAACAGCATTTTTGCAGCCGGAATAATGGTGGTGTTTTTTAGAAAAATTGGGTAAGAAACGGCTGTTGAAGCCGTGGGATGGTTTATTGGAACAAGCCTTCTACTGGGAGGCTCATCATCTTCCAGTGTGAGAGTTGTTGCCATGGGTGAATATTGTCCCTCTTGCATTTGTTCTCCTTTTCAAATGTCTTTAATGAGTTGATCTTCTTCCGTTCCAACTTACAAGACCATTGGCTGTCGAGCCAAGACCTTACGACACGCTTAGCAAACATCATACCTTGTTCAAAAATTCATGTATTTGTTTTTCTTTTTTTTATGCTCCGGTAACCACAAGGGATAGCGCTATTTCAAGCATTTAACCCCTTCCTGTTGATAATCAGTAAACAGAAACTACAAGTCCGATACATAAAGGCCATTCAAAACAATATGGACATGAAATGTCTGATTTTTCAAAACTCTCCCGGTTCTTCATTTAACAAGAATATTATTTCCCGGGAAAATGGCGGCATTAGCAGGAAGATTGTTTAATTTTCTCAGGGTTTCAACATTAATATTATATTTCTTGCTGATACTGAAAAGGGTTTCTCCTTTTTGCACCGTATGAAATATGGATTCTTTTTTCTCCTTTTTTACAATCTTTTTCTCAGGCGCGGCAGCAGCAAGCTCTGTCTTTGTTACAGGTGCATCAGGAGTGACATCCGTCTTTGCTGTCAATTGAGCCATATGTTTTTCAATCTTTCCTATTCTTTCGATCATCGATTCCATTTTGACTGAAAATGCTGTTTCAAGCCTTGCCACCCTATCTTCCAAGGGATTAATTCCCACCTTTTCCTTTGTCGTGCCGCTGCCTTCAGGTGAAGTCGATTTCTCTATAACTTGAAGAGCCTGTTCCATTTTTCCAATTCTGTTTTCTATGTCATGAGATGATGGAGCCGCTGAATTTGCAGGGGCAGGTTGGGAAACAGGATCGGAAGTCCTGAAAAAGAAAAAAAAGATGATAAGGGTCAACAGCAGTGCACCGGAAAGAATCAGTGCAAATTCATTCTTTTTAAGAAGAGATAAAACTGCTTTTTTTTCACCTTCTGGAATCTCTGATAATTTCTTTTTATTGGTATTGGTTGATAGCGTTTTTGTGTCAGGAATTTCTTTTAGTTTCATTACCACACTCCTTTGTTTATCGAATATGATCTTAATATCATCTTGACCTGATTTTTCAACAGTTAAAGTGATTTCTTTACAAAAGTTCATTATTGAACTTGAAATGAATAGTATGATCAGCAATTGTAAATTCAATTCAACAACTTCACAACCTGCAAAACCACATATTGCATTTATGGCTCCTTCACAAGCCTCTTTCACTGATCCCTCCTTATACTTCGATGTTGCGGCAACAACTCGATATAAGGATAGCAGTGGGCGGCTTACTCGGCCATACCCATCCGGGACCGGCTTAGCCAGTCCCCATTACCCCACCCTTAGGGCGGGGGTTTCTCATTCGATCTAAAAAATGTTCACACACCGTATGCGCCAACTCAGTCTGGCTCAGGCAACAAAATGTCTCAACCGTCTAAGGCTCAAATGCTTGTCTATAGTTTTCTTGATTGGATAAAAAAGAGTTATAAGAGATTTTTTTGTTGACACAGAACCTTCAATCTATTATTTAAGAAAATCTTCCAAAATAAGGGGCTGTAGCTCAGCTGGGAGAGCGCATGGCTGGCAGCCATGAGGTCAGGGGTTCGATCCCCCTCAGCTCCACCAATATATGAATAAATTAAGATAGTTACAATGCAAAAAAGTAAGATCCCAAAAAGTCAGGGGTAATGTCAAAAAAATAGTAAACAACCGTGGTACAAACTGCTAATTGTATAAGTATGAACGTAAGCAATTTAATACCACAAATTCCGAAAGAAGAAATCACCCCTGTCATAGCTGGACTATTGGAGATTATTCAAAAGCAGTCAGAAG
>JAIFMF010000147.1 GCA_020048635.1 Desulfobacula sp. | reverse complement strand
TATCTTGATGGCTTGCTGATGGACCCTTTACAATTTGGACGTAATGACCCCTGCTGGTGCGGAAGCAATAAGAAATATAAAAAATGCCATGGGCAATAAGAATGAAAAATAGTTTACCGGATTCCTCTTGGTTGTTTATTGGTCTGGTTTGATGATTCAAAAAGATGGAGTAGGTGATTGAAAATATTATTTGCAGCTTCTGAAAATGCTTGGGGTGGTTTTTTGAACAGGGTGAAAAAATTATTACCTGATCATGAGTTTATTGCAGCGGGGAGGTTTGAAATTACAGATTTGACCGGCATCGATATTTTAATACCAACCATGTCAAAAGTGACTGAAGATATCCTGAAGACAGCAGGCAGGCTTCAACTGATCCAGCAATGTGGTGCAGGCCTTGAACTTGTGGATATTAATGCTGCCCGGGAACGGGGTATTCCGGTTGCAAAAGCGAGTTCTTATCATTTTTTAAATTTGTATGTCTGAGTTTTTTCCCTTGACCTCAAGATGATAATGCGTGATTAATGGAAACATTCAATCCCATTCATATAAAAGGAACACCCATGAAATTTAGTATTGATCATTTCAACATCAATGTCTTTGATCTTGAGAAAAGCCTTCTCTTTTATGACAAGGCCTTGGGGTTAAAGGAAATCAGACGGAAAACGGCTGAAGACGGCAGCTATATCATTATATTCATAGGTGATGATTCAAGCACGACCAGATTGGAGTTGACCTGGCTGAGAGCCATGGACCGGCCCTATAATCTGGGAGATGAAGAATTCCATATTGCCTTTAAAACCCATGAATTTGATGCAGCGCATAAACACCACAGGGAAATGGGCTGCATCTGTTTTGAGAATCCGGCCATGGGAATTTATTTTATTAAAGACCCAGACGGCTACTGGTTGGAAATTATTCCGGCGCGATAACCCGATTATTCTCCATCACCGGCAGGGATGTAGTGGAGAATTTCATCGGTGCCAAAGGATATTTTATGATGGCTTTTTCTTTCAGTTTTATATCATACACACAAATTTTGGCAATTTCAGTATCAGGGAGAGAAAGATGCTGCATTTGAACGACTGAAAAAAATTATATTATCATCTGAAAGGACGACTATCATTAACGAGACAGATAATTATCTACATGTTACATACAAATCAAAAATTATGGGGTTTGTTGATGATGTCGAATTTCTTTTTCCGAAAGAATAATACATGTACGTTCCGCTTCCCGTATCGGGTACAGTGATTTTGGTGCCAATCGCAGGAGGGTAGAGCATCTACGAGAGCTGTTTACTAAAGATTAACTGATATCCGTATAAGGCGCTGTCATTATTTTGTAGCTTTGAAATGTCACAGGCGCTGCAATCATATTAAGTCCAGATCGATAGGCAGTTCTTCTTCCGCATGTTTAGTCATGGCCCTATCAATTTTTTTTGGGTCCTTTGATTTTATTGCGTCCAACATTAATTTATTAACTTCAAGGAGCCTGGGGATTTGATCCGGATAGAGGGCTTTAAGGATCGGATAGCTTTTTAAACCGACATCATAAAATTGTTTCCATATCATATAAAAAAATTTATTGCCGGAAAGCTTTGCCAAATTTAGATGAAACTCCATGGCAACGGTGAAATACTTACTGACATGAGTCAAGCTGTTCTCCATCTTTGCTATATATGTATCCAGATCTTTTATCTCTTTTTCGCTTGCATTCTGGGAAACCGAGTGAGCAATTCCAAGTTCGATATATTTACGAGCTTCCCACATTTCCTTAAAACTTTTTTTATCTGCCTGTATCATCCAGGTGAATTGATCCCCCATTGCATTCAGGTACAGACCTACATCAATCTTTTTGACCACGCTCTGATGGTCGGCCTTCCCACATTAAATGTTTCTGCCAGATCCCTTTCCGAAGGAAGCTGATCGCCAGGTTCCAAATCTCCTTTAAAGATTGTCTGCTTTATCTGATCAGCCACTTCTTCATAGAGTCGGACTTTTTTAATGGGTTTGTATGATATTTTATTTTTCATTTGCAGATTCGCCAACAAAGTTTAAAAAATCCAATTGTTAAATATTCTTAATAATATTTGCACAAGCCATTATTTTTTAAAAGAAATATATGAATATTCCTGTTAATGAAGATTCTGGAACCAGTGCATATAACGCTTATCTTGAAAGGTCAGAACATCTTCCATCAGCTTGCAGATACGAGCCGTTACCGGTCCTGGTGCTTGTAATACCTTTTCCTCAAATTGCCTTGCTGGGGAAATTTTTATTCCGGTATGACTGGTAAACAGTTCATCCGCCTCATATAGATCTTCCTTTTGCAGCTTGGTTTCTTCCACTGGTATCCCATCATCTTTTGCAAGATGTAGGATGGTATCTCTGGTAATACTTTCTAAGATTGGGCCAAGAGGAGGCGTTTTCAATATACCATCTTTTACGATAAAAAGTGATTCAATGGAGCCTTCTGCAACAAATCCATCAGTTCCAATACTTACACCCAGGTCAAACCCTCTATCCATGGCATCTTTTCTGATCAAATAACCGTTCAGGTAATTTGCACATGCCTTTGCCTGGACTGGAACGGTCTCAGGATGCAGTTTCCGCCATTTTGAGAAACAAACAGAAATGGGTTTCATTTGATCAAGACCAAGGTTTTCTGATGCAGGAACGGTAAAAATCGCTACGTCAAGTTTTGATGTTAATACCAGATCAACAATCGCTTCTTCCCCCCAATAGGCCAGGATTTTAATGATCCCTCTGCCGGATTTGTTAAACGCAGCAATCTTTGCAGTGGCATCGGCTATTTCCTCGGTTGAAAATTTTAATTCCATACCTAAAAGCCTTGCAGTCTGAGCAAGTCTTTTCAGGTGCATATCCATCCTGAAAGCAGATGTTCCCAATTCCCCTTTATGTGTTCCAAAGACTTCAAATATTGCAGACCCCCTGGATAAACCATGGGATAAAATAGGAACATGCGCATCCTCCCAGGGTAAAATTTTATTATTAATCCATACAAAGGGTTTTGATTTTGTCATATTTTCTCCCATGCCATAATTTTATTCTCAAAAGACAAACAGCACCCGATTGAAGAACCTAACCGGGTGCTGTTTTCATCTGGCTAATATTTTTTCCAGAAAGGTACTGTTGACATTTTATTGGCTTTGAGATTTTCTTCCGTCACTTTATAGATAGCTATTTTGGGATCAGCACAATCACCGTTTTTATCGCAGGTAATGGTCCCGGTGAGTCCCTTCATCTCTTTTGTTTCATGAAGGACTTTATTGAATGCATCCCTGTCTATTTCAAGGGTATCTCCTTTAACAACGGCTACTTTTTCAAGTGCGTTGAATATCATGAATACTGAATCGTAGGCGTGTGCATGGTAGGGGGCTTCAGGAGCGGTACCATATTTTTTTTTGAATTTTTCAAGAAATGCGCCATAGGAATCAGCCATGGCGGAAAAATCCGGGCTGGAATGATACATGCCCAGAGCTGAATTCCCTGCTGCTGAAAGAAAATCAGGAGAGTATGACCCCTCTGAACCCATGAGAGCAGTTTTTTCCAGACCTGAAATTTCTTTGGCCTGACGGGCACAATGAGCAGTTTCCGGTATGAACAAAGGCATGTAAATCATTTGAGGCCCACCACTGGCAATTTTCGTCAAAACAGGTCTCATGTCTGTATCGCCAGGGGAAATAGCTTCCAGGGATGTGATGGCTCCACCAAGTTTTGTAAATACATCGGCAAAGACTTGGGCAAGCGATTGTGCATAAAGGCTGCCGTCATGGATGGTAGCGGCCTTTTTCAAACCTAATTTTTTAAATGTAAATTCAGCCGCAACAGCACTCTGAAACTTATCATTCTGACAGACTCTAAGGTAACCGGCAAAGTCTGGTCCGGTTGCAGGATCGGTCAAAAAGGGTGCCGAAGCAGATGGAGAAAGAGAAGGTATTTTCATTTTCCAAAGGATGGGCACACCTGCTTTTGCAGCGCTGGAGCAGCTTGGACCAATGGCGATAAGCACTGATGGGTCTGCTGCAATCTTGGATGCAGCAGTCTGTCCGCCTTCAGGGCTGCACCCATCATCCATGCTGCTGAGTTTAATAGGGTGACCTTTAAAAGAACCGCCTTTAGCTTCGATAGCCAGTTCGATACCACGAACTTCATCAATTCCAAGAGATGAATTGGGTCCGGAAATTACAAACCAGGACGCCAGATGGACAGGTTCTCCTTTTTTTATGGAGAGAACATTTCCTGCTGAAACTGGTCCTGCTGACAAACCGAACAGGAAGCAAACGGTAACCAACACTCTTACTAAATGTTTCATACTAATTTCCTCCTTTTGCTAAAAAACTTATATTAAAAAAATCGGGTCAACGGCCGACATGTGAATTCTTTCAGCAGGTTGACCAGCTTTGTGAAGCCTTTCGAAATATATCCCGATTAATATACTTTTAGAGAATGGTATTACCATCGTCATATTTTATTGTCAACCATCTGAAAATTAAATTATAGTCAAAAAAACGTTGAGCATGATTCAATAAAATTATGCTTCTTTGTCGTCGACGAAAATCAACCATTTCCGCTTCAAGTTCAGGTATACGGGCTTTGTAGATGTTTTTTTAGGCTATTTAAACCCTCTCATCTCTTTGCTGAGAAGAAAAACTGCTTTTCGGAATGCTTATTCGTTCTTCGGATTCGCTTCCATTAAAATCCTTTACTGCCTCTTTCAAGAGATGCTCTATATCGTTTTTAGGCAGCCCTTTTACATTGGCATAGATCAATCGGATAAGACGATCATTTGGTTTTGCAAGTTTTTGTTGACCATTCTCCCACCTGGAAAACGTTGATTTATCAATGCCGACATATTCAGCAAAAGTTCTGGCATTCAGTCCTATATTTTTCCGTAAAAATATAATTTCTTTACCATTCAGGGCTGTTGATTTTTTGATTATCATTTGACCAATCATGGTATGCAGATCAATAATTCCAGGGACAGATGGAAAAAACTCTCCACACTTGCACCTATAAACACAAATATCTTCCAGGTATATATTATCGAGCCCTGATTCCAGATAATGATATGTTTCTTGTGACTCTTTCATTTCCGAATTGCATTCGTGGCAGATCATAGTGCCCTCTTCTTTAATATACGGTTATGCATCTTACGGCCTGACAGTCTTCATAGATGCCAGCGGCGAAAACCAGGGATTCACCATCAATGTCTTTGCCCTGTACCTTGCATTGCCAACTGTTATGGTCTTTGCTGTATTCAATATCTGTGACGATTCCCCACAATAAGACATATAAAATATCATCCATATTAATCTGTCTTTCCAGCATTCTTTCCCGGCAGTGCTTGGAAGGTTGGATGCAACCATATTTTACAATCTTCCTAAAACATTTTTTCACTTCATCTTCAGTCATATTATCGTTCCAGTTGATGTAAAGTCAATAAAAAGTTGATTTAAAGTCAACTTCCCACCAATGACTCATTCAAGGCTATCCTTCTTTTTTGAACGGTATTATATTTTTGTCTCTATGCTCTGTAATCCCTCTATCAATAGCCCCAACGGCCAGAGCCAATTGATTTGGGGCAAGATGTGAATATCTTTCAGTCACCTGAATAGTTGAATGGCCCAACACCTTCTGGACAAGATAAAGGCTTATCCGGTCCTGATGCTTTTCCCGGATTCAACGATTTTATAAAAGATATCTTCAATGTCGGCTTTGGTAATTTGCATAAATTGTTTTTCACCCAGGGAATTGTCAATCCATGTCCGGAAAAGAGATTCTTCCCGGCCCGCCGTCTTTGACTTTTTTTCTTTTCGGATTTCAGGATAATTTTAATATATTTTATATGATGATATGTGAATTGATAATAGTTTTTGAATTGCTTGTTTATCAATGGTTTTCATATATATTTTTGATATATTGTGAAACTGCATGAGCAATGGTATGTGCAGATTGCTTACTTATTCTACATTCTTTACCTTACCTGATCATCTTTTCAACACTTTCAGCCCATAAGGACATACTGCTGAGCAAATTCCGCAGTTATGCCCCTTGTGGAACTGAAAATAGTGTTCCTTTTTCCATTGATCACATGCCTGTACATTCAATATCTCTTCACGTGGCACCCTTGGATACCATGCGTTGCCTGTCAATGCTTTTGCAGGGCAGACTTCTACGCAGCGCATACAGCGGCCGCAGAAGTTTCTCTCTATTGGTGGCCCACATGGAAGTTCAATGTCGGTGAAAACGGTTCCCAATCGAATCCATGATCCGAAGGGGCGCGTGATGAGTTGACAATGACGACCTATCCAGCCCAACCCTGCTCTTGTTGCTGCAGTCTTGTGGGGAAAGTCCCCTTTGATATTAACCGTATCGGTACGATCCGAGGCCGCCAGCGGTTTAGATCGAAAACCTCTGGCTTTTATTTCTGCTGCTAATGCTTCTGATAATTCATTGATATGATTGTTCACTCTGGCATACTCATCAGCGTATGCCTGGTTCGGCCCGTTCTGAATACTGACCATTATACGGGGGTTCATAGGAATAACCCATGAAAGAGCAAAAAGGAATCTTTGTCCAGTCTCATCCTGGAGTGTGGACAAACTCCGGAGATCTGCCGCACCCCATAGGGCAATTTTATGTACTTCCATCCACTGATTAAGCCAGATAGGGGCCACTATTGATAGATCGACAATTCTTCGCATACCTGCGGAATCAATTAAAAGGTAATGATTTCAAAACCATTGTCTCTATAGCCCAAAATAGAAGGATGCCCTGACATATCGTCCAAAAGTATTAATCCTTGTTTTTTTGCATCTTCCAGATTGCCAAGTTTACTTAAACATGCCCTGCAAGCACCTTCAATCAGATTTTCTTTTATAACTTTTTCCCATAACTTGTTTAATGGATTCTCAGGCTTCATCAGTTCAGGAATCAGTTTCACACTCGCACCTTCCATAATGATTTTAACCTCATTGCCTTTAACCTTCATATCCAGTGCATTTAACAATACGTGGATAAAACACATGGGATCACCGTTAAATACAAATAATGCAAATTTTTTCATTAAATCTCCTTGAATTTATTTGAGAGCTATTTTTTCAACAAAATCTTTTGTCTGTTTTCTATACTCAAGCATATGGGGTGATGACAGGGGACAGGCTATCGGCCACCTGAAAGCGGCAGCATAATAGTAAACTTTGTCCATTGCCCTTCTTCAGATTCAACCGTGATGTCGCCGTCATGATCTTTGATAAACCCGTAGCATACGGAAAGGCCCAACCCTACGCCCTGGACACTTTCTGTTTTTGTGGTAAAAAAAGAATCAAAAATCTTTTTCATATGCTCAGGTTTAATCCCTGTTCCTGTATCCCGGATGACAATATAAAGCTTATCGCCTGAAATCCGAGTGGAAATTTCAAGATTCCCCCCTTCGGGCATGGCATACATGGAATTGGAGAACATATTAATAAATACCTGGCGAAGCTGATCCCTGGATGCAAGGATAATCCCAGGGTTCTCGGCAAGATCCAGATGAAGCTTGATGCTGTTTTCCCTGAACCTTTTTTCGTAGAGCAGCAGGAGTTCATCAATCACCACGTTGATATTCATCTCAACGCGCTTGTCCTGATCCGGCCTTGAAAAGGAAAGCATTTTTTTCAGCATATCCGCCAGCCGGACAATCTCTGACAAGGACATGTCCAAGAGCCTTCTGCGCTTATTCTCAGGGGGGATCTCCGTCTTCATCAGCTCAAGCGTATTCATAATGCCAAAAAGCGGGTTGTTCAGCTCATGGGCAATCTGGGAGGTAAGCCGCCCCATGGCTGCCAGCTTTTCTGACTGGAGCAGGTGCTGTCTTGCTGCACTCAGTTCTCTTTCCGTCTGGAGCCGTTCTTTTAAATCCACGAACAAACCCACTGATGCCACTTCATCGCCTTTTTCATCATAAATCAGGCTGGCCGACAGATTACCTTCAAGCACCTCTCCATTGTCTTTTGTAAAATTCAAAGGATAGGAGTTCAATTTTCCCTTACCCCCGAATTTTTCATCCCTGAGCATCTCATTGACCTTTTTTGCGACCTTGACGGAAAAAATCTGCTGGACAGTCATTTTTTCAACCACTTCAGCGGCCTTCAGCCCAAAAACATTTTCCGCTCCCTGGTTCCACAGCCTGATGACACCCTTGGTATCCATTGCCATAATGGCGTTGGGAGAACATGAAATAATCCTGTCCAGAAAATCATGGGCTTCTTTTAATTCAATCTCATGTTTCTTTCTCCGGGTCTGATCCACAACAATGCCTTCATATCCCAGAATTTCACCCCTTGCATCATACCGGACATTGCTGGTGAGAAGAATATGAAGAATATGACCGTCCCGGCGCCGCCATTTGAGTTCATAATCAATTACTTTGCCTTTTTTCTCAATGATTTCCGTATATTTCTGTCTGTCGGCAGGGCTTAAATACACATCCCTGGCAAGGTCAAGAGAAAGGAATTCCTCCTTATCCTGGTATCCCAGCATTTTTAAAAGCGTCGGGTTGACATCTAAGAACCGTCCTTCCTTGCTGCTGATAAACACCCCGCACCCCACATGCTTAAACAGCCTCTGATAACTTTCTTTTGAGGCTTTGAGTTTCTCCTCCTGGTGGACGGAATGGGTGATGTCGCGGTATATGGCAAGCTTGGATCTTGTCCCGTCCTGATTCATGATCGGCATTTCCGACAGATAGAAAAATTTGTTCACTGAATCGATATAAACCTCACAGTGATGGGTTTCTCCTTTCTTAAAAATCTCATCAAATTTACACCAGTCACAGGGCTTATCCGATCCGACCAGCACCTCATGGCATTTTTTCCCAATCCTGTCCCCGAACATAACCTTCATATATTTATTCATATAATCAACCGTATAATCATCGCTGACAATATAAATACCGTCTTCAAAAGCGTCCAGTGCATCCAGAAGCTTTGGGGTGTGGTCCGTCATGGCCGTCTCCTTTATTTTCAGTATCACTCAATCTTTAAATTAATACGTGGCACCCTGTTCTTTGTCAAGATCCGGCTGCTGCATTCATTTTTTCGTCTGGCTTTCCCTTGACAGTCTGAATCAAGCCAACTATAAGAAATATGAATGTTCAAACCAAAAAGCACCTTTAACAATGATATGGATTGCATTCTAGGGAACTACATGGTGGATGATACCGAAAAAACAGCCGACGGGGAAGAAGAAAAACTTGGAAAGGTAATTTTTTATCTTCTCAAAGAAAACCACCTGACCCGGGAAAATATCAATTACGCTAAACGGATTCAGAAAAAACTGTCCCCTCCCAAATCGCTCCTCGAAGTATTAAAGGAGCTCGAATATGTCAATGACGAGAAAATAACCCAGGCCATCAAAGCCAACAAGGATAATCTTAAGCTGGGAACACTTCTTGTTGAGCTCGGCTATATTACAAGAAAAGAACTTGAAGAAGCTTTAAAAATACAATATGAAGAAAAAAACAAGCGGAAAGTCGGCGATATCCTTCTGGAGCAGCGGTTTATTGATGAAAAAAGCCTCATTGAAATGCTGTCTCTGCAGATGGGCTTCCCCTTTCTTGAACCGGAATTTATAGACCTTGATCCTGATCTGTTCAAACAGGTTCCCTATAAACTTTTCATGCAGAACAAATTCATTCCCATCCGGATGCAGGGGGACAAAGTCCTAATTGCGTTCTCAGATCCGCTTCACAAACCGACCATTGAAGCAGCCAGGGGAATATTTAAAAAAGACATTGAAATTGCCATTTCAAAAAAGGATTCCATTGATTTTGCCATCCAGAAGATGGTCCGGGACGAGAACAAAGATAAAAAAACCCTGACCATAGATGATGAATCCATTGTCGGCATCGTCAATACCATCATCATCAATGCCATCCGGGCCAAGGCCAGTGATATCCATATCGAACCCATGCACGACCGCTTCAGGGTGAGGCTTAGAATTGACGGCATCCTTCACCATATCAAAGACTATTCAAAAGACATGATGCCACTCATTGCAAGCCGCATCAAAATCATGACCGGTCTTGATATTGCCGAAAAAAGACGGCACCAGGGCGGTCGTATTGATTTCCAGTTCGGTGAATACAAGGTCGATTTAAGGGTTTCCACCTATGTTACCGTCCACGGGGAAAAGATCGTTTTCAGAATCATCAATAAGATGGACAAGCTTTTAAAAGTGGAAGAGCTGGGCATGCCGCCGAGAATGCTTGATAATTTTATCAATTTTTCACTTGAATCTCCCAGCGGTGTTCTGATTGTAACAGGCCCCACCGGCTCCGGAAAGACATCCACTGTATACAGTTGCATCGACCATCTGAACACCCCTGAAAACAGTATCATCACTGCCGAAGACCCGGTTGAGTATGTCATCGACGGAATCGCCCAGTGTTCCATCAATACCAAGCTGAACCTGACCTTTGAAGAAACGCTCCGGCACATTGTCCGACAGGACCCGGATATTGTTGTCATTGGTGAAATCCGGGATTTTTTCTCCGCCGACATAGCAGTTCAGGCAGCGCTGACAGGGCATAAGGTTCTGACCACCTTTCATACGGAAGACAGCATCGGTGCATTGATCCGCTTGATGAACATGAATATTGAACCTTTTTTGATCGCCTCCACCATCAACTGTGTTCTTGCCCAGAGGCTTCTGCGCCGTGTCTGTCCTCACTGCAAAAAAAAATACACCCCTGGTGCGTCAGAGATAAAGCGCATGGGATATCAGGGTGGAGAACTGGCCGGCGGATCATTTTACAAGGCTGCGGGCTGTGGTCAGTGCCGCCACTCAGGCTATGGTGGCAGAATTGCGGTCCATGAAATGCTTCTGCCGGATGAACATGTCCGGGATGCAGTCCTGAAACGGGCCACCAGCCATGAACTGAGAACCATCAGCCTTAAGGACGCAGGACTTGTCACCCTTCTGGAAAATGGGATTTACAAAGCCTCAAAGGGTATTACTACAATTGATGAAGTATTGAGATGCCTACCCAGACTCAACCCTCCGAGGCCCATCAGTGAAATCAAGCGACTGCTTGGAGGATAATTTTGCAAAACGACCACTCCTTTCTGGAAATCATCGACGACTATGTTGAATCCGACAGGGTTACACTTCCCCCGTTTGATAAAACCGCGCTCAGAATTCAGATGGAAATCCAGAAAAAAGATGCTCAGCTTTCTAAAATCGAGAAACTCATCATTGCTGATCCTGCCGTGTCGAGCCAAATCCTGAAACTTGCCAATTCCTCTTTTTTCAGAGGATTGTCAAAAGTGATGACTGTCCGGGATGCCGTTGTCCGCTTAGGGTTGGAAGAAATCACCCGTATGGTGCTCATTCTGACTCAAAAAGAACTTTACAACACAAAAGACAGCTTTATACGGAATTATCGCAATACCCTGTGGCAGCATGCCCTTGTCTGTGCCCTGACCAGCCAGTGGATCGCAAGGGAAGCCGGATATGAAGAACTCATCCAGGAAGTATTTTTTGCATCCCTGATGCATGATATTGGAAAACTGTTTTTAATTACCATTATTGAAAAAATAAAAGAGTCAAAAGACGTGCCCTTTATCCCGTCACCCGCCATTATCCATGAAATCATCAAAACCCAGCATGCCGAACAAGGGTTCAGACTCCTGAAAAAATGGAATATCCCTGAAAAATATTGCCAGGTAGCAAAAGAACATCATGACGAGAAATTTGATACGGCCAATGTTCCCCTGGTGATCTTGAGGCTTGTGGATAAAACCTGCAATAAGGTCGGAATTTCTGTTGATAAAAAGTCTGATGTCGGCAACCCGATTGCAGCAGAGGCAAATTTTTTTGGATTTTCAGAAATAAAACTGGCAGAACTTGAATTACAGGTTGAGGATTCGTTAAAAAGAATTTCCAGTCACTACAATCTCAATCCTGCGGAATGACAACCCACCCTTTGAATCAATTAAAATGAAACAAGAGATAAGGCCCGAATTTATCATAGTGATCACTGGATGTGAATTCGACACCGATATCGATTCCATTGACCTTCCTGACAATCACTTCTTTTTGAACACTTGATTGCCCTGGATCATCCAGGATGAAGTCAATAACAAGCTTTTCTCCTTTCTGAATATCCATAGCCTTTCCAGTCTTGATTTTGAGTCCCCGCCTGGAAATATCCATAATTTTAAACTCATATTTCTCATCCTTAAAGATAGTCTGACCGCATAGGTTGACATCATTACGAATATGAAGCCGACGTTCAAGCATGACTGAAAAACTATGACCACAGGTACAGGTCACCTTAAGACTCACGGTTTTATCTACGTTTGCGAACCGGGAAACATCCATAGCCCTGATTTTTCCGCATTCCGGGCACGTGATATTTGCCTTTCCGCTTTTTGTGATAAAGACCTTCTGCGCCATATCAACTTCTCTTTAAGCAATATAGTTCTTTTTCCTTTTTCGATAATTCCTTTTTCAGGGCGAATCGGTGTGTTACAAAGGCGTATTCTCAGGTTCGCCCTTTTCCCAGATCACATCATCCAGGATTTTTTGAAAATAGGGAGTGATGTTTTCAAATTTGATGGCCATTCCGTCAGTCTCAACTCTGACAATGGTCCCTTGAAGTTTAAAGGGTTTCTTATGGCCGGGAACGGAAAAAACAACGCGTAAGCTTCTATTGACTTCAAATTTCTTGTATGCCTTGATATAAATCCCGCTTGCACTGACATCGATTGTACGAGTCTGGATCAGTTTGTCTCCCACTAGAATACCTACATCAGTGCTTGTTTTCAAACGCTGATAGTCTCTTTGCTTCCCTTTCTGCCAGATTGTCAGAATTTTCAGTATCTTTTCCTGCTGCTGGTCGGTAAGATTATGAATTCTCTTTATAATTTCATCCTGAAGGTTCATATCGGCTCCCATGATCGGGTATTGATCATACCTGGGAATTTTATAAACCATTTAATCGGGTTCAACAAGGTTTTTTTCATGGGGCAATGGGTTTTCCGGTTGCCGATCAGGTTAGAAAAGGGTAATAGAAAATAATGACTTAAGATGATTCCGGGACAGCAATGAATGAATCCAAGAAAGGAAAGCATGAAAGACGGTAGCCTTGCATTTGATAAAGAAGTGATTTTCCACCGGAAAAATATTGATGATATTGATTCACAGATTCTTTCCCTTTTGGCAAGGCGCCAGGCCGAGGTTGAAAAAGTGGTTCGGCTGAAAAAAAAATACCATGCGCCGGTCTATCATCCTGCCAGGGAAGAGGATATGATTTCAAAACTCAGGGCCGCAGCAAAAAAGACCTGTCTTGAACCGGATTTTCTCGAAGACCTCTACCGGGTCATCCTGAGACAATCCCGTGTTGAGCAGACGGATAAAATGGCGCATAAGGGGATCCGGCCAGGGGCCAATGTCCTCATCATCGGCGGTGCAGGGCAGATGGGAAGTTTTTTTTCGTCTCTTTTTCGAAAATCCGGCTATCATGTCAGGAACCTTACAGAGTCTGACTGGGACAGGGCAGCATTTCTTTGCAAAGATATTGATCTTGCCCTTGTCTCCGTTCCCATCGATAAAACCGAAGACGTGATTAAAAAGATTGCTCCCTTTCTTTCTTCAGATACCCTTCTCGCTGATCTGACCAGCATCAAAGAAAGACCGTTAAAAAAAATGCTGGATTCCCATTCCGGACCAGTAATCGGGATTCATCCCATTTTTGGTCCGACCTCGGCCTCTCTTGACAAGCAAATCATTGTCGTCACACCAGGCAGGAATCCGGATCAGTGCCGCTGGCTCATTGATCAATTTATCCTCTGGGGAGCGGTCATTGTCGAATCCAGTGCTAAAGAACATGATGACATCATGGAAATTGTTCAAGCCCTGCGCCATTTTGCCACCTTCTGTTTTGGCCGGTTTTTATATGAAAAGCATGTTCGTCTTGAAAAAACCCTTGAATTTTCAAGCCCCATTTACCGTCTTGAAATCGGTATGGTGGGAAGGCTCTTTGCCCAGGACAGTTCACTTTATTCTGAAATTATTTTTGCGACCCAAGAGCGAAGACTTCTTTTAAAAGAGTATATTGTTTCCTTGAACACCCATATGGAGATGCTGGAAAACAATGACAAACCGCTTTTCGTTTCACAATTCAATGAAATCGCCCAATGGTTCGGTCCCTTCAGCGAACAGGCCCTGCGTGAAAGCACATATCTGATCAACAAGCTTACTGAAAGATTCTGATCCATCACCGAGTCAACTGCTTCCATACTGTTTTAATTTCTTTAGCAGGGTCTTTCGGGTTATCCCAAGTTTTCTTGCTGTCTCACTCTTATTGCCGCGGGAGGATTCCAAGGTGGACAGAATCGCTGTTTCTTCAATCCGGGCAAGACTCATGGGGCCTGATTCATCCTGTGCCTGGCGGTCTTCTATTTTTTTTGCAGACACAAACGAAAGGTCGTCCGTGCCGATATAGTCGGACCTTGTCAGGACAACCCCTCTTTCCACGCAGTTCATCAATTCCCTGACATTGCCTTCCCAGTCATAACGGATCATGGCGCCCATGGCATCCGGTGAAAACCCCTTGATATCGCGCTTGTTCTTTTTTGAAAACAATTCCAGAAAATACAACGCAAGTCCCGGAATATCTTCTCTCCGATTCCTCAATGGCGGAATTTCAATACTGACCACATTCAGACGATAATAGAGATCATGTCGAAATTGCCCCAGTTCTGCCAGTTTTTTTAGATCCCGATTGGTAGAGGCAATGACACGGACATCGGTCTTGATATTCTGATCGCTTCCCACGGGTGTGATTTCTTTTTCCTGGATGACCCGTAAAAGCTTTGCCTGCATGGCAAGACTCATCTCGCCGATTTCATCCAGAAGGATGCTGCCCTTGTCGGCCAGAAGAAATTTTCCCTTTCTGGTTTTGTCCGCTCCGGTGAATGACCCTTTTTCATGACCGAAAAGCTCCGACTCCAACAGGGTTTCTGTGATGGCCGCGCAATTGATCCGGACAAAAGGCTGGTGCTTTCTGGGTGAATTATCATGAATGGCCTCAGATACCAGCTCTTTGCCGGTCCCGGATTCCCCCATGACGAGGACATTGGCATCCGTCGGCGCCACCATCTGAATGGTGTCAAGAAGCGCCTTAATGGGAGGGCTGTTTCCGATAATGTCATGGCTGAATGATTTTTCCTTAAGCCGGGTTTTCAGATTCCGGTTTTCCGTTTTCAGATAAAGACTTTCAAATACACGTTCAATGGTCAATTTAAGCTTATCAAAATCCAGAGGTTTGGTGAGATAATCGTAGGCCCCGATTTTCAGTGCATTGACTGCTGTCTGAACCGATGAATAGGCAGTCATGATAATCACAGGCAAAGAAGGGTTATAGGCCTTGATATGCTGCAATGCTTCCATGCCCGACATGTTGACCATCTTCATGTCCATCAGAACCATATCAAAAGATTTTTCCTTTACCAGGGCAACAGCGGTTGTTCCATCATCGGCCTCATGGATCTCATACTCCCAGTCCGTCATCAGGGTTTTGAGCATCCGTGAATGGGCTTTGTCATCATCCACAACCAATATTTTTTTCATTTTTTCTTTATCCTTTCACGACACCGGCAAATTGATGATAAAACAGGCACCCTCGCCTTTTTTGCTTTCCACACGGATATTACCCCCAAGATTTTCAATAATACGGTGAACAATGGAAAGTCCAAGGCCTGTGCCGGTCGGACGGCTTGTAAAATAAGGATCAAAAATCTGATCCAGAAATTCCTCGTCAATACCTTTCCCATTATCCTTGACCCGTATTTCAATCCACTCTTCCTGCGAGGTGTCTTTAACGCTGACAGCAAGCGTACCCCCCCTTTCCAGAGCCGCAACCGCATTGATATACAAATTCAGGAGAACCTGGTTCATCCGGTCGCCATCCGTATGAATCAGTGTTTTTGAAATATCAATATCAACCTTTGCCCTTATGTCTTTTTGCTCCAGATCATGGTGAATGAGCTTCAAGGAATGGTCAATCATCTGCCGGATATCCACCTCTTTTTTTTCAACGCCGAGGGGTTTTGCAAACTCAAGCAACTGGGTGATGGAACGGTTGATCCGTTCCACTTCACTGACCATGATAAGAGCGGTTTCCCTATCGTTTTCATTTTTTTCATAGCGTTTGCCAAAATAGGTGGCAAACCCCTTGATGGAGCTCAACGGGTTTCTGATCTCATGAGCAACGCCTGCTGCCAGCTTGCCGATGGCGGCAAGCCGCCGGTTTGTTTCCACCTGTTTTTTCAATTCACCGATCTGGGTCAGATCCCTGAAAAGAAATACATACCCGGTTATCTGGTCCTCAGAGGACCTGACAGGGGATGCCGTGATGTCCAGCAGAACTCTGCGACCTGGGACAATTTCAAGGCTGATGTCCTTGTTCACCAGTTTTTGCGAGGCTTCTTCCATTTCTTTCACAAGATCCATCATTTCAGGGAAGGGCCGGACAAGATCCTGGCCCAGGATATCTCTTGCCGCCTGGTTCATGGACGTGATGCGGCTTTCCATATCCATGGTCACAAGCCCCGAAGGCATGTTCTGGATCACATGATCGGAAAATGCTTTAACCTGGGACAGAGATGCTCTGGCAGACCTGTAGGCCTGGAAAGCCAAAAGGGCAATCATGCCGACACACCCCAGAATAAATAAAAAAACTGCCTGAAAAAGGGTCTCTCTTAAAAACCTTTCCTTTGCCAGCTTTTCCTTTTTCATGGAAAGTCCTGCAAAAATATAATGTTCTGATATTTCAGGTGGCGTTCCCTTTTCATTCTCAAGATAGGACTTGCTCCAGTCCTGGGGTTCATGGCCATCCTGAAATTCCGGCGGCAGGGCTTCAGCCCGCATCATCTGCATTCCCCTCATTCTGCCATGCCCATGCATCCCTTCCCCGCGGCGGATCGGGACAAACCGTTTATAGACTTCAAACACCTCTTCCTCATTTTCCGACGGCTTTACCCTGTAAAGGATCAGACCTGTGTCCGGACTGATGTTTTCCGGCAGGGGCATATCCCCCATATCCTTACCCACTTTATTCATATCGGAATGTGCCAGGATTTTCCCCTCCTTTGAGGTGATCATCATATAGACGACCTCGGGCTGCAATGCCGTTTCAAAAAGCATGGCCTGGATTCTGGGCGCACCCCAGCGCATGGTAAACATCCCTGTCCTTGTCCCGGCTTCAAAGGTCCGGATCAGGGCCGTCCCTTTTTCCATCAGTTGCTGTGTAAAAAACTCCTTTTGTCTTTCCAGCCGGTCCAGGGTCATGAAGGTAAAAATCGGCAGAAGGATCAATAAAACACCTGCCGGTAAAAGAGGAGAAACAAACATTTTTTTTCTCATTTTCTTTTTTTCTCTATAGTATCTGATAATATTCTATCCATAAATCTCATTGTAAAACCCGATAAAGCAAAAACAATACCATGAATGGAACCGCTATCTTCCAGGTGAAAAAGGGTTATCTAAATTCCAATACCGGGTATTTTATCTACACCTGGATACAGTCCCCTGTATAAAAAGTATACAGGAAGGATCTATGCTAAACAAGCCGATAATCTTTAATATTAAAATTATTATATAATTTCAGTTGGTTAATAAAATTATGACTCTATGGCACGACCTTTGCTAATTATGAATTCCAGAAAGTGATCATAACGATCCGAAAACAAAAAACCATATTTGGAGGTATCATGAAAAAATCAATTATTATCGTCAGTTCAGTCGTTTTTATTGCACTTTTCACAGGAAGTGTGTTTGCCTTTGGGCCGGGAATGGGAATGAAAGGCGGGGGATGCCGGGGATTTGGAGGGCAAGAGGCCTTGAATGATCTTTCAAAGGAACAAAAAAATGAATTCACCACCCTTCGACAGAAATTCATTGATGAGACCTATGAACTCAGGGCTTCAAAGCAGCAGAAACACCAGGAAATGAGGATGCTCATGGAGACATCAACTCCTGACAGGGCCAAACTCAGCAAATTATCAGGGGACATCCTGGATATTGAAAAGAAATTAAGTGAAAAACGAATTGATTTCCAGTTAAGTGCAAAGAAAATTTCACCTGAACTGGCTCTTGGTTCAGGTTTTGGACGCGGCCATGGCAGATGCGCCAATATGGGCGGGAACAGAGATTGTCCCCGGAACCAGGATGGCGAGCGTCCATGCAATAAATAACTAAAATTCGTTAATAATAGAGCCCCTGAGGCCCGGAAGCATCCCCCCGCTTCCGGGTTTTTCTATTCTTCAGATGCCACTTCATTTTTCAGTACACCAATATGCTCAATCCTTGTTTCCAGCGCATCACCCGGTTTTAAATATACCGGAGGCTTTCTTGCAAATCCTACACCGGAAGGCGTACCGGTCAGGATCACCGTGCCCGGTAAAAGCGTGGTGGATTCGGACAGGTAAGAAATAATCCGGGCCACAGGAAAAATCATGTCGATAGTATTGCTTTTCTGCATGGTTTCGCCATTCAGAACACATTCAATATCCAGAGCATCCGGGTCCGGAATTTCATCCGGCGTCACCATCCAGGGCCCGAAAGGACAGAAGGTATCAAAACTTTTTCCCCTTATCCATTGATTTCCGCCGGCATGCATCTGCCATCGCCTTGCTGAAACATCGTTGGCACAGGTATACCCGAGGACATGGTCAAGGGCCTTTTCTACAGGAACATTCTTTGCCGCTGTTTTAATGATCACAGCCAATTCAGCCTCATAATCCACTTCCGGGGCTTTGGCACAGCAGGCAGGAATTCTGATTTTATCCAGATGCGCTGCGGCAGAACCGGGATTTTTCATGAAAAGCACCGGATATTTCGGCAGATCAAGTCCAGTCTCTTTTGCGTGGAGACGGTAATTCAACCCGATACATAATATGGCGGTGGGTACAACCGGGGTTAAAAATTTATGAACATCTCTTCTTTTGCCGGTAACCGAAAATTCCGAAAAGATATCGCCCTTCATCACGGCAGCACTTTGACCATCAAAATCACAACCAGAATAGATCTTATGGTCATTGCTTTCAAATCTGAGGATTTGCATGTTTATTTTCCTTTGGTAATCCTATATAGTTCCAATGTGTAACAATTGATTTTATTGTATTAAAACCATTATCCTGAAAGATCAAGGCCCTGTGACCCAAAATTTTGAAATATTGTCCAAGGGAGTTTCTGCAAGAAAAGCAGATCTGATTCTCTTGATTTTAACCTCACAGCACATCGACACTCATATTGAAAAGGAGGGAAAAACCTTTCATATCCTGGTTGATCCCGAGGATAAAAAAAAGGCTTATGCTATGATCAATGCCTATTACCGTGAAAACAGACTCCGAAAAGTCAGGCAGACGATTCAGGATTTCAGCATCAGCCCGTTTAAATCAATCCCGGCCTTCATGATCATGGGTCTTCTGGCGGCTATTCATGTCCTTTGCCTGCAGTATGACATTCATGAGGCCATGATCCTCAAATATGGGTCATCCTCCCTTTTCATCAGACAGGGAGAAAACTTCAGGGCCATAACAGCGCTTTTTCTGCACGCCGATGCAAGGCACGTCTTGGGAAACATGGCCGGCCTGCTCATTTTCGGAGCGCCCTTCATCAACCTTTCCGGGTTCGGAACAGGCCCTTTCATGTTGCTTTTGACCGGTACGCTGGGGAATCTCATGACGGCAGGGCTTTATCGGACAGCGCAGCTTTCCATTGGCGCCTCCACTTCGGTCATGGGCGCGGCAGGTCTTCTCGTCGCCTTCCAGATGACTCGTGAAAAAAAATCCTTTTCTCGTGATACCATCATCCCTCTTATCGCTGGAGCGATTCTTGTCGGGCTTCTCAGTCAGGGAGAAAGAACCGATGTCTTTGCCCACATCTTTGGATTTTTAAACGGATTTATTCTGGGTCTTCTTTTTTTCCCTCTGAACCGAACCATAAGATCTTATTTAAAAGAGCCCACAGCTCTTTCGATAACCCTTATAATCATTGTTTCATCAGTCTTATCCGGGATTTTTTGGGGAAATCGTTGAGTTGATGATAGCCCCGGTCACATTCCAGCATGAACCGCTGCTTTCAATTTCTGAATCAACAATTTTCTCAAGCATTGCTTTGCAGGTCTGGTATTAATTCTTGACTTCAAATTCAAGTTTCTTTACAAATATCGGGAGGCCTATCCCTTCTATATTGAACGCCCGGCCTTGATGGTTTGTTTTTGTTACAAATAAGAAGTGGTGGCCAATTCCATAAAAAATTAACCCAACCCTAAGGAGAAAATATGGAACAGATCAGAAAAATAAAACAGATATTATTCGCCAAACCTGTTCTCGAAGGAGCCGGTGTTCATCTGAAACGCGTATTCGGTAGTGACGAAGTTCCCAATCTTGATCCGTTCCTGCTCCTGGATGATTTTCATTCCAACCAACCTGAAAGATATATCAAGGGCTTTCCCTGGCATCCCCACCGTGGGATTGAAACCATTACCTATATCCTTCACGGCAATGTGGAACATGGGGACAGCATGGGAAACAAAGGCGTGATCGCCTCTGGCGATGTCCAGTGGATGACGGCTGGCAGCGGAATTGTTCACCAGGAAATGCCCAAAGGGGATAAGACCCGCCTTTTATGGGGGTTCCAGCTCTGGGCCAACCTCCCGGCCGCTCATAAAATGATGCCACCCAGATACCAGGAAATCAAAAAGGAGGAGATCCGGGAGCTGGTTCTGGAAAACGGTATCACTATCAAAATCATTGCCGGAAAGGTGAATGGCATCGAAGGGCCGGTCAAAGATATTGTCATTGAACCGCAGTTTCTGGATGTCGCGCTTCCAAAGCACACCGTCTTTGATCATGAGATCCCCCAGGGTCATAAAGCCTTTGCTTATGTGATTGAAGGCCAGGGAATTTTTGAGCCTGGTGCACCAAAGGCCATCGGTGCTGAAACTCTAATCATTTTCGAAGACGGGGAAAAAGTAAATATTGCTTCAAAGGACACCCCCGCCCGCTTCCTTTTGATTTCCGGAAAGCCCATCAATGAACCCATCTCCTGGCAGGGCCCCATTGTCATGAACACGGATGAGGAGCTTGAAACGGCATTTCGGGAATACCAGAACGGAACCTTTTTAAAGCATCCGAAAAAATAGGCCAAGGGCTGACAATCAGGGCAACAACAGTTTGATAAACGATAAAATCATCCATTGAAAAAAATTAATCACAGGATCCAGAACACCTAAATAAAGCAGCCCGATAACAATAAAAAATCCAAACCGCTCGAGACGGAAAAGGTGATTTTGAATACTGGGTGATGCAAAGCCCATCAGAATTTTCGAGCCATCGAGAGGCGGCAGAGGTATTAGATTAAACGCTGCCAGGATGATGTTGACTTTCGCAAAATAATAGAGAAGCGGCGCAAGCAGGCCGGATGGCGAAGGGGACAGGAGACGGTCCAGAAATAGAGCGCCGAACGCCAATACCATATTCGCGATGATCCCTGCTGAAGAGACCACTATCATTCCTTTTCGCCTGTCACGCAGCAAGTCGAAATTAACCGGCACCGGCTTTGCCCAGCCAAAGCCGACAATAAAAAGCATGAGGGTGCCCACAGGGTCGAGGTGTTTGAGCGGATTGAGACTCAGGCGGCCGAGCAATTTGGCTGTCGGGTCGCCCATTCGATCGGCTGCCCAGCCATGGGCCAACTCATGAAAAATAATGGCATACAAAAGCGGTATGGCGATGAGGATAAACGTAAGCGGATCATTCAGCAACAGATTGAGCAGGCCCATGGATTGTCTCCTTAACAGCTCTATTTGGAAAAATAAAAACTAAACATCTCAACTCTACCCTTCAGTATTGTTCTTAGTCGGGTTCATCTTCATACCACTACTCAACAAATTCCTCAAAGAAACCGCAAAATCATCATACGTCTCAGAACAACACTTAGCCCTGACCTCTTCAGCCAAATCATTATACTGATCATCTCTCAAAATCCCTCTCATTTTCTTCAATGCTTCAACTTCCTTGGGCAAACCAATTTCACAATATGCCTTCAAAACCTCTTTCAACTCAAAAGGAGTCAACCCATTATCTCTCATATTCAGAGCATTCAGCAGCCGTCTTCCTTTTCCGCTTCCGGCAAAACTCATAATCTTTTCAAACGAATCTCTCTTCTCCATGAAAATCAGTGTACAAAATATAGGGGTGCAAAACAAATTAATTTTTAAAAGACTTCAACTCTATGCAAAAGCGGAAAAGAGATTTCAGACAGGATTTTGCAGCATTGACAAACCCTTCAGAAGCGTGATACGGTTTGCCTCACTGGTGCAAGATGCATTGGTGGACTGGGGGAGCCGATGAGGATCGGCTGAGAGGAAACGGTTTTGAGTTTCGACCCCTGGAACCTGATCCAGGTCATGCTGGCGAAGGAAAGTCACTTTCTTTTCACTTCCCCTGGTTTCATATCCACCTTTTTAAATTTGCACGGTTTTGATTAATTTTTTAAACAGGCGGCTGATGTCCCATGCTTCAGGTGTGCTCCATCACCAAATCCTTTAAAGGCCAGACAGTTTTTTCAAACCTTGATCTCACGGTCGGGCAAGGCCGGTTCCATGTGATGATCGGGCCGTCCGGCTGCGGCAAGAGCACGCTCTTTGACGGGCTGACCGGCGTCTTCCCCCTGGATGAGGGACGTCTTTTATGGAAGGGTGAGCCCTTTGCCGACCTGAGGCATCATGCAGCGTACATGCAGCAGAAAGATCTGCTTTTGCCCTGGTTTTCTCTTCTCAACAATGCCCTGTTGCCCGCAAAAACTTCCGGTCAGGATATGAAAGCGGCAAACGATAGGGCATGCCGACTTTTTGAACGCCTGGGGCTGAAAGGATATGAATCCCATTACGCAAACCAGGTATCCGGCGGCATGCGCCAGAGATGCGCCCTGGTCCGAACCCTCATGTTCAACCGGGATCTGATATTGCTGGATGAGCCCTTATCCGCCCTGGACACCATCACCCGGCGAAGTCTTCAATCCCTTCTCCTGCTGCTCCAGACTGAATTTAAAAAAACCATCCTCATGATCACCCATGACATTGAAGAGGCCCTGTTCCTGGCAGACGAGATTTATCTCTTGAGCGCCCGGCCCATGTCTGTCTCCAGCCATTATGTCCTGGATCTGCCCAAGCCCAGAAACAGTCATGATCCTGTATTGACAGCCATAAAAGCCAATATGCTGGAAAAACTGGAAGGAGACCTGAACCATGAACCGGGTTAATCTTCCGGCAGCCATCCTGGTGGCACTGATCCTGGGAATCTGGGAAGCAGCGGTCCGACTCCTGGCCGTGCCCGTATTTATCCTGCCACCCCCTTCCAACATAGTGTGGGTGGCCCTGGTCCAGGCCCCCCGGATTTTCCCCCATGCTGTTGTCACCTTTGCGGAAATCCTCATGGGCGTTGGGTTTGCCGTGATCACGGCCATACCTCTGGCCATTGTCATGTTTGCCAAACCTTCCCTGGAAAAGGCGTTTTCACCTTTCCTGGTGGCCTCCCAGGCCATCCCGGTCTTTGCCCTGGCCCCGCTTCTCGTGGTATGGCTGGGCTATGGAATGGCATCCAAGGTGTTCATGGCCTGGATCATTATCTTTTTCCCCATCTGCGTAAGTCTTCTGGAAGGATTTAAAAGTTGTGATCCGGAGTTCAGAATGTTGTTCCGCCTCATGGGCGCCTCATTTTTTAAAACCCTGACCCTGCTCTACTGGCCCTGGGCTCTGCCTCGTTTTTTTGCCGGATTGAAAGTGGGGGTGGGCGTGGCCGGTATCGGTGCTGTGATCGGGGAATGGGTGGGGGCACAGAAAGGCCTGGGGTTTTTTATGATCCAATCCAATGCAAGACTCCAGGTGGATCTGGTCTTTGCCGCCATCCTGTGGCTTACAGCCATGGGTCTTCTCTTGTGGTGGCTGACGGGGGTTCTCGAAAAAAACATCGTCAGATGGAAATAGGATTAAAATATGAAAGGATGTATTAAAATGAAAAAAAAGATTGCCAGCATCATTCTTACGCTTCTCCTTCTGGCGGGTCTTGCCGGGGCTGCAGAAGAAAATTTAAGCCTCATGCTGGACTGGTTTCCCAATGTGGACCACCTGCCCATTTATGTGGCTAGGGAAAAGGGATATTTTTCTGAAAACGGGATCAAGGTTGAGATCATCAGCCCTTCTGAATCTTCAGATGCCTTGAAACTGGCCGCATCCGGCAATATGGATCTCGCCGTATCCTACCAGCCCCAGACAATCATTGCGGCAGACCAGGGGATTCCTGTCAAGGTCATCGCCCCCCTGGTGATTCATCCCCTGACCACCCTGCTCTTTCTTGAGGGAAAGGGGATTAAAAACCCGCAGGATCTGTCCGGTAAAAAAATCGGCTATACTGTGCCCGGACTCATGGATGTGCTGCTGGAGGCCTTTGCCGCCATCAACGGCATCAAGGGTTATACCCCGGTGAATGTGGGGTTTACCATCCTGCCCGCCCTTGTTTCCAATCAGGTGGATGCCGTCATGGGACCGTTTAAGACCTATGAAACCGTGACCATAGCCCAGCAGGGGTATAAGGCCCAATTTTTTGAACTGGAAAAATGGGGTATCCCGGATTACGAAGAATTGATTTTCGTATGCAGCCCCGACACCCTGAAGAAAAAATCCAAGGCTGTCAAAAGCTTTGTCATGGCCATGGAAAAGGCCCAGGCCTTTACCGCGGCCCATCCGGAAGAAGCCCTGGCCATTTATCTGAAAGCCGTACCTGAGGCAGACAAGAAAATTGAAACCCAGGCCTTTGAACTGACCCGGCCCTATTTTGCCGTCAAAACAGGACACGATCCTGTCAAATGGCAGGCCTTTGCCGACTTCAGCCTGAAACACGGTCTCATCAAAAACAAAGTGGATGCCAAAACCCTCATCCACACATGGAAATAAGGAGAATTCCCATGACCATCCATCCGTCAAGCATATTTCAAGATGTTGAAAAAATAAGAAAGAACGCTCCGCTGGTCCACAACATCACCAATTATGTGGTTATGAACACCACGGCCAACGCTCTTCTGGCCATCGGTGCATCCCCGGTCATGGCCCATGCCCTGCCTGAAGTGGAAGATATGGCGGCCATTGCCGGCGCCCTGGTCATCAATATCGGCACTCTGAGCGATGCCTGGATTGAAGCCATGTTCAAGGCTGCAAAAATAGCCAAATCACGGCAGATCCCCATTGTCCTGGACCCTGTGGGCGCTGGCGCCACCCCATACCGGACCCGGACGGCCCGGGAACTCATCCGAGCAGCGGCCCCCTCCATTATCCGGGGAAACGGCTCGGAAATCATGGCGCTTTGCGAAGAGGGCCGGACCACCAAGGGTGTGGACAGCACCAGCGCCTCCGACCAGGCCATTGATGCAGCCAAAGCCCTGTCACGGGATTTGGATTGCGTGGTCTGCGTTACCGGTGCCATAGACTATATTGTATCGCAAAAGGCCATGGTCCAGATCAAAAACGGCCATGCCATGATGCCGCGGGTCACAGGGCTTGGCTGCACGGCTACGGCTCTTTGCGGTGCCTTTGCCGCTGTCAATCCCGCCTATGACAAGGCCGCAGCCCATGCCATGGCCGTCATGGGCATTGCAGGGGAAATGGCGGCTGAACATGCGCCAGGCCCCGGAACTCTGCAGGTCAATCTCATTGACAGCCTTTACAGATTGACTGAAGCCGATATCACGGAACGGTTAAAAATGTGAGAAAAACCATGAAAGGCATTTATCTTGTAACGGATGAGGCTGCCTGCAAAGGCAACTCCCTTGAATCTGTGGTGGCTTCTGCGGTCAGGGCCGGAGTTTCATGCGTTCAGCTCCGGGAAAAAAAGATCGGAACCCGGCTTTTTCTTCAAAAAGCGACCGCGCTTCTGGCCATTCTGAAACCCATGGAGATTCCCCTCATTATCAACGACCGGGTGGATATTGCCCTTGCTTCCGGAGCCGATGGGGTCCATCTGGGCCAGAGCGACATGCCATACGCCCAAGCCCGAAGACTCATGGGGCCTTCCGCCATCATCGGTCTTTCCGTGGAAACCTGGGAAGATGTGGAAAAGGCACAGGATTTAGATGTGGATTATCTCGGGGTCAGCCCGGTATTTTCAACCCCCACCAAAACCGACACCAAAGATCCCTGGGGTCTTGACGGGCTTCAAAAAATCAGAAGCTTCTCCCGGCATCCTCTGGTGGCAATCGGCGGAATTGATGCATCCAATGCCGTCGATATCATTCATGCCGGGGCTGATTCCCTGGCTGTAGTATCAGCCATCTGTTCGGCAAAGGACCCCTTTGAGGCCACCCGTCAACTGGTCCGTATGTTTGAACGTGCAAAAAAGGAGAAATCATCATGAAATCTTATTTCAGGGCATTGACCATCGCCGGTTCGGACAGCGGCGGCGGCGCCGGTATCCAGGCCGATTTAAAAACTTTTTCCGCCCTGGGGTGTTTCGGTATGTCGGCTATTACGGCCCTCACGGCCCAGAACACCCATTCGGTCACCGGGATTTTCCCGGTGCCGCCGGAATTCATCGGCCTTCAGATGGATGCCGTCCTGTCCGACATCGGCACAGATGCGGTTAAAATCGGCATGCTCCATTCGCCGGAAGTCATTGAAACGGTAGCCCAAAAGCTGGCCCAATGGAAATGTCCCAATATCGTTCTCGACCCGGTCATGATTTCCAAATCCGGGGACAAGCTCCTGAGAGAGGATGCGGTAAAAGCCCTCAAAACCATCCTGATTCCGAAAGCCTTCATCATCACTCCCAACCTGCCCGAAGCCTCGGTCCTGCTGGGCCGGGACGTGTTGATACCGGAAGATATGATACGGGCTGCAAAAGATCTGGCAGATCTGGGCTGTGGCAATGTGCTGCTCAAAGGGGGGCATCTCACCGGCAGGGACAGCCTGGACCTGTTATTTCAAAAAGACACGGACACCCTGACAAAACTGCCCGGCATCCGTATTGATACGCCCAATTCCCATGGCACAGGCTGTTCTTTGTCTTCGGCCATCTGTGCAGGACTTGCCCGTGGGCTGGGACTTGAGGCGGCTGTCAAAAACGCCAAAACCTGGCTCACCGGCGCCCTTGCAGCAGGAGCAGCATTTTTTTCACGGGTTATTCCAGGATACAGACATCTGAATCGCAGGGACAGGCTCCGTCTATCTCGAAGGCGAAAACGATCCTGGATGCCTGATCAAAGATCACCGGGCCGACAGGATCAAATGAAAACGAAATTATGCCTCTCCTGACCGCTTCAAGATCCGGAAGATGATCAAGACCGGTGGCCGTCACGTTTCCGGAATCGCCATCCATGATTTCCGCATCTTCTCCGTTGGTGATCACGACAAAAGGAATCTGGTAGGGCCGGATCACCCTGGACAGGGCCAGGGTTGAAAGCCTCCGGGTGACCAGGGAACCGGGTGCATATTTCACCAGCATGACGGAACGGCCTTTGTGATGAACCAGAAAATCCACCTTCAACCGGGCCTTTCTGGTCCCGGCCGTTATTTCCAGATCTATGCCGGCCTCTATGTCTTTTTTATCAAAGCCTTTTTCCAGCACCAGTATCTGCGCGATCTTCTGGCGGTACCGTTCATCATGGGTATCCGGAAGAATCCGGCCGCTCAGAAAATCTTCAAGTTCACCCAGGACAAGATGATGAGGGTTTGCAGGGGTTGTCATGGCCTATCCTTTCTTCAGGATGTTACAACTGTGGGATGCTGAAACTTTGGCGACCTACCACAGCCCCGAGTCCGCTGAGCTGTTCTTTCACCTCAACGGTCAAGAGGGTGTATCCCTTGTTCCAGCCCTTGGGCTGATCGATCTTCACCTGTGCCGTGGATCCTGCCGTCATCATGGGGATGGAAGCTTCGCCGGCCGGGACAGGGACTGATCTGTCACTGACGCCCCTGGCAACCTGGATAATAAAAGGTCCATAGGAGACTGTTGCATCATTGCGGATCTCAATGGTATAGCCCTGGGCCTGGATATCCGCCTTCAGCACGGAAACAGAAGCCTTGCCCATGGGAACGGCCTGGGTATTTCCCCTGGTTTCAGGAGCACTGCCAGAACCCTGCCGGACGGGATCAAGAATGCTTTTTTTCGGTTTTGAAAGCACACTGTCGGCCGCCTGGGCAGCAGAAACTGTAAACAGGAAAACCATCCCTATCCAAACCCAAACTCTTCCGGTCATGAAACCCTCCTTATATTCAAACTTTTTCAAACAATGATGAATGAATACTATATCATCCGGAATCATTTTAAAAGGCCTTTTCATAATCATTTGGCTATGCTATATCATGGTGCGATTTCTTAAAACCTGCTGTTTTATATGAAGATATTCTCAAAGGCGGATCATGATGCGACTCGAAGACCTGAAACCCAATGCCGCTGTAAAAGGACTTTTGCCGCACCGGATTCACTTTGGATAATACCCGCCCCGCCTCTGATTCAAGCGCACCCCGGCGGGTTACTTATTTCAGGGGGGCTTAATGAAATACAAAAAGCCCCCTGTCTCCATAAAAAATCGGATCAATCTGCTCGTTTCCCGCGAAAGACCTGCCCTGGTAAAAGGAAAAATAATTGACTCTGTCCTTGGTTAAGCTTATACCCCAATATATAAATTTTTAACATGTGAGGCGATCATGAAAGCGACCGCAAAAGATTTGAGATTTCACTCAAAAGAACTCATAGATTTAGTAAACAGGGGAGAATGAAATGACAGATAACCGGAACTTCCCTGGAAGCAAATGGTGGAAGTTTGATTTCCACACACATACGCCCAAGTCGGATGATTACGGCCGGGGTGATGAATCCTTCAAGAGCATCAAACCGGAGGAATGGCTCCAAAAATCCATGGAATCCGGCCTCGACTGTGTGGTGGTAACCGATCACAACTCGGATGGCTGGATTGATGAATTGAGGGCTAAGAACACGGAACTTCGAGAGCGCGACACAAAACCCGAATGGTACAAGGAGCTGACCATTTTCCCGGGGGTTGAGATTACGGTTGCCGACAGCAGCAGCCGGGTTCATCTGCTGGCTGTATTTGACCCGGGATGTGATAGCCGGAAGGTGACCGGTGTTCTGGGTTCATGCGGGATCACAGCCGGGTATGGTGACGACCGGAACACATCCACGACTACGGGTTTTGTCGAGACGGTCCGAAAGATCACCGAAGCAAAAGGAATTGCCATTCCTGCCCATATCGACGGTTCCATCAGTTGGCTCAAGATGAGCCGCCCGTCTATGGAGGGTTTGCGACTAGCATTGCTGGATCACGAATTTTGCGTGAAAAACAAACCCGAAGACCCCAATCACCTGCCTGATATTTTCTTGTCCAAGCTGACTATCCAGGCCATGCGCCACTGCGGCCGCATCAGTGGCCAACCCTTCGTCACCCGGTTGCATCCGCATTTCAATTCAGTTATCGGCGGAAGGGGTACCGGAAAATCCTCAGTTCTTGAATCTATGCGCATCGTACTCCGCAGGGATAACGAAGTTGAACCTTTTGAAAAAATTGACAAAGAACTTAAACGGTTTTTGAAGAATCAAAGCGGCCCGAAAAAAGAACGGGGCGTTATGCAGGATGATACAGTGATACTGCTGGAGATTTACCGGCGCGGCAGAAATTATCAATTGCGCTGGAGATTTGACGGGCAGGGTGCGGTACTGGAGGAGGAAATCAACGGCGTTTGGCAGGAAACAGAGGCCGGTGACCTTAAAGAGCGGTTTCCGGTCAGCATTTTCAGCCAGAAGCAGATCAACGAACTTGCATCCAATCCAAGAGGACTTTTAGAAGTTGTTGACCGGTCACCCGAGGTGGATCGGGCGGAATGGAAGTCCCGCTGGGAGAGTGCTAAAAGCCAATTCCTTCAATTGAGGGAGCGAAAAAGATCGCTATTACGGCAACTGGCCGGCGAGCAGCAGATTCGGGCGAAGCTGGAAGACGTTGGAAACGACCTGAAGCAATATGAAGAAAAAGGTCATGGTGAGGCGCTCAAACAGTATCAGAAGCGCAGCCAGCAAAAGAACGGCCTTCCCGATAACCAGATTTTTGATGACCTTGCCGCTGGTATCAGGGAGCTTGCATCCAACACCGGGCTGTCCGATTTTCCTGCACATTTATTTGACGAGCAGGATGAAACCACCGCCGAAATCAGGGTGATTCACGAACAGACAGCCCAAGATCTGAAAATGGTTGGTGAAACCCTTGGTAAACTTGCCGACAGCGTTGACGGGCTAAAGGCCCAAAGGGCAAAAAACATTTCTTCAGGCAAATGGCACCAGGCGGTACAGGCAAGCATCGCCGCTTATGATGGGCTGGTCAAGGAGTATGAGGAAAAAAAGAGCCAATTAAGTATTTCCCTTTATGGTGAATGGGTGGGGCAGCGGAATCAGTTGCAGCAGCAATTAAAAAAACTGGATTCCGTCCGCAGGGAAACTGAGTCGACGGAAAAGCAGATCGAGGAATCCCTGGCAAAGCTTCAGGAATTGCGTGCGGAATTGCTCGAAAAGAGAAGAAATTTTCTTGACAGTGCCATCGGGGCCAGCTCTTTTGTGCGCATGGAGCTGGTACAGTATGGTGATGTGAGCACATTGGAAGACGAATACCGCTCCTTGCTCAACCTTGAAGATGGAAAATTTGTCAGCTCTGTATGTGACCGGGAAAGCGAACAGGGCCTCCTCTGGGCATTGAGTAAATGGGAAGACGCTAAAACACCTGAATCTGAATTGCCGCAGCTTATTTCGGCCATCAAAACCGGAACTCTTGATATCGCTATAGGTCAGTTTCCCTGCAA
>JAIFMF010000146.1 GCA_020048635.1 Desulfobacula sp. | reverse complement strand
CATAAGCCTGGGCCGCGCTCATGGCGATGGACATGGCCGCTTCCTTGGCGCCGTAGGGGCCTTTGGGCTCAATGGATTCCACGATGATATTATGAATGGGCGGCATATCGCATGCCAGGGGCAGTTTATAATCCAGCATGGTGGGGTTCAGGCACCGGCCGTCCTTCCATTCATGATATTCGGTCAGCATCCCGCCCTGGCCGCCCATGGCGACCGAGCCTTCAAACTGGCCTTCCAGCACCAGAGGATTCAAGGCCTTGCCCACATCCTGGCAGGCAACACAGTTGAGAACCGTTACCTGGCCGGTTTGGGGGTCCACCTTGACTTCGATGATGGTGGTTCCGAAAGAAAAGGCTTCGCACATCTGGCCATAGGGATTGGACACCCATTCACGCTTCATGTCCACCTTGGGCCAGTACCCGCCTTCGGCATTGACGGAAATAAAATTCGTCAGGGCCACGCGGACCACTTTTTTCAGGGGCACACATTTTTCAGGAGTATCTTTGACAAAGATCATGCGGTTTTTGGCGGCTAAGGTGTCGGCCGGGACCTTCAGGATTTTGGAAGCCACTTCAAATAGCTTTGCCTTACAGTTGGCTGCGGCATTCTTGACGGCCTGGCCCCCCACAAAGGTGGAGACCTGGGAATAGGAGCCGGGATCGGATGAGGTGGTTTCCGTGTCTGCGTTCACCAGATGGATGTCTTCTGGCAGAAGGCCCAGTTCTTCGGCTGCAATCTGAACCAGCATGTTTTCATTGCCCTGGCCGTTGTCCACAACGCCGGACATGACCGTAGCTTCACCGTCTTCATTAAATTTGATAAACGACTGGGAACCGCCGCGGATGCCCATGGGGAACCCGGTCTGGACCGAATTGGTGCCGATGCCGATGCCGTGGAAGGGCGGAAGTTTTCCCCATTTTTCCTTCCATCCGGATTTCTCAACCGCCTTGTGGATGGTTTCATCCATGGCGCAGGAAGACACCAGGGATTTGGTGCTGGTGTATTCACCGGGCTGGCGGGAGTTTCTGAGGCGCATTTCAACCGGGTCAATCCCGAGATGTTCGGCAATCATGTCAAGCTGGGTGTCAAGACCCGCGGCAAATCCCCGGCCATGGGTCCGGATCATGCCCCGGATGGGTTTGTTGGTGTAGATCCGATAGCCGTTGTACCGGACGCTGCCCATGCGGTAGGCCTGTTCCATGGAAAGAAAGGGCACGCTGGTGGCTATGGGGCCGGTGGATGAATAAGCACCGCCGTCCATATAGCAGGTGGTTTCCCGGGCCAGGACCCGGCCGTCCTTGTCCACACCGGTTTTATGGGTGGTGATCATGGAATGGCCCTGGCGGGTGCCGATGGTATTTTCTTCCCGTGTAAACTGAATCTTGACCGGGCATCCGGTTTTTTTGGCCAGAAGAGCGCAGATATAATCCGCCGGGCAGATTTCGGACCGGCCACCAAAAGCCCCACCAATGGAGATTCTTCTGATTTTGACCTTGTGAAGGGGAATCTTGAAGGAATTGGACAAAGGCTTTGATTTCATATGGGGCCCGCCGTTGGGGCACCAGACTTCGAGACAGTCGTCATGGTCAAATCTTGCCACCACCGCATAGGGTTCGGCCTGGAAATAGGATTCTTCCGGTGCGGTAAAGGTATCTTCCCTGATATAATGGGCCTTGGCAAAATTTTCATCCACATTGCCGGTGTCGATATTCACATGGATATTGATATTGTTGGGATATTCGGCATGGATGAGTTCGGTCTCCGAAGCCATGGCCGCCATGGGATCATAGACCGCCGGGAGTTCTTCGTATGTCACGTCGATGAGATCCAGGGCCTTTTGGGCCGTTTCCTCATCCACCGCAGCAACGCCCGCCACTTCATCGCCGATGTACCGGGCCTTGTCGGTCTGGAGAAACTGCTGATCCCGGGTATAGGCAAACACACCCCATTTTACGCCTTCGGTGTCTTTCCCCGTGACAACGGATCTGACGCCGGGAAGTGCCAGGGCTTTTGATGCATCAATGCTGACGATGCGGGCATGGGCGTAAGGACTTCGCTTGATTTTTCCCACCAGCATGTGAGGCAGTTTCAGATCAGCCGTGAATTTGGCCTTTCCCATGACCTTTGCCCTGGAATCCACCCTGGGCATTCTTGTTCCGATGATATTATAATCCGTCATGTCTTACTCCTTTGTCTTGCAGCAGGATTTAATGCCGGACGCACAGTCCGGACATTGATCGTCCGGATGGGCGGTATGGGCCACGGCTTCAACGATTTTGGAATAGCCCGTGCACCGGCAGATATTGCCGGAAAGGGCTTTTTTGATGGTGTCTTCGTCCGGGTTTGTATTTTGTTGTAAAAGGGCGTCGGCCGTCATGAGCATGCCCGGCGTGCAGAACCCGCACTGGACCGCACCGTGGTTGACAAAAGACTCCTGGAGCGGGGAAAGTTTGTCCCCGTCGGCCAGTCCTTCAACGGTTCTGACCTTTAAGCCTTCGGCTTCCAGGGCCAGGGTGAGGCAGGAGCGGACCGGTTTTCCGTCCAGTTGAACGGTACAGGACCCGCAAACCCCTTCGCCGCAGCTTTCCTTGGAACCGGTCAGATCCAGGTGATCCCTGAGCACTTCTAAAAGGGTATCGTTGGGGGTAATCCGGACATCCACCGGCTTATTATTGATATTCAGGATAATATTTAATTTTTCCATATGATTTACTCCATCTTTCTCATGTTATGCCTTTGAAGCCTCAGCCACCGCCTCTTGAAGGGCCCGGAACACCATTTCAGACACTGTGGCGCACCGGTATTCAAGGGTTGACCCCACATTGTGAACCGCAAAGGTAGAGGCGCTGTTCATGGCCCCATTCCCTGCCTTTTGAAAGGCTTTTGTATCGGTAAAGGATTTTCCCTTAAGCTCGGAAGATTCCTTTGCCAGAAACAGAGGCGCTCGTCCCATGGCGCCCACAACGATTCTTGCATCCTCAATGGTGTCTTTCTTTGCCGAGGCTTTTAACAGGACACCGGCGCAGACAATGGGATAGTCAATGGCAGACCGGTAGGCCAGCCGCTGGTAGGAACTCTTCCCCCCCTCGACAGGGATGATGATTTCCTTTAACAGTTCAGTAGGTTCCATGGCAAAAGGCATGATCCCGTCTGTGGTGTAAAAATCCGTCAGGGCCACGGTTCTTTCATTTCCTTTGCTCACAAGGACCAGTTTGGCGCCCAGGGCCATGAGAGCGGTGGCCCCGTCAGACTGACAGGTGGAATTGCACCGGTCGGATTCGTCCCTGGCATAACAGATTTTCCCGCCGTCCTTGTGGCAAGCCTGGCGGCCGGACCGGTGAAAGGCGGATTGGTTGTAATGGAAACACCGGTTGTCCTGGAGAATATTGCCGCCGATGGTGCCCCTGAAATGCTGGATGGTGACTGCACCAACTCGTTCACAGGCGGTTGACAGGGCGGTTGCCTCTTTTCGAACCGAGTCCGAGGCGATAATATCGGCAAGACAGGTTCGGGCGCCGATCCTGATGGTGTTTTTGTCCTTTTTAATATAGGACAATTCATTCAATGCCTTGAGGCTGATGATGGTTTTCGGGGCAATCAGCCCTTTTTTCATCCTGACCAGAAGGTCTGTGCCGCCAGCCAGGATTTTTGCATCCTGTGCATGGGTAGACAGAAGATCCAGCGCCTTTTCAAGCGTGTCGGGTCCTTTATAGTCAAATTGTGGTAACCGCACGGTGGTATCTCCTTACATCATAATTTCAATGGTTTTTCTTTTTTTCCATTAACGCGGCCAGAACCTTTTCAGGGGTAATGGGGAGCGTGGTAATCCTGACTCCGACCGCATCGTAAATGGCATTGGCAATGGCCGGGGCCGTGGGAACACATCCGGGCTCGCCGATGCCTTTGGCACCGAAAGGACCGTCCTTATCCGGAGTCTGGATAACAGGAGCGATAATCTTGACTGCATCTTTGGCTGTAAACAGCTTGTAATCCCTGAAATTGGGATTCATGTTTTTCCCGTTCACATGCATGACCTCTTCGGACAGTGCATAGCCCAACCCCATGACAACACCCCCGTAAACCTGGCCTTCCAGCAGCAGCGGGTTGATGGCCTGACCCACATCATGGGCCGCCACATATTCCAGGACCTCGACCTTTCCGGTTTCTTCATCCACCCTGACCTTGACGCCATGGACGCCGAAGGTATAGGTCATGGACATATTGCCTTTGTAGTCAGGACCCATATTTTCATTGATCGGGTCAAAAAAATGATCGGATACGAGCATGGTACCGCCCGGCGAAAAATGAATTTTTCGCAAGAGTTTGTCAATGGCCATGCTTTTCTCAGGATCACCTGGAACAAAGATCAGCCGGTCTTTCAGCATAAGGCTGTCCGGAGTGGTCTTGAGTTCTTTGGAGCCGAGTTCCAGAAGCTGGGCCTTGATTTTTTTGGCGGCCCCCAGGGCTGCATTGCCGGCCACAAAGGTGGAGCGGCTGGCGTGGGCCCCCACATCCCAGGGACAGACATCGGTGTCCGTATGGACCACATGGACGTCTTCTACCAGGAGTCCCAGCTCTTCAGCCACGATCTGGGCCGTGATATTGTCCAGGCCCTGCCCCATATCGGTGCCGCCGGTGAAAACACTGGCTTTGCCATAGTCATCCATTTTGATGATGACACCGCAACCGTCGGATTTATAAATACGGGCGCCGCCTCCTACATGGATGAGGGAAGCGACACCAATGCCGACGCCCTTTTCCTTTGTGCCTGATTTCCTCAATTCCTTTTCAACGGCATCCAGGCAAAGGTCCAGACCGCAGGTCGTGATCTTGAAATTCTGGGGGGTGACATCGCCCGGATGGTTCCGGTTGATCCGCCGGAATTCAATGGGGTCAATGCCAGCTTTTTCCGCCAGCATATCAATATTGCTTTCAATGGCAAAAGTGGCCTGGGGATTACCGTAACCCCTCATGGCCTGAGAATAGGTGTTGTTGGTATAGACGCATTTGGCATCGTACCGGACGTTGTCCACCCGGTAAAGGGACGTGATGGGCATCATCATGACCGATGGGGTAGTGGCGCCCCATGAGGTATGTGCCCCGTTATCCAGCACCATGCGGATATCCCTGAACAGGAGTTTTCCGTTTTTGTCGCAGCCCTGTTTGATATGGGTGACGGTAGGCTGGCGGGTGGAGGTGGCAATGAATTCTTCGGGACGGTCAAAAACGATTTTGACCGGCTTTCTGCATTTGTGGGCCAGAAGAATGGCAATATGCTCATAGGCATAGGTATCCAGCTTGGAGCCGAACCCGCCGCCGATAATGGGTTTGATTACTCTTGCCCGTTTGTTTTTCAACCCCATGGCCTTCAGGGCTTCCAGAAAATCTTTCTGGGCCAGGGAAGGAATCTGGGTATTGGTATAGATGGTTAGGTTGTCGGCGGCATCAAAGGATGCCACGGCACCGCTGGTTCCCATGCAGCAATGGGTCACCCAGGTGGTGGTGAACCGGCCTTCGACCACAAAGGCGGCTTCCTTTTCCGCTTTATCCACATCCCCGTAGTGCAGTTTCCATGGCAATTTGAGAACATTGGACTTGGTATTTTCATGCACCAGGGGGCTGTCTTTTTCCATGGCTTTTTCCGGGTCAAAAATTCCGGGTAGCACTTCATAGTCAATTTCAATCAGTTCCAGGGCCTTTTTAGCGATTTCCGGGGTTTTGGCAGCCACGGCAGCGACCTCATCCCTGAAAGAAAACACCTTATCTTTTTTCAGGGGAGGATTATCTTTGTAAAACCCCATTCTCATTTTTTCAGGAACATCTTCACCGGTCAGAATCGTGTAAACACCCGACAGAGCAAGGGCCTTTGAAAGATCCATCCGAGTGATCCGTGCATGGGCATGTTTGCTGTAAAGAATTTTTCCATACAACATGCCCGGTAATTTGACGTCCTGAATATATTCAGCCCTGCCCATAGCCTTCTGGGCCGCGTCGATTTTGGGAATTCGTTTTCCAACTACGTTATATTCACTCATTTTGCCCCTCCCGTGTGTTTTGCCGCTTCAACGGATTCAAAAATCTGTAAATAGCCGGTGCATCTGCAGATATTCCCGGCCAGGGCATGCTTTATTTCCTCTCGGGTCGCATCCGGATTTCCATCCAAAAGGGCCTTGGAACTCATGATCATGCCGGGCGAGCAGAACCCGCACTGGATGCCGCCGTTGTCCACAAAGGACTGCTGCAAGGGATGCAGTTTTCCGTCGGTGGAGGCAAGCCCTTCAATGGTTTCTATGGTTTTTTTGTCTGCATCAATTGCGAGATACAGGCAGGAGTTGATGGCCAGCTTGTCCACAATCACGGTGCAGGCACCGCATTCGCCATTGCCGCAGCCTTCTTTTGTGCCGATGAGCCCCATTTCTTCTCTTAAAAGATGAAGCAGGGTCCAATGGTCCTTGATCTCGTATTCGATCAGATCATTGTTGAGTTTAAAATTGATTATCGTCATGCTTTCTCCTAAATTATTTTTACCATGAAGCACATGAAGGCCATGAAGGGTCTGAAGACCTAAACTTCATGTTCTTCATGCTCTTCATGGTTAATTTCTTTTTATCATTTCCAGACATTTAAGACCCATGCGCCGAACCTGGACCCTAATCATTTCCTTCCGGTGCCATGCAGACCCGCGGACGCTGTCCCGAACCTTGGATTCATCAGCAGCTTTTTCCCCAGCTTGTCTTAACAAATCTTCAGTGATTTTTTTGCCTGTGAGAAGCTTTTCAGCCTCATAAGCCCTCATGGGCGTGGGTCCGGCCACACCTAAAACAATTCTTGCCCTGGCACAAGTTTCAAGATCGGCATCCAGGCTCAGCAGCACGCCGATGCCAATCAAAGGCAGCTCCATGGCAGCCCGTCGGCCAAACTTGATATAAGCGCTTCCAGTGCGTGGCGCCGGGGCCGGGATGGTAATTTTTTTCAGAATTTCGCCTGGTTTTAAAACCGTTTTATAGGGCTCGATAAAAAGATCCTTAACCTCAACAGACCTTTCACCGCCAGGCCCCTGGATCAGAGCAACCCCGTCAAGCGCAATCATGGGAACCGCACCATCAGCCGAAGGCACGGCATTCATCAGGTTTCCGCCGATCGTTCCCACGTTTCTGACCTGGAGAGACCCGATATTGGAAACCGCATCATAGATAATGGGGTATTCTTTTTGAATCATGATGGATTTTTCAAGGGTCGCATGGGTCACAGTGGCACCGATGGTCAAATCGCCCGTATTTTCATTTTTCCTGAGTTCTGATAGTTCTTCAATCTTTTTCAGGGAGATGAGGTAATCCGGTTCCATCCATCCATCTTTGAGTTTTACAATGACATCCGTACCCCCGGCAATGTATTTTGCCGTCTCGCTGTGTTGACCAAAAAGAGAGACAGCTTCTTCAACCGTGGCAGGGGTTAAGTAGTTAAATGGTTTCATAGGGTTCCTTTCATAGTCCTCTGTTGTCAAAGATGCGTTTGGCTTTGCCTTCATACCGGGGAAGGCCGCCGTGGGCGCAGACTTCTGCGTCACAGCTTACCAGGATCTTTGAGTGTACGGTTTTCTTTATTTTATCCTTGATCATGCTGATGGCAGATGGCTCAATACCCTGTTTTGCCTCAGCCTTGATGACCATATAATCCTTGCCGTCTTCTTTTCGGGTGAGATGCACCTGGTATTCGCTGCACACTTCAGGAATGGAGGAAAGCACCTCATCAATCTGGCCTGGATAAATATTGACCCCTTTTAAGATGATCATATCATCGGACCTGCCCATGATCCTGTCGTGCATGGGAAGAATACTGCCGCAGGAGCAAGGTTTGGCAATTTTCCGGGTCAGATCCCGGGTTCGGTATCGGATCAGGGGGGAAGCCTCTTTTTCAAGGGTGGTCACCACCATTTCACCCACTTCCCCGTCTTTGACCGGCAGGAGTGTGTCCGGGTCCAGAATTTCCATGATAAACTTATCCGCCCAGTAATGGATGCCTTCATGCTTGGGGCAGTCCAGACCCGTGCCCGGGCCGTAGAGTTCTGTCATGCCCGTGATGTCAAACATGTCGTCCAGCCCTAAGAGATCCTTGATTTTGGCTCTCATGGAGGCGCTGCTGCGCTCGGAACCCAGGATAATTTTTTTAAGCTTGATTTTGTCCTTCAGGTCTCTTTTATGCACCTCTTCGGCCATGAGAAGGGCCATGGAGGCGGTACAGCAGAACACCGTGGTCTGGAGGTCTTCCAGAAATTGGCATTGCATGTCGATATTGCCCGGACCGATGGGAATGGCCATGGCCCCGAGGCGCTCGCAGCCCATCTGAAATCCCATACCCGCAGTCCAGACCCCGTATCCCACGGCAATCTGCACCCGGTCTTCCTCTGTCAGGCCTGCCATTTCATAGCACCGGGCAAACATGTCAAACCAGGTGTCGAGATCCTTCTGGGTATAGGTCAGGACTTTTCGTTTCCCTGTGGTGCCGGAAGAGGCATGGATTCTGACCACATCCTT
>JAIFMF010000027.1 GCA_020048635.1 Desulfobacula sp. | reverse complement strand
CATCTTCCATGCAGCCGACTGTTGAAACAACGGCCTGAACCTGCCCGGCTTTTTCTTTCATGCGGTCAATCAGCTCATTCTGTTCCATATTATTCCCCATTTGGTCTTTTAGGGTTATCATCAATCCCGTATTTTTATATTATTTTTTCCTGTGAAGCAACGTAACCCCATGTTCAAGCATCCATGCTCCGTGCCAGCAACTCGGTCAAATGCAGGATTTCAACCTGGGGCAAATAGTCCATCAGACCCTTTTTCAACTGGAGCATACAGCCTGGGTTGCCGGTAACCACCACATCCGCCCCGGTGGCCCGGATGGTGCCGAGCTTGCGATGCAGGATCAGGTCGGCCATTTCCGGTTTTTCAATATTGTAGGTACCGCCGCTGCCACAGCAGGCATCAGCATTTTCCAGTTCCCTGTATGTAAGACCCGGCACAAGTTTGATCAGGTCACGCGGCTCCCTGCGGATCCCCTGACTGTGAGCAATGTGGCAGGCGTCATGAAAGGTCACTTTCAGCAAAAGCGGCTTTAAGAGCAATTTCAGTGCATCGGCATGCATGGCCAGAACCTGGGAGATGTCCCGCACCTTGTTGCTGAATGATATGGATGATGCATCCTCCAGATAATGTCCGTATTTTTTCAGCTCGGCCCCGCAACCCCCACAGTCGGTAACAATGAAGTCCACATCCAGGTTGCTGAAAATATCCACATTTTTCCGGGCAGCCGTTTTCAAACCGGCCTTATCACCGGCCAGCATATTGGGTGCACCGCAGCACACCTGATTTTTAGGGGTGATGACCCGGTACCCCAGTGCCGTCAACAGGTTTATCGAGGCGTGGCTTGCATCGCTGAAGATCAGGCTCATGACGCATCCCAGGAAGAACCCGACAGTCCCTCGCGTCTCCCCCCTTGCCGGCATGTCTTCTTTGATGACCCGGCGCAGCGGTTTTTCAGGCAGATCCGGCAGGAGCCCTTCCATCCGCCCTATCGGTTTGGGGAACATCTTGAGAACGCCAAGCGTTCTGACCAGCTTCTGAAGGCCCATACGCTGGTAGAGACGCATGGGGATCATGGCGGTTTCCAGCCGGTCCGGATGGGGCAAGAGCTTGCGCAGTACCATCTCCTCCATAAAACCCATCCGGTTTCCCGCCTTGCGCTCACAGGTGAACTCGGCCACCAGTTCTCCGGCATTGACACCGCAGGGGCAGGCTGTGGCACAGGCCTGGCAGTCCAGGCAGAGCGAAAGATACTCCAGAAGGCGCTCCGACTGGTCCAGCTCGCCTTCTTGAATTTTACGCACCAGCGCTACCCGGCCCCGGGGCGAGGCGGTTTCAAGAAAGGTCTCCTTATACGTGGGGCAGGTGGGAAGGCACATGCCGCAGCGCATGCAGTTGATCAGTTTGACGTAGTCCATGGTAACCCTCAAATTAAGGCTGAGGCTATTCCTGACAGTGATCTTGACATTAAAATATTTTCCCCGGATTCAGTATTCCTTTGGGATCAAAAGCGTGCTTGATCCCCCGCATAACCCGGATACCCGATTCTCCCACCAGGCGTGGCAGGTATTTCTTCTTGGCCAGCCCCACCCCATGCTCTCCGGTGATGGTCCCGCCCATGGATATGGCCGCGTCAAAGATTTCATCAAATGCCTTATGGGCCCGGGAGATCTCGTCCTTGTCCCGCTCGTCCGTCAGACAGGTGGGGTGCAGGTTGCCGTCGCCGGCATGACCGAAGGTGCCGATGGTGACATTATGTTTTTTTGCAGCATCCTGGATGACCTCCAGCATGGTGGCAATGCAACTGCGCGGTACAGTAGCGTCCTCCAGAATGGTGGTCGGTTTCAGGCGTGCCAGGGCCGAAAGTGCAATCCGACGGGCAGCGGCCAGTTTGAGGGCCTCGTCGGCGTCTTTTGCAGTCTGAAAGAAAGAACAGCCGTGTTTTCTGCAGATCGTTTCCACGCCGGCAGCCTCTTCCGCAACCACAACAGGGTGGCCGTCCACCTCGATGAGCAGCACGGCATCCACATCCAACGGCAGTCCGACATGCGCATAATCTTCAATGCATTTGATCGTGACCTTGTCCAGGAATTCCAGGGTGGCCGGAATGATTTTGGCAGCGATGATAGCCGAAACCGTCAGCGCAGCCTGACGCATCTTCGAGAAATGAACCAGCATAGTGGTCTTGACCTGCGGCTTGGGAATCAGTTTGACAATGATGCCGGTGAAAAATCCAAGCGTTCCTTCGGAGGAGACCAGAAGCGGATTAAGGCAGTAACCGGCCACATCCTTTACTACCTTGCCGCCGGACCGCAGAAGGCTTCCGTCGGCAAGAACAGTCTCCAGCCCCATGACATAATTGGCCGTAACGCCGTATTTCAGGCCGCGCAAACCGCCCGAATTCTCGGCCACGTTGCCCCCCATGGTGGAAATGTTCATGCTGCCCGGATCAGGCGGATAGAACAGGCCTCGCGCTTCTACCGCGCGGTGCAGGGCGCTGGTGATCACTCCCGGTTCCACGGTGGCGGTCAGGTTTTCCTCGTCCACCTCGATGATCCGGTTCAGCCGGCTGGTCTGGACCACAACGCCTGAACTATCGGAAATGGAGCCGCCTGACAGGTTGGTGCCGGAGCCACGGGGCGTGACGCTGACCCCGGCCCCGTGGCACAGTTGCATGATACGGACGATTTCATCGGCTGTGCCTGGCAACAGGACCGCCCCCGGACGATTCTCCAGCTCAGGAGTCGCATCATAGCCGTATACCGCCAGCGACTCCCGGTCAGACAGGGTGTACGGTTCACCCACAATAGCCTGCAATTCCTTTATGAACAAAGGGTTCATGGTTGCCTTATCCCACCGAAGCCCCGAAAAAAGCCCTCGGCCCCCAAAGGATGATGTCCGGCCAGATGATGCACATAATCAGCCCGATCCACTGGAGAATGACAAAGGGAAACACTCCTTTATAAATATGGTAAATCGTCATCTCCGGCGGGGCAACAAAGGGAAACACTCCTTTATAAATATGGTAAATCGTCATCTCCGGCGGGGCAATGCCCTTGAGGTAAAACAGGGAATAGCCAAAGGGCGGGGTCAGGAACGCCATCTGCAGATTGATGCAGATCAGGGTGCCGAACCAGAGCTGATTGAAACCGAGTTCCTGGGTAACCGGGATGAAGATCGGGGTGACAATGAGCAAAATTCCCAGCCAGTCCAGAAAACAGCCGAGGAAAAAGATAATGCCCATCATGACAAAGAGCAGGGCAATGGGACTCATCTGGGTGCCCAGCAGAAAGCCAGCAATGGCATCCCCGCCGCCAAGGCCCATGAAAATCGCCTGAAACGCGTTGCCGCCGAGAAACAGGGTCATGATCATGGATGTGGTCAAAGTGGTGGACCAGGAAGCCTCTTTGATGATTTTCCAGGAAAATCTGCGGTATGCCACGGCCAGGACAATGGCGCCCACGCAGCCCAGGCCCGCTGCCTCGGTAGGTGTGGCGATTCCGCCGACAATGCTGCCCATGACAACAAAAACCAGAATAAGGGGCGGCACAATGGATTTTGCAAACATGCTCAGCTTTTCAGCGGTGCTGTGTTCAGGCCCTGTATCCGGAGGGCCGTATTCGGGCTTGATGGTGCAAAGCACGGCAATGTAAATCACATAGATTGCAGAAAGCAAAAAACCAGGCCCAAAGGCCGCAGCATAGAGCCAGCCCACGGAGATCTGGGTAAGGCTGCCGTAAACCACCAGCATGATGCTCGGCGGAATCAGGATGCCCAGAGTTCCTCCTGCGCAGATCGTGCCGGCGATCAGGGGGATGTTGTAACGGGCCTTCATCAGGGCTGGAATGGCGAGCAGGCCGATGGACACTTCAGTGGCGCCGACCACGCCGGCAGTGGCAGCAAAGACGGTACAGGCCAGGATGACGGCAATGCCCAGCCCGCCGCGAATCCGGCCCATGACGATGTGCATGGTCTCAAAGAGGCGCTCGGCAATGCCCGAGGCATCAAGGATCTGGGCCATGTAGATAAACAGGGGCACGGCCACAAGCACATACTCTTCCATGACCCCATAGGCCCGGTTGGCCAGCAGGCCCAGGACGGCGTCCATGGAACCGCCCCAGCCGATCACCCCGAAGACCACCGACAGCATACCCAGAGAAAAAGCCAGGGGATGGCCGAGCATCAGGGCCAGAAAAAGCATGAAGAACATTGTAATGGCTAAAATTTCCGGGTTCATATATCTTCTCCCTTTAACTGGTACCATTCGCGGATAAAATTGGCAAATCCCTGGAGCAGCAGCAGCAGCAGCGAGACCGGAATGATGGTTTTAAATGGATACAGGGGCGGCTTCCAGGCGCTCCAGCTATGCTCCCACTGCATCCAGGATTTGGCTGCATATTCGGTACCGGCCCAGAGCATAGCGCCGACAAAGGGCAGAAAAATAACCCAGAAAGTGATCAGCCGCAGCACAAGCTGAGCCTTTGAGGACAGTTGCAGGGTGATGATATCGATGCGCACATGTTTGTCGTGAAGATAGGTCACGCCCATGGTCATCATATAGTGAAAGCCGTAGATGTAAATCGTCATCTCAAATGCCCAGGATGTCGGGGCATTGAAAAGTTTGCGCATAACCACTTCATAAAAGACCACGGCCACCAGGGGGATGAGTAAAAGGGCTGTAAACTTACCGACCGCAGTATTGACGGCATCCACAGCCCGAACATACTTTTTCAGCATGGTTAGAATCCTTTCAAAAAACCCCGCAGCTTGAAAAAGCTGCGGGGATATCGTGTTTTTTATTGAAGCAGTTTTCCCTTAACCACGTCTGCCTGGGGCCATGGCGCCAGGCCTTTTCGCATTTCGCGCCAGGGGGCGAAGGCTTTCTTGTACTCCTCCTGGGAATCCAGTACTTTTTTCACGTCTGGGTTTTTGGTCTTAAGGTCTTCCAGGTATTTAAAGGAAATATTGGCAAATTCCACAATAGTGGCATCATCCATCTTTACGTACTCCGACTTGGCACCGATGATCTTGAGGGCCTCGATGTTGAGGTTTTCCTGCCAGGCGTTGGACCACAACTGGGTTTCCTTGGCGCAGATTTCCACGATGGCTTTTAAATCATCGGGCAGTTCATCCCATTTGGCTTTGTTGAAGACCACGTCGAACTGGCAGGAGGGCTGGTGGACGCCTGGTTCGATGACATATTTGGTGATTTCATGGAAGCCGGAGGGAACATTGGCTGCAGGCGAGCTGAACTCACAGGCATCAATAACGCCGCGCTCCAAGGCAAGGTAGATCTCAGGGCCGGGAAGCGGGGTGACGGAAACGCCGAGCTTGGTTAGAATATCCATGTACCAGCCCACGGTCCGGACTTTCATCCCTTTAAAGTCTTCCAGCTTGGTGGCTTTTTTGTTGGAGTGGAGCCCTAGTTCCTGACCGACGTTGCCGCAGAAAAAGGGAACAAGGTTGTAACGGCCGTAGAGTTCATCAAACATTTCCTTGCCGCCGCGCTCATAGTACCAGATATTGTATCCTTCATTGTCCAATCCGTAAGGCACGGAAGCATAGGCGACAAAGGACTCGTTTTTGCCTTTCCAGTAACCGGGCCAGGAGTGGAAAACGTCCAGGGTGCCTTTGGAGGTGGCTTCAAAAATTTCCATGGCCGGGACAATGGCGCCGGTGGTAAAGAGCTTGATCTCCAGGCGACCGCCGCTGGCAGCCTTGACGCTGTCGCAAAAATGCTGGGCAATGTCATGGAACAAAAGTCCGCCCCAGGGATCACTCATGCGCAGGGTGTATTTTTTGGTCGAGGTTTCCCATTTCTTTTTTGACCAGTCCTTGGCTCTTTTGTCTTCACCAAATTTTTCGATTTTTTTGGCCTGGGCCGCTCCGGGGGCTGGTGTCGGGGTATCGGCGGCCAACGCATTGACCGTGATAAAGGCCGTTACCATTAAAACAACGAGTACTGCCATACTAAGTTTTTTCATACCATCTTCTCCTTCAAGGGTTTAGGGTTGATACGGGATTTGAGGCGCGCGACCAAGACCGGCACCTCACAACTTAAGTTCATCGGGTTGTTTTTTGATATAGAATTTTCCTTTTGGGGTTTTTCCCACGATGTCGCTCTGAACAAGATCATTCAGGGATCTGGGCCGCAGATCGCGCAAGCCCTTGGGCAGCAGATTGGCTTTGGCATAGTTTAGGTCGACGGCAGTGAATGCATCCAGGGCCCTCTGCTCCAACAGATCCCTAAGTATCCGGGCCCCGGTAGTGCGCAGACGCCTGCCGACAATGATCTGGCTGAGGATAAAAGCCCCGACAAAGAACACAATGCCCATCAGAATCTGTACGGTTGATGTCATGCCGTGCCTCTTGAGACAACGAGCTGAAAAAATAGAATCATTTTTTCCATCCTTATGGATTATTATTTTTTTTCAAGCTTAGTAAGTGAGCACACATCCTCCATCAAACAGAAGATCTCCACCTACAAGATACCGGGAATGGTCTGAAAATCCGAAAATGAACAGGTTTGCCACTTCCAGGGGGGTCATCATTTCCTTGATACGGGATTTTCCCATCATTACGGTTTTAACCACGTCTTCCTGGCTGATGCCTCTTTGTTCGGCCTGGGCTTCTATCTGTTTTTCGGCCAGCGGTGTTTTTACAAATCCGGTGCTCACGGTAAATGATCTTATTTTTCCGTTTCCTTCGGCAGAAATCGACTGGCTTAATCCTCTGAGCCCGAATTTGGTGATATTGTAAACAGGTTTATTCATTGTGCAGATATGCCCGTGAATGGATGCCATATTGGCAATCACACCCATTTGATCAGGACTTTTTTTCATATAAGGAATGACAAGCTTTGATAATAAAAAAGGTGCTCTGAGCATCAATCTCTGCATGAGATCATATTTTTCCATTGGAAAATCTTCTATTGAGTTGATATGCTGAATTCCTGCAATATTGGCCAGGTATTTGATCTGCCCGAGTTTGGATGCCTCCCGGACAGCATTCTTAATGTCCTCATCATTGCAAAGATCGGTTTTGATAAAGACCATCTGGCCTCCGGCATCCCTGGCTATCTTCTGGGTTTTCCGCCCTTCTTCTTCATTGATGTCAAGCCCGATGGTCATGAGCCGGTTTTTTGCCGCAGCAATTGCAACCGCCCTTCCGATTCCGGTTCCCGAACCCGTAACAATACAAACATTGCCCGTATTGAAATTCTTATCATTCATCATGAGTGTTTCGTCGTAATTGATTTCCGGCTCTTTGATCAACATATGTTTCTCCTTTCCGATATCCAGTAAGAAAGTGTTAAGCCTTATACCCGGCTTGCATCTTATTAGCAAATTTCAGGCCGGACCGGATCACCGGGATCACGATCATGCCAAGACCCTTTTGAATGGGACGGTAATAAATTTATTGATTGTTCTCGACTTTTTTCTGTTTCCGTTTTATAGACAGATTTAGTGTAGCAATATTTATACATGTACTCTCTTTGATACAATTGCTTGATATCATCATTCATAAGGGGGAATCCGTATGGCAGATACTAAAAACGCGAATTCCATGAAGGAATTACAGAAAAAAATCGAGCTTTATGAACTCATTATTGATCATATCCATGCTGGAATTCTCATCACGGATGCGGACGGGTACGTCACGCATTTTAATAAACCCTACGGGCGGTTCCTCAACCTTGATCCAAAGGCTCAGATCGGCAGGCATTGTACAAAAGTGATTGAAAACACAAGAATGCATATCGTTGCAAAAACCGGAAAGGCGGAAATCAATACATCACATCGCATCAACGGGCAGGATATGGTGGTGCAGCGGATACCCATCAAGAAAAATGGTAAAGTGATTTCAGTTTATGGACAGGTTATGTTTCAGACTGTTGAAGAGGTAAAAGAGCTTGCGGCAAAATTATCCATGCTGGAGTCAAAAGTTCAGTTGTTTGAAAAAGAACTCTTTGATCTTCGGTCAACCAAATATACATTTAACTGCATCATCGGCGAGAGCGATGAAATAAACCATCTCAAGGCTGAAGCCCTGAAAGCGGCATTAAATGATTCTACAGTTCTGATTACAGGAGAAAGCGGGACAGGCAAGGAGCTTTTTGCCCAAGCCATTCACAATGCAAGTGTAAGACGGCACAGCCCCTTTGTGCGGATTAACTGTGCGGCAATACCAAAGGATCTTTTAGAATCGGAATTATTCGGATATGATGAAGGCGCCTTTACCGGTGCCAAGGTTAAGGGAAAACCCGGAAAATTTGAGCTTGCACACACCGGTACCATTTTTCTTGATGAAATCGGTGATCTCCCCCTTGATATGCAGCCCAAGCTGCTTCGGGTCCTTGAAGACAAGGAATTTGAAAGGATCGGTGGAACAAAAATCATCCGGTCTGATTTCCGGGTGATTTGCGCCACAAATCAAAAACTTGAAGTGTTGATGGAAAGATTTGCATTCAGAAAAGACCTTTTTTATCGCCTGAATGTCATTCCCATCCATATCCCCCCTCTAAGAGAAAGGCAAAAGGATATCATCCCCCTTGCCCGTCATCTTTTAAAAAAGATGACGCTGGCTGCCAATCGCCCCCAAACAGACATAGAGAAAGAGGCTGAAAAGGAGTTGGAACATTATGGCTGGCCGGGAAATGCACGGGAATTATCCAATGTTCTGGAACGTGCCATGTATTCTTCGGAAAACAATACCATTTACAAGGGGGACCTACCTTTCAGATTGGATTATGTCACACGGATTCCCGGAGAAAATTTGCAACCCATTCTTAAAAATGCACAAAGCCAGGCTCAGATAAAAACCATTCATCAGGCCCTTGCCAAGACAAATTATAACAAGGCCAGGGCAGCAAAGCTTCTGGGGATACACAGAACACTGCTATATAAAAAAATGAAAGAATACAATATCGGGCTTAAGCCTGAATGATCATCCGAATCCGAACAGGTTCCAAGCGGATTGACAAATAAAAACCGTATTTTTATGTTTTCGGAGGAGAAAATGATTTTATCGGATCAGGGCCAGGGTAGAGAAAAATCTAATCCCATGCCGGAAGCGCTCGGTCAGTCGGAGGCGTTTATTGATTTCCAGGAGCAGATATCCAAGGTGGCACCCATAGACCGGCCGGTTCTTATCATTGGAGAAAGAGGCACGGGAAAAGAGCTTGCTGCCTCACGAATCCATTTTTTATCAAAGCGATGGTCAAAACCTTTGGTGACGTTGAACTGTTCATCGTTAACACCGGGGCTTATCGGGTCTGAATTGTTCGGATATGAAAAAGGGGCCTTTACCGGTGCGGTCGCCCGGAAGGCCGGTCGGTTTGAGAAAGCCTCGGAGGGAACTCTTTTTCTGGATGAAATCGGGACAATCCCCATGGAGGTCCAGGAAAAAATTTTACGGGTTGTGGAGTATGGGAGTTTTGAGCGGGTGGGTTCATCTGATTCGGTTTATGTGGATGTCAGGATTGTGGCGGCTACCAATGCTGATCTGGTGCAAATGGTGCAGTCCGGAGAGTTCAAGCAGGATCTTCTGGACAGGCTCTCTTTTGAGGTGATCTATGTGCCGCCGCTTCGGAACAGGAAAGAGGATATCCTGATCCTTGCCCGTCATTTTGCCGGAAGAATGGCCTATGAGCTTGGATGGGAAGAGATTCCAAAGATTTCCGGCAGTGCTGCCCATGCCCTTGAAGCCTATCCCTGGCCGGGCAATATAAGGGAGCTGAAAAATGTTATTGAACGTGCTGTATATAAATCTTCGACTCACAAGATTGAAGAGATTTCCTTTAACCCTTTTACTTCTCACTTTGGGGGCCGTCTTGAAAACAAGGGAAAAAAGCCGCTTAAGGAAAAGCCTGAAGGGCAGAAAATGTTTTTGTCTGAAACAGGAGAGATAAAAAAAGATTTGGAAGATTTGACCGATATCGTGGATCAGATTTTCAAGAAGCCCTTCAAGGAAGCGATTGGGGATCTGGAAAGAGTTATTCTGTCGAGAACCCTTAAAGAATGTCGGTATAATCAGAGAGCGGCAGCAAAAACCCTTGGGCTTTCCTATGATCAATTCAGGGGGCTCTTGAAAAAACATGCCAGCAGTATTTGAGGGAACAGGTATCGGTTAATGAGGATGAACAAAATTGCCGGAATCAATCCAGGCCTTGGAAGCGGCAAAGATGATAAGAATAGAGGACTATGAAAAGATCAGTGCCGTAAAAAACTTTACCATTAGAGGCTCAGGCGGATCAAGACGACTGATCCACCCGGGAGAGCCCTCTTTTTAAGTTGCTTTCAGTTTACTGATAATAGGATATTTTATTTTCTGTTTAAGCTGAAGTGAATTAAAATTGATTTCAGGATTATATGTTTTCAAAAGCCAAAATGGCACTTCAAGATCATTTGCGCAAAGCCGCCAGATATTATCCCCGTTTTTAATTTCATAGGTCTCGACTCCCTGGATGGAAAAATTACTAAAAAAGTCCTCTTCCATTTCCTTATGGAATTCATACCGCTGTTCTTCAAATGCTTGAGCCGTGATTTTGTTTAAAGGTATTTTAATCTTCTGATCAATGGAAATGGGGTCTTTAGGCTTGAATCCATTCAGTTTTCGGATTTCCAGGGCCGAGACTTTCAGCCACCCGGCATAATGTCCCAGCGTTTCCTCTGCTTCAACCTTGATGAAACCGATAGGGAACCCCCCTTTTCTTTCAATTTGAAGTATTCTTATGTCGTTCATGTCAATCCTGGGATTAACGGGAGTTGCCTCTGTCACAGGTACGGCAACGGCATCAAAAACTGGATTGATCAAAGGTTCATTAACCTGGGCCATGCCGGTTTCAATCATGGGGTCAAGCCCGGTCATGGGATTAAGATCAATGTCAGCCGGTTTTTTTTCCTGTTCCGGTTTTTCCTGGATTGGTTTTTCTATGACCGGTTTTCCAACGTCAGGTTTTTCCAGGTCAGGTTTGGGCAGCTCTGGGATTAACGCTTTGGTCCTTACCGGTTCTTTTTTTGCTATAATAATTTCATCTTTTACCGGAATTCTTAAATTCTGTCCGATAACAATATTCGTCTTGTTGCCCAGATCATTTGCTTTGATCAGCTCGTTCAGCCGGATGGAATGCAGTCTTGCAATGGAACTGATTGTATCGCCTTTCTGGACCTTATGGAATCTGCTGGGTTTCTGACCGCCTTTGTAAAGGCTTGCCAGCCGGTTATCTATTTCATATACCGAAAAAGTTTTTGGAAGTTTGAGACTGAACCCTTTGGGGATATATTTCTGTTCAGTAAAAACAGGAGGCCTTAAGGATGGGTTAAGGGTTTGAATTTCATCGGCACTGAGGTTGAAGAGATTCATCAGGTCTTTTGCCATGAGATATCCCTTTGTTTTGACCATCTGAAAGGCGGCAGGACTTTGAAATCTGAGATTTCCAAAATGCTTCTCATGATTTTTTGCAACAATCCGGGCGGCGATGAACTCAGAATAAAAATTTCTTGAAGCAAACTTAAATGAGGGGCCCTGGTAAGTTTTGAAAATATTTTCATAATTTCCGGCTGTGTTTTTTGCCCGCAGCATACCGGTCAGCCCATGGTTATAGGCCGTAATGGCAAGAGGCCATTCCCCCAGTACCTCATAATTTTTTTTCAGGAGCCGGGCCGCTGCATCCGTTGAAATATAGGGGTCGCGTCTTTCATCCACAACATAATCAATCTCCATATACATTTTTCCTGTGCTGTGGGTAAACTGCCAGATACCGGCAGCCCCCAGCTTGGAATATGCCTTGAAATTATAGGAAGATTCAACACAGGGGAGATAGACAAGGTCTACAGGAAGTCCATGAGCTTTGAAAATTCTTTTAAATTCATCCAGAACGGCTCCTGCGCGGATGAGGCCTTCCTTGAATTCTTTACTGAGCCCGGTCTGGCACCGTATGTTTGAAATGGCAAGTTCAAAATCCGATGCGGTTGCATTTGGCCCGAACAAAGCAGCTATCCGATTTTCTTCGTCGGAAAGGGGTGTTATTCCATTTGAAAGTTTAAGCAGAATCTCTTTGTATTTTTGAATCGCTGCAGCTTTTATTTTCTGATTGCATGCACTTGCAGACACAGTTTCCGATGAGTCCAGGGGGACAACTTCATAAATAATGGAAAGATTGTTGGTATCATGGATAACACCGTGGGATTTTGAATATTTAGTGAAAATACTGACCCAGAAATCCACATTGGGTTTAATGGCCGGATAAATAGGAAATTCATTGTCAGTTGAATCTGAAATTGCGGCCTGGGTCGGGGAAGACAACAAAAAGAAAATACAAGAAAATATAAAAAAAGCGCGCGCAATGGTTTTTAAAAAGCATTTTTTGGCGTTCATTTCACACCAACAAAAGTCAGTCATAACATCTCCCTGTCCAGATGGGTTGCCGAGCATGAATTTGTGAAAAGGAAGGCTACCACAATAATGTGGGTTTTGAAAGCGCAGATTTTAATCACTACAGGGCATGAATGGTATCAACCTGTTTGCCTATGGTCATCGTGGCCGCCTGCAAAGAGGGCTTGATAATCCATAATTCTCCGTGTTAAAGCCTGTTAATGGGGATATTGGCAAGCTGTTCCTCAAGATAGTCATCCATGAGGTCTTTATATTTATCTTCAGGATATGTTGTTGCGCAGGACCTGCAGCAGAAATACACCTTTGTTCAGGTTCTTTTGATATAGAGTTTACCGCCGCAGGAGAGGCATCTTTCTTTTATGTCTTGCAAGAGGTTTGTCCTTTATCTTTTAATATCTTGAAGATAAAATAAAGCCAAACCGGAAAAAAGTCAAAAATTATAAAAACAGGAATGACTGGAGGATTTATAGTCCATGGAAAAAGATGAGGACAGATACAGACGCAATTATCCCATTTCCTGGGAGCAGCTTCACAGGGATTCAAAGGCCCTTTCATGGCGGCTCCATGATATGCATCAGACCTGGAAAAGCATTGTTGCCGTCACACGGGGCGGTCTTGTTCCGGCTGCGGTTATTGCACGGGAACTCGGGATTCATCATATTGATACGGTTTGTATTACCAGTTACAACTGGCAGGATCAGGGCCAAACAAAAATTTTGAAGGCTATTGAAGGGTCAGGAAAGGATTTGCTGATCATTGATGATCTGGTGGACACAGGCTCCACTGCAAAAATCGTGAGAAAAATGCTGCCCGAGGCTTATTTTGCAACAGTTTACGCCAAGCCTGCGGGAAAACCCCTGGTGGATGCCTATGTGACGGAGGTGAGCCAGGATACCTGGATTCTGTTTCCCTGGGATTCGGAATCTCAGTTTGTTGAACCCATAGCCGGGAAATAGGGCAAGACCCCGGCCGGAAAACCAAATTTATTTTCCAGCCGGGTTGTAAGGAATTATTTTTTCTGATCCATGATGTTTTTATGGGCCATGAGACGGATGGCGTTGATCTTGATAAAGCCTTCCGCATCTTCCTGGTTGTATCCGCCGGCAATGTCCATGGAGGACAGATCCTGGTTGTACAGGGAAGACGGACTGGTTCTGGCAACAGGATAAGCCGTGCCCTTGAAAAGTTTTACCGTCACTTCGCCGTCAATGACTTCCTGACTCTTGTTGATGGCTACCATGAGAAATTCCATTTCCGGGCTGAACCAGAATCCGTAATACACCAGCTCGGCAAATTTGGCGGACAGCATATCCCGAAGACGCATGACTTCCCGGTCCATGGCAATGCCTTCAATATCCTTGTGCGCCACATGGAGGATGGTACCGCCGGGAGTTTCATATACTCCCCTGGATTTGATACCCACAAACCGGTTTTCAACCATATCCAGCCTGCCGATCCCGTTTTCACAACCCAACTGATTAAGATATTCAAACAACTCAAGGGGATCGGTCCTGACCGTGTTGTTATTCAGGTTGGTCACCTTGACCGGAATGCCGTTCTTGAATTCGATTTTTATTTTTGTCGGGGTATCCGGTGCTTTTTCCGGGGCAACGGTGTGAGAATAAATACTTTCTTCACATTCATGGCCCGGATCTTCAAGAATACCGGCTTCATGGGAAATGTGCAGCAGGTTGTCATCTTCACTGTAAGGTTTGGATGCCGATTGCTTGGTCGGGATGCCGTGTTTTTCAGCATAGGCCAGAAGATCGGTCCGGCCTTTGAAGGTATTTAAAAATTCTGAATTTTTCCACGGTGCAATAACCTTGATTCTCGGGTTCAGGGCATAATAGGACAATTCAAACCTGACCTGGTCGTTTCCTTTACCGGTTGCGCCATGGGCAACAAACTCAGCCCCTACTTCCTTTGCAATCTCGATCTGTTTTTTGGCAATCAGCGGCCTTGCAACGGCGGTTCCGAGAAGGTACCGGCCTTCATAAATGGTATTGGCTTTAAAGACGGGAAAGATATAATCCGTGACAAATTCTTTTTTCATGTCCACGATAAACACTTTTTTTGCACCGATCTTCAGCGCCTTTTGTTCGGCTGCTTCAAAATCTTCTTTCTGGCCGATATCGGCCATATAGGCATATACGTCATACCCTTGTTCTAAAAGCCATTTCAGTATGACGGAGGTATCAAGTCCGCCTGAATAGGCAAGAACAACTTTTCCTTTTGACATGGAGTCTCCTTTTATTTTCTTAAATTCCAATCAGAGTCAAATAATATGGCCTATTAATGAAGAAAAATAGTCAATTAGTCAAGGGGATGGGGTTTTTTATGGGGAGAGGCTTCCATCCCTGATATGATCCCTGCTGGAAATAGGTATTTTCAAGACAACGACTTGAGGTTCATAAACTAAATATGCCACTGATTTCAATTTTGTGAAAACACTTTTTGAATCACAGAACCAAAATGACCTTGTTATGGACAAGTGATTTGATATAGAATACTAAAAATAGTTACACCCCATTATGAGATTTTTTCTTTAAACAGTGGAGCCGGTGTATTACGGCTATGACAAAAATAAATCTTACTATTAATCGTCAAAAGATCAGTGTCGAAGAAGGCATGACCATTCTGGAAGCTGCAACAGGTGCAGGGATTTCCATCCCGACACTTTGTCATCACCCTCTGCTCAAACCGTCGGAAGTCTGTGGAATTTGCACTGTTGAGATCGAAGGAGAGGAATTTCTCATAAACTCCTGTGCTACACCGGTTAGAGCAGGGATGAACATTCAGACGGAATCTTCCAAAGTTGTCGAATCCCGGCAGGGAGTTTTAAAATATCTGCTGCAACGGCAATATGGAGACTGTATCGCTCCATGTTCCATGACCTGCCCGGCCGGTCTAGATATTCAGGGCTATATTGCCCATATCTCCAAGGGGGAATATATTGGCGCCCTGAAGCTGATCAAAGAGAAAAACCCGCTCCCCCTTTCCGTGGGAAGGGTCTGCCCTCACCCCTGCGAAGATGCCTGCCGTCGAAACTGCGTGGACGAACCCCTGGCCATCAATCCCATGAAACGGTTTGTGGCGGATTATGCACAGCTCCGGGGGATCGTTGTAAAACCCCCTGTTCCGCCTGACAGCGGCCACAACATTGCCGTCATCGGTGGCGGTCCCGGCGGTCTTGCCTGTGCCTATTATCTGCGTCTATACGGGCATTCGGTCGCCATTTTTGAAGCCCTGCCCAAGCTGGGAGGTTTGCTCCGCTATGCCATTCCCGAGTATCGTCTTCCCAAAGCCATCCTGGATGAAGAAATTCAAGAGCTGCTGGATATGGGGGTTGATGTCAGACTGAATCAACGTTTGGGTAAAGATTTCACTCTGGCAGGCCTGCGGGAAAAAGGATATGAAGCAAGTTTTCTCGCTATTGGGTCCTGGAAAGGAACCCGATTGGGCCTGCCCGGGGAAGATCAGCCCGGCATCATCTCGGCCCTGGATTATTTATCGAAAAATGCCCTTGGCCATCCGGTGCAGTGCAAAGGCAAAGTATTGGTCATCGGCGGGGGCAATGCCGCCATGGACGCTGCCCGGACCGCGCTCAGGCTCGGTTCTGAAAAAGTGACCCTTCTTTACCGTCGATCCCGCGCTGAAATGCCGGCCCATCATGAAGAAGTCTCTGCTACAGAGCATGAAGGGGTTCAATTTGAATTTCTGGTATCCCCGACCCAGGTGATGTCAAAGGACGGGCGATTTGAAGCCCTTGAATTCATCCGGAATATACTCAAAGAAGCCGATGGCAGCGGCAGGGCAAGGCCCGTTCCCATTCCCGGCTCAGAAACCCGGATGGAGGCTGAATTGATGATCATTGCCATTGGCCAGTCCACGGATTTAACCCCGTTTGGACTTGACCCGGATTTAAAATCCCTTAATATGACCCAATGGGGCATGCCAATGGCTGATCTCGATACCTTGCAGAGTTCGATTCCCGATCTGTTTGTGGGCGGCGATCTTTTGCGCGGCCCGCAAACCGTGATCCAGGCCATTGCAGACGGGAGACGGGCGGCAGTATCCATTCATCAGTACCTTTCTAAAGAAGCATTTGTGCCGGTCACCCGGGGGTTTAATATCAGCAGAGGCAAAAAACTGAAAGATGTAGATGCGATCAATTTTGAAGGGATTGTCAAAGCGTCCAGGGTGTCTTTAGCCCATCTTCCCCTGCCTGAGCGAGAACTGAATTTTTTGGAAGTAGAGGCCACGATTTCACAGGATGAGGCTCTTACTGAATCCATCCGCTGCCTTTCCTGCGGATGCATGGATGCCTTTGAATGCCGTCTGAGAGAATTTGCCAAGGCATACAACATTGATGTCAGTGCGCTGGATATGCCCGGCAAAAGAATATTTCCTCTGGAGGATAAGCACCCATTCATCAGCATTGATCCGAATAAGTGCATTGCCTGCGAACAATGCGTGCTTTCATGTTCCACCCACCAGATCCAGAACGCCTTTGAATTCAAGGCCACTCCGACCCATTTGCCGGATTACGCCATTTTGCCGGTTCCGGCCATTAATGACCGGTGCGTATCCTGCGGATTATGCGTGGGGTTTTGCCCCACCGGTGCATTGAATCAGAAAAGTCCGGGTCTTCCCGGCCCCTTTAAGCTTGAGCAGGTTAAAACCACGTGTGGTTATTGCGGTGTCGGCTGCCAGATTTATCTTGAAAAAGCAGAGGATCGGATTTTGCGGGTCAATGGGGCGACTTTCCCGCCGAATTTCGGTCATCTTTGTGTCAAAGGACGGTTCGGATTTGATTTTATCCAGCACCCGGACCGGTTGAAACAGCCCTTGGTCCGAAAGAACGGGCAATTGACCGAGGCCTCGTGGGATGAGGCCCTGGATGTTGTAGCAACCCGCTTTAAGGAACTTCTGGGTCAACATGGTTCGGATGCCATGGCGGTGTTGACATCGGCCAGGGCAACCAATGAAGAAAATTACCTGATGGGCAAATTTGCAAGGGCGGTGCTGAAAACCAACAACATAGACCATTGCGCCCGTCTCTGACATTCCTCCACCGTGGCCGGTCTGGCCGCAGCCTTCGGAAGCGGAGCAATGACAAATTCCATTGAGGAAATCGAACATACCAAAATCATTCTGGTCACCGGTTCTAACACCACCGAAAATCATCCGATTATCGGTGCGGCCATTAAACGGGCTGTAAAACATCATGGTGCAAAACTCATTGTGGCAGATCCCCGGGAAATTGAATTGACCGAGTTTGCCACCTGTTGGCTCAGACAGAAATCCGGAACCGATATTGCCTGGATCAACGGACTCATGCACATCATTATTGCAGAAAAACGCTATGACAAAGACTACGTGGCCAAGCGAACCGAAGGGTTTGAAGAAGTGAAAAAATCCCTGGAAACCTTTACTCCGGACTTTGTTTCAAAAATTACCGGAATTCCAAAAGAGGATCTGTATGTGGCTGCCCGGCTGTATGCAAGTGAAAGGGCCGGAATCTTCTACACTATGGGCATTACCCAGCATAGCCACGGCACCGACAATGTAAAGGCTCTGGCCAACCTTTCCATGCTGTGCGGAAATCTCGGATATCCCGGAGCAGGGGTCAATCCTCTCCGGGGACAGAACAATGTCCAGGGTGCCTGCGATATGGGTGGACTGCCCAATGTGTTTACCGCCTATCAGCCGGTGACATCTCCGGAAGCAAGAGCCGTCCTGGAAAAAGAATGGGGAGTGACGGGCATTCCTGATAAACCGGGCTTGACCCTTATGGAAATGACCAAAGGCATGGCTGAAAAAACCATCCGTGCGGCATATATTATGGGTGAAAACCCAGTGGTGTCTGATCCTGATTCAGAACACATCATTCATGCGCTAAAAGAAGTGGATTTCCTTCTGGTTCAGGATATTTTTCTCACCGAGACCGCCAGACTTGCGGATGTGGTTCTTCCGGGTGCTTCATTTGCCGAAAAGGACGGAACCTTTTCCAATACCGAACGCCGAATTCAGCGGGTGAGAAAGGCCATAGACCCGGTGGGCCGCTCAAAACCGGATTGGCAAATCATCTCGGAAATTTCAACCCGGATGGGGGTTCCCCTGCAGTATCCCCATGCCGAAGCCATTTTTGAAGAAATCCGGCGCGTTACGCCGTCCTATGCCGGCATCACCTATGAACGGATTGAAGAAGAAGGGTTGCAATGGCCATGCGTCAGCGAAGATCATCCAGGAACCCCGTACCTGCACAAAAATCGTTTCACCCGCGGGTTGGGGAAATTCCATGTCGTCCCCTATGCAGGGCCTAAGGAAAATCCCGATGCCGAATTCCCCCTGATCCTGACCACAGGTCGGATTCTTTATCATTATCATACCGGCACCATGACCCGCAAATCTCCGGGGTTGACCCAACTGGCTCCGGAATGTATCATGGAAATCTCGGTGCAGGATGCAAAAATATTCAATATTCTCACAGGAGATAGGGTGGGCTTGCGATCCCGGCGGGGTGAAATTGAAGTCAGGGCAGAGGTGACAAAAAGGATCCCGGTGGGAACGGTTTTCATTCCTTTTCATTTTGCAGAAGCTGCTGCTAACAGGCTTACCAATACTGCCATGGATCCAGTGGCCAAGATCCCGGAGTTGAAGGTATGTTCGGTGCGGGTTGAGAAAATCGGATAAGGGACGATGATGTTCAAGCGCTTACGTGACGGTATAATGAAAAGAATTCTTCCGGAAGGAATTTCGGAAATGGACAGCCTTTCCTATTGGCGGAATCGGATTCTTTCCACCATTCTTTTTTTCGGGGTTGCCGTTGGTTTTTTTGTTTTGATTTCCATGTTCCCCATGGCCATTGAAAACAGGTTCTGGGGGCTGATGTTCTGGGATAGCCTTATCTGGTCAGCCGGTGCAGCCCTTTTATTTCTGCCGCAGATCGGATATACGGTTCGGGCTGTTTTTTCATTGCTGTTCGTCTATATTATCGGTGTTGTCATTACTGTTTCCGTGGGGCCGTTAAGCGGAGGACCTGCATGGCTTTTCTGTTTTGCCGTTCTCGCCGGAATACTTTTCGGCCCCAGGGTCGCCATTTTTGCTCTGCTTGTAAACATGGTGACTATGGCTGTCATCGGATATCTCATGATCCATGGCAAATTCGGAGGGGACTTTCCTTTTTTCAAATCTGAACGACTCATGATTGTGGCAGGCATTAATTTTCTGTTTTTAAATTCCCTTTCCGCCATTTCTGTTGCCGCTCTGGTTCGAGGCTTGACGGTTTCCCATGAAAAGGAAAAACAACTTTCTTTATCTCTGAAAAAAGAACAGGTGAAACTGGGGTTGGAAATAAAAGACAGAACCCGGGCTGAAGAAAAATACAGCGATATCCTTGAAAGTATTGAAGACGGGTATTTCGAAGTCGATGTCCAGGGGAATTATACCTTTTTTAACGATTCCATGTGCCGGATACTCGGGTATTCCAGACAAGAGCTGATGGGAATGAACAACCGGGAATATATGGACAGGGGCAATGCCAAAATGATTTTTAATACCTTTAGCCAGGTATTTCGTACTGGGATACCGACAAAAGTCCTGGATTGGCAACTGATTCGAAAGGATGGGTCTGTCTGTTATGTGGAGACGGCGGTATCCCTGATTAAAGATCAGAACGGCAAGGGAACCGGATTCCGAGGGATTGCAAGGGATATTTCAGACCGGAGACAACTGGAAAAGCAGCTTCGACAGGCTCATAAAATGGAATCCATCGGTACACTGGCTGGCGGGATAGCCCATGATTTTAATAATCTTCTGTATATCATCATGGGGAACACCGAACTCGCAATTGATGAAATCAGGCGGGACAATCCTTTATACACCTATCTTGAAAGGATCAAATCAGCCAGCCTCCGGGCTGCCGATGTGGTTAAACAACTGCTCAATTTCAGCAGGGAAACAAGACAGGATCTAAAACCCCTCGATATTGTTCTGGTCATAAAAGATGAGGCCCGGTTTTTAAGATCCATAATCCCTTCGACCATCGATATCCGGCATAACCTTCCGAATGCTGAAATATCCATTGCTGCAGATCCGATTCAGATCAGGCAGGTATTGATGAATGTCTGCACCAATGCTTCTCAGGCCATGGAAATGACGGGTGGAGTCATTGAAATCAGTGCGGAGGAGATGGATCTCACAGAAGACCATGCCCTGCAATACCCAAATCTTTCACCTGGCCGATATGTCAGAATTGCAATAATGGACACCGGACCGGGGATTGATCCTGAAAATCTGGACAGGATTTTTGATCCGTATTTTACAACCAGGGAGGTTGGAAAAGGTTCCGGTATGGGCCTTGCCGTTGTTCACGGGATTGTAAAACACCATAAGGGCGCTGTCAGTGTCACCAGTACAAAAGGGAAAGGAGCTGTTTTCAGTATCCTTTTTCCGGTTCTTCAGATTGATGGCCCTGGAAAAGCCTTTAAAACAGTGCTGAAATTATAAAAAAAAAGAGGAGCTGAGATAAAAAACGGTTTATGGATGATACGATTCACGCACACCTGGCAAGACATTTGTCCATGATGGGATTGCCCCTTACGGACGGTCTTGTGGATATTCTAAAGGAAAATTTTTCAGCAGAAGAAGCGAAAATTGCCCTCCTGCTCCCGGCCGTCAACATCCCCTTAACGCCGGTAACACCGGAAGAGCTGGCACGGGAAACGGGCATGGACCTGGAACATATTGCTAAAAATCTTGAAACTCTTGCGAACAGAAGACTCATATTTAAAGGCCTGAGTCAGAATAAAGAAAAAGGCTACGCCCTTCACCAGGCAGGGTTTGGATTTCCCCAGTCCTTTTTCTGGGATGGGAAAAACACCCCTTTTGCCCTGAAAATGACAAAACTTGTGATGAAATATTTCAACCGCAAGGTAACCCTGGAAGCCTTTGGCGGAAAGAGTACAAAAGCCTACCGCTATATCCCGGTTCATCAGTCACTGAAACCAGAGGTTCAGGCCGTTTTTCCCCATGATATGATGGACACTGTGCTCGACAATGCTGAACGGTTTGCCGTGGCCCACTGTCCCTGTCGGGTACAGGCAGGCCTAATGGACAGGGCCTGTGAGCATCCCCTGGAAGTCTGTCTTAAATTTGATGACATGGCAGCCTATCTTATCGACCAGGGCCTTGGACGGGAAATCACCCGTGAAGAGGCCGGAAAGATTGTAAAAGGCGCGGCTGAGGCAGGGCTTGTGCATTTTGTGGACAATGCCGCTGGTAAAATCAAGCATAACTGCAACTGCTGTGGCTGTTCCTGCTGGAATGTCGGCATGATCCGAAGAAGAAAGATTCCAAGAGACGAACTCATGGCTGTCTATTTTGTCCGGGAAACCGATCCTGATCTCTGCGTCGGCTGCGGCGCCTGCCTGGATATCTGCCCCGTGGCCGCCATCACCCTTGAAGACGGGGCGGCCAGAGTGGATCAGAACTGGTGTATCGGCTGCGGGGTCTGTGCCTTAAAATGTGATTTTGATGCCTTGAAGATTAGCTACAGAAAAGATCAGGGCCAGGTGCCACAGGATTTTGAAACTCTTCACACCACTATCCGGAAGGAAAGAGATCCTGTTTCCTGAATATGAAAGGGGTTATGAAATTTCTTCACACCTCAGACTGGCATATCGGCCGGTCGCTGTATGGCCGCAAGCGCTATGATGAATTTTCAACTTTTCTTGACTGGCTGGCCAGATTCATTGAGGTGCATAAAATTGATGCGCTTCTCGTGGCCGGGGACATCTTTGATACGGGCACGCCGAGCAACCGGGCCCAGGAGCTGTATTACGGATTTCTGTGCCGGGTATCGGCTTCATGCTGCCGCCATGTGGTCATCATTGCGGGCAATCATGATTCCCCTTCATTTTTGAATGCCCCGAAAGAGGTTCTGAAGGTTTTGCATGTTCATGTTGTGGGTTCTTTTACCGGGAACCCGGAAGATGAGGTCATTGTTCTGAAAGACTCTTCAGACAGGCCTGAAGCCGTTGTCTGCGCCGTGCCCTATCTGAGAGACCGGGATATCCGGGTTGCAGAGGCCGGGGAAAGTCTGGATGATAAGAATATCCAGCTCATCCGGGGAATCGAAACCCATTATGCAGAAGTGTCAAGACTGGCGGAAGAAAAACAAAAAATCTGCGGAGAAATTCCGGTTGTGGCCATGGGGCATCTTTTCGCCTCAGGCGGCAGAACCGTCGAAGGAGACGGTGTACGAGAGCTGTATATCGGGTCCCTGGCCCATGTGGGAAAGGAAATTTTTTCTTCGGGATTTGATTATGTGGCTCTGGGTCATCTGCACCTTTCACAGACAGTGGGCGGAGAACATCATATCCGGTATTCGGGTTCACCCATTCCCATGGGGTTTGGTGAGGCAGGCCGGGAAAAGAAGGTAATCCTGGTTGAATTTGAGGGCAGGACTTCGGATATCAGTGAGCCTCCCATCCCCTGTTTTCAAGTCCTGGAAAGAATCTCCGGAGACATGGAGAAAATCCTGGGTCGTCTGTTTGAGCTCAAGGTCCAAAAAAGCAGGGCCTGGTTGGAAATTGAATATACGGGCCGCGATGTGGTCCCCGATTTACGGCTCCGGATGGAAGAGGCTGTGGCCGACACCGGCATTGAAATCCGCCGCATCCGAAACCGGCAGGCCATGGACCGGGTTCTCCAAAAAAAAGAGGCGGAAGAGGAACTGGACAATCTGAGCATCATTGATGTGTTTGAGCGCCTGCTGGACACCTATGAAGTAGAGGCGGAAAAACGTCCATCCCTGATCCAGGCTTATCAGGAAACCCTGGCCATGCTGTACGAACAGGATATGAATGCTGAATAAAGGGGAGAGATTGTGAAAATTCTGGGTCTCAGATTTAAGAACCTGAACTCCCTTTATGGCCAGTGGCAAATTGATTTTACCGCACCTGAATATGTTCAGGACGGGATTTTTGCTATCATCGGACCCACCGGCGCCGGGAAATCCACCCTTCTGGATGCGGTCTGCCTTGCCCTTTACGGCAGAACGCCGCGCTTGAATCTTATCACCAAAACCAGCAACGAAGTCATGTCCCGCAGGACCGGGGAATGCTTTGCCGAAGTCTTCTTTGAAACCCAGGCCGGGCGTTTCAGATGTCACTGGAGCCAGAGACGGGCCGGGCAAAAACCCGACGGCAACCTCCAGGATGCAAAGCATGAGATCACGGACGCAGACACCGGCAAAGTGCTGGAATCGGGCAAACGGGAAGTGGCAATACGGATTGAACAGGCCACGGGCATGGATTTTATCCGGTTTACACGGTCCATGCTCCTTGCCCAGGGCGGATTTGCCGCATTTCTGGCCGCATCCCCGGACGACCGGTCTCCCATTCTGGAACAGATCACGGGCACGGCGGTTTACAGTGAGATTTCAAAATTGGTTCATTTGAGAAAAACCGATGAGCATAAAAAACTGGCGCTTCTCACGGCGGAAACCACCGGGATCATCCTCTTGAGCGATGAGGAAGAGACTTTTATCCTTGAGGACCTTGAAAAGAAAAAAGAATCAGAAAAAATATCAGGGCAGAAAAATAATAAAATTCAGGCTGCCATCCTCTGGCTGACCGGGATGGATACCCTCAAAAGCGAACTTTTATCCATTGAGGCGGAGTCGGAAAAACTTTCCGCAGCATTAAAGGCCTTTGAGTCGGACCGCAAAAAATTACAGGAGGCCAATAAAGCTGCAGAACTGGACAGCCTCTATGCCACGCTTAAGTCCCATCGGGATCAGCAGAAGTCTGATCTTGACGCCCTTTCAAAAACACAGGCCCTGATTCCTGAAAGGCAAAAAGCCCTTGAAATAAGACAGATCGCCCTGGATAAAGCTGAATCGGACCTCTTTTCATTTAAGGCGGAAGGGAAAAAGGAACTCTCCCTGATCAAAGAGGTCAGGGCCCTGGATTTCCGGATTTCAGAAAAAAAAGCGTTTTTAAAAACCCTTGCCGAAGAACACCAGACGATTGAAGCTGAGATTGCGGGGAAAAAAGAGCTTCGGAAAAAAACAGCTCAGGAACTGGCCCTGGCCGAGAAGACACTTTCAGAGGTGAACACTTATCTTTTAACCCATAGCGGTGATGCCGAGCTTTTGACCCGGCTCACCGGGATCACAGAGCAGGTAAAGACCCTTAAGGCCGCCGGGGAAAAACAGGCAGCCATGAAAAAGGAGGTGTCCGGGCTTAAGCACTCACTCGAAGCAGCAAAGATGCAGTGTCAACAGCAGGCCGATGTCCGGCAAAGTTTTAAAGAAAAGCATGATGCTTCCCTTAAAGCCGTGGGCGACACAAAAAGAGAGATGGAAATTCTTTTGGAAGGCCGACTGCTCAGGGAATACCGGGCCGAGCATGAAGGCCTTCTGCGCGAGATGGCTTATTTAAGAAAGATTCAGAGCCTTGAACAGGAACGGGAAAATTTAAAGGACAACAGTCCCTGTCCCCTTTGCGGGTCATTGCTTCACCCCTTTGCCCTGGGCCATATTCCTCAGGCGGATCAGACAGAAGAAAACATCAGTCTTCTCTCAAGCCTGATAAAAAGGGCCGAAGATCTGGAAAAACGGTTGAAAGACAGGGAAGCCCTGGAAAAAGCCTCGGGATTGGCCTTGATGGGAGCTGAGAAACAAGGGGTTCTGGTTCAGCATCGGGAAGATGACATCAAAACCGCCATCGAGCGGTCTGAAAAAGAGTTCCGCATAATTTCAGATGAGCTTGCCCGGCAAAAGGAGGCCCTTATCCTCAATCTTCAGCCCTTCGGCATTGACAGGATTCCGGATACAGGTCCTGATGCTCTGATGGCAATCCTGAAAACCCGGCAGAAAAATTTCCAGGACCGCCGGGATCAAAAAACCGGCATTGAGAAACTGCAGATCGAGCTTCTGGCCGGGATATCCGGAATGGATAAGGTCATTCAAGCCCTTGAAGACCGGGTGAACGAGGTCAAGGCAAAGGGCGTGGATCAAAAGAAAGAGGTTGAACGGCTGACATCGGACCGGATCCAATGCTATGGCGGCAAAATCCCGGATACGGAAGAAGCAAGGCTGGAAAAAAAGGGTGAAGAAGCCGAGACATCGGTCAAAACCGCAAGAAAGGATCGGGATGGCATCAGAGAAGCCCTCAGGGAAGGTATGACCCGCATCGCAGCCCTGAAAGAAACCACGGAAAGACGTCAATCCGAACTTGTTTCCCTTGATGCGTCTTTTCTTCAAACCTGCCGGGCATCCGGTTTTGAGAATGGGGAAGTTTTTCTTTCCCTAAGGCTTTCCCCGGATGAAAGACAGAGGCTCTCGGAAAGAGCGGGAAAGCTCGATCAAAGCAGTATGGAAATTACAGCAAGAAAAAACGACCGGGAAAAGCGGCTTTTGATTGAAACGGAAAAAAAATTAACGGATCAATCGCCGGATGACTTGAAAAAAGAAGCGGCTGCCATCCAGGAATCCCTGAAAAACCTTGGGGAGGAAATCGGCGCCATCAAACAGAAACTCTTTGACAATGCATCGGCTAAGGAAAAATTATCACGGAAAAAACAGCTCATTGACCTTCAGAAAACCGAATGCGCCAGATGGGACAGCCTTCATGGGCTTATCGGGTCTGCCGACGGCAAGAAATACCGGAATTTTGCCCAGGGCCTGACCTTTGAGGTCATGGTGGCCCATGCCAACCGGCAGCTTGAAAAGATGTCGGACCGCTATCTTCTGATCCGGGATGAGATTCAGCCCCTGGAGCTGAACATCGTGGACAATTACCAGGCCGGTGAAATCCGTTCCACTAAAAACCTGTCCGGGGGCGAAAGCTTTATTGTGAGCCTATCTTTGGCTTTGGGTCTTTCCAATATGGCAAGCCGCAAGGTCCGGGTGGATTCCCTGTTTCTGGACGAAGGGTTCGGCACCCTGGATGAGGATGCCCTTGAAACCGCCTTGGAAGCCTTGGCCGGGCTGCATCGGCAGGGCAAGCTCATCGGCATTATCTCCCATGTCCCGGCCTTAAAGGAAAGGATCGGCACAAGAATCAGCGTTATGCCGGTTTCAGGGGGAAAAAGCACCCTCACAGGTCCTGGAATCGGATAAACAACGCCAGTCCGAAAAAAACAAGCACCATCCCGGCCATGGAAACTCCGTCGGGCAAGGGCGAATTCAGGATGAAGATTTCACCGATCAGGGCGAAGATGACCTCGCTGGACTGGGTGGCATCCACAGCAGCCAGCTCGCTGGGCCTTGCCGATTTATTTCTTGCTGCCAGAAACAGGCTCGTGGCAATGACCCCGGAAAAAACCGCCACCAGAAAGGTATGGATCATCTGGCCCTGGGAAGGAAGTCCCGGCCGGACAAGGACAATGAGCAGAAGCCAGAAGGGAACGGAACCCAGGGACATTAAAAAGACTTTGTGAAACGGGTTCTGCACCAGGGGGTCGTCAATCCTGGGCAGGGATGGGTTTCCCCTGGTGGCTTCCCAGACGACCTGATTTCCCACAGGATAGCAGAAGGCAGCCAGGAGAACCGGAATCGCTCCCATGAGGATTTCTTTGACAGAGGTCATCCGGGCATGGTTCAGATTGATCATGAGAACGCCGGTAAAGACAACAAAAGAAAACATCCATATTTTTTTTGGAAAAGACCTTCCAAATCCGACCAGCACCACAAGGGTGGCGATGATGGTCATCTGCCAGGTGGCGGCAATGACCCAGCCGGGTGAATAATCCGCAGCAAAGCAGAGAAGCGAATAAAACCCGCCGAAACCGATGCTGCCGGCAAGAGTCCAGAATTTCCAGTTCCTGAAAAAAACCCGGATGAGCCCCCTGATGGTGCCCGGGCCTTTGAAGAGTGAGATCATCCCGGCCAGCAAAAGGATCATGAAGGCATACCGGAGGCTTGCCGACCACACCCAGTGGCCTCCCTCAAGGCTCATCATGCGGTTGAGAATAAAGGATGAGCTGAAAAAAAGGCCGGACAGAAGACCAATGGAAATTAATACAAGCATCGTTTTCTCTTGGGACATCGGTTAAAACACACTGCCGGATACACCACTCCGGGTCAAATATCAAGAATTATTCAGGGGATCGGCTTTACAATGGCACAGGTAGGGTTATCTTTTTTCCATTAAGTTTACCCTGAACCTGATTTCCCTGGAGGCTCGATGAATTCCATACCCTTTGAACAAGGCCCCATCAGACCCGTAGATGAAGCCGACAGCCTTTTGATCCGCACCACCCGGGGCTGTCCCTGGAACCGCTGCACCTTCTGCTCTCTGTATAAGGATATGAAATTTTCCCTACGGACCGTGGAAGAAATCAAAAAAGATATTCTATCGGCCCAGGCCTATTTTGATGGACATCCATTTGAAACCTGCTTTCTCCAGGACGGGGACAGTTTTGTCATGAAAACAAAGGATCTGCTTTATGTCCTGACTGCACTGAAAGAGGCTTTCCCCTCTTTAAAGCGCATCAGTTCCTACGGCAGAGCCCAGACCATGGTGAAAAAAACGCCCGCTGACATGAAGGAGATCTGTGATGCCGGACTGAACAAACTCTATTGTGGCATGGAATCCGGCTCACTAAAGGTTCTTGAAAAAGTCAAAAAAGGCATCACCCCGGAATCCATCATCACATCCGCCCGCATGGCGGCAGACGTTGGAATGGACACGACTCAGTTCATCATCCTGGGGCTCGGGGGAACGGAATTGTCGGATATCCATGCCATGGAAACGGCAAAGGTACTGAACATCATCAACCCCAACCATATCCGGCTCCTGACCATCGGGGTCAAACCCGGTTCCGGTCTGGACCGGCAAATGGCAGAAAAAACATTCACCCTGCCCACGGAAACCCAGATGATTGCAGAACAGCGACTGCTTCTCTCAACCCTTGACGGTATCACCAGCCATTATGCCAACCACCACAGTGTGGACCTGCTTCTTGAAGTCCGGGGTCAACTGCCCCAGGACAAGGATCGCCTGCTGACCGTCCTGGATCAATTCCTATCTTTGAATGAAGCGGATCAGATTCATTTTATCCTGGGAAGGCGCCTGGGATATTACAGAAACCTGGCAGACATGGGAAACGAGTTCATTTGTGGAAGAGCAGGTCAAAAAAATCAGGCAGAACCATCCAGATTCCTTTGAACGGATTTTTCATGATCTGCGCTGTCAGGTGATCTGAGAACCCGCATATTTCTGAAAATATGCAATGGCCGTTGACATGGCGATATTCCTGTGATTACCATCATCAGCCTTTACGCCATCGCCTTTCTGGCCAATATTTATGGTCTTGGTATCATGAAGTGGCGGTATTGATTCAATAATTCCAATCCGCATGGCTTACCGGCAGCTTGTTTAACTCTGATTTCAACTGCTTCCAGTTTGGCAGATATTTGTCCATGTAATAGAGAAATTGTTCATTGTGATGCCGTTCCATCAGGTGAACCATTTCATGCACAATGATATATTCCAAGCAGCCGGAAGGCTTTTTTGCCAGCTCAAGATTGACCCATATTCTTTTTTTTTCAATATTGCAGGACCCCCACTTGGTTTTCATCTGTTTGACCTGCCAGCCGGTCCCACCTATATTCAGTTGTTTTTCCCATTTCTCAATGATTGCAGGAATTTGTTGTTTCAATTCCGCCCGATACCATTCCGTCATGATCTCATGTCGTTTTTTAACCGGGGTCAACGGCCTTAAATAAAGGTCAATATAAGTTTTGGTTTTCAGGATGACCTTGGGCGGCCCATCTTTTTCAATAATGTTGAGCAGGTATCTTCTGCCTTGGAAATAATGGCTCTCCCTGTTTTTGTACTCTCTTGGGGGAATTCTTTCCTGGCCTTCAAATTTTCGTTGGAGCTGTTTGATCCAGCCTAATTTGGAAACGGCAAACAGGCGGATGGTATCGTCATTTATGTCTTTCGGTGCTGCAATGCGCACCCTTCCGCTTGGCGGATAAACGGCCAGATGGATGTTTTTGATGTCTTTGCGAACCACATCGATTTTTATATTGCGGATAAGGATCTGCTCCATTAATAATCTCTTTGATTTTTAACCAGATTGAAGATGTATTCCGGGTCCGGCTGTTTTACATCAAACTCGTCAAAGACTTCTTTTATGACATATTTGACGGCTTTTGATTTTTGTATATTGTCTCGCCACCCGTCTTTCTTTGTGGCCAGGATTCTGTGGTTCAGTTCATTGGCAATGGTTTCATTTTTGCCGAGGTTATCATACAAGGCCCGTTTTGCATTTGTATTCAAGGAAAACGGATATTCAGGATCAGTGTCCGGTTTCTGAACTTTTCCGGAAAGGGCAATGATTTTCTTCAGATATTGTTCATATTCCAGACCGGCTTGTTTGCGTTGCCGGATAAGCTCATCCAGAAGCACGCTCATTTTTTCATAATACATGGGGTTGGTGGGGCGTTCTTCAATGATGACTTTCCGCAGGTTGTTCTCTATGACTTCGGCCATGGCTTCCTTATTGTTCCGGATATTTTCGGGCAGATCATGGATGGCATCCTTTCCTTTTTTGACCAGCAATTCCACAAGACTCATGTCATCAAAATCAGCGAGCAAACGTCCTTCCTCAGCACCGATATAGCTGTCTATCAAATACCGCATGGCAGGCTCAAATTGCTTAAGATCAATATAATCCCCGCTTGCAAGCTGGATTTCTTTTCTCAGGATTTCAAAATGCCGGATGTCGTTCCGGATCTGTTCCGCTTCTTTGTCGGTAAAGCCTGCTGCATTCATTTCATCGGCGATATTGGCATAGGCCCTTATCAGTGCGATGGTCAGCTTGTACAGGGAAACCCTTCTGGGTTCGGTATCTTTGAGCTTATCCGGATTTTTAGTGTCTGCTCCGCAGAAATATCGGATATGGGCCAGGGTGTCTCTGGGCGGGTCAACCGGTTCGCACAAGGCCTTGATGGATTCCAGGGCATCCTCCAGCCTTTCCCTGCCTTTTTGCAGCCGGTCCTTTAACAGGCCTTCAATATCGGATGCTTCATAACCGCTGAATACCTCAGAGGTATAATCCGTAAAAGCCGTCTCAAGACTTTTAAATAGATCCATATAGTCAATGATGTACCCATATTCCTTATCATCCCCGTCCAGCCGGTTGACCCGGCAGACGGCCTGGAACAGCCCGTGATCTTTGAGTTTTTTATCCAGATACAGATAAGTGGCCGACGGCGCATCAAACCCGGTGAGGAGTTTATTCACAACAATCAGCAATTTCATTTGAGCGGGTTCTTCCACAAACTTCTTTTTAACCTCTTTTTCAAACTGGTCCACCTTCCTGAGCGCTGTATCAGGATTTTCGTTAAAATAGGCGGCCAGCATTTTCCGGTAAATCTCAAATCGCTGAAGTTTTTCCGTATACCCTTCTCCGGTTTCTTCGCCCTTAATGTCGGAATGGGTGGGAACAAAGGAGGTGATAATCGCCGTGTTCTTCAGGCCTGCATCCTGAAACAGTTCATAATACCGGCAGGCATTATAGATACTGTCTGAAACCAGCATGGCATTGCCCCGGCCGTTTTGCAGGCGTTCTTTTTTCTCCATGTCCAGCATGATATCCAGAACGATTTTTTCCAGCCGGGATTTGGAGCTGAAGACTTTTTTCAGAGTTCCCCATTTCTGTTTCAGCTCGATCTTGGCAAAATCGGTAAGGCCGCGGGTTTTGAGTTCAAACCATTCATCGATCTTTTCCGGGGATGTGATTTTCTGCTCAATGTCCCTGGCCTCATACCGCAAATCCAGAACCACCTTGTCGTTTACGGCCTCATCAAATTTATAGGTGTGGATATACCGGCCAAAGACCTTGAGACTGGTCTGTTTGTCTGATTTTAACAACGGGGTCCCTGTAAAACCGATAAATAAGGCATCCGGCAGAAACTGTTTCATGGCCAGATGCAGCTTGCCTGTCTGGGTCCGGTGGCATTCGTCCACAAATATATACAGATCGCCTTTGGCTTTAAAATCCGATGGAATGCCGCGGTTCAGATCCCTCACAAAGGCGTCCACATCGGTTTCATCCACTTCTTCCCTGCCCCCGAATTTGTGGATGAGGGAACACATCAAAAGCGGTAACGGCTCATTGAGTTTATGGAGCAGGTCTTTTCCGTTCCGGGTTCGGTAAATATCTTCCCGAACCCCTTTGAAGACTTTTTCAATCTGCTCGTCCAGCTCTTCCCGGTCCGTGATGATCAGGACCCTGGCATTGGGATTGTATTCCCGTATCCATTTGGTGAGCCAGACCATGGTCAGGCTTTTCCCGCTCCCCTGGGTGTGCCAGACAATGCCGCCTTCCTTTCGTTTTATAAAATCCTGGGCCGCCTTAATGCCGAAATACTGGTTGGGCCTGCATAATTTTTTCTGCCCCCGGTCATAGACGATAAAATCGTGCAGCAATTCGATGAACCGCTCCTTGTGCAACAGTTGAACGATTTGTTTATCCAGGAGGTAATCATATTTATCGGCCCTGTCCCGGACAGGTTGGGTCAATTCCAGCAGATAGGGATGGTCTTCATTGAATTCAGGGCTGACCTCTTTCCATTTCAGGAAATATTTTTCCCGGGTTTCAATGGCGGCATGGGCAAGGCCTTCGCTGTCATTGCCCGCCATGACATACTGGATGGTGCTGAAAAACGGCCGGATAAAAATATGTTTCTGGTTGTCCAGATTCTGGCGGATGCCTTCCAGGACGGATACG
>JAIFMF010000018.1 GCA_020048635.1 Desulfobacula sp. | reverse complement strand
CCATTTATTGGGCAGATCCGGTTCCCGGATCAGGGGCCGGGAAAGGGAGATAAAGTCCAGGCCGTCTTCGGCAATAGTCTTTTCTGCAACGGCCCGGGATCTGAACCCGCCCACACAGATGACGGGACAGGTTACTGCTTTTTTGATTCCCAGCGCAAGATCAAGATTATAGGCTTCCAGTTCAGGGGTATTGATTTTTGTGCGGGCTGGCCCTTTTTTACCCGAGGCTGCGTTGCCGGAAGACACTTCAATGGCATCAATGCCGGAGAGCGAGAGCTGTCTTGCAATTTCCAGGGCATCCTCCCGTGTCAACCCGTTTTCAAGATGATCCTCTCCATTGAATTTGATGAATACAGGATATTTTTTGCCCACCCGGCTTCGTATTTTTTCATAGACATCAAACAGAAACCGGGCCCTGTTTTCAAGGTTTCCACCGTATTCGTCCGTCCTTTGATTGGTTAGGGGGCTTAAAAACTGGCTGACCAGATAACCGTGGGCACCGTGGATCTGTACGGCATCGAATCCCCATTCCTTTGCCCATCCGGCAGCTTTGGCAAAAGCATCAGAGATATCTTCGATTTCCAGGATGGGAAGGGCTTGTGGAATTTCCGGGAAGGCTGCCGCCTTGATGGCTGACGGAGCAACCGATTTTTTCCCGACCACTTTTAAATCGGCCTGGCCGCCCGCATGCACAAGCTGAATGGCAATTTTTCCGCCCAGGTCATGGACGGTACGTGTCAGTTTTTTAAAATCATCGCTAAAGGCATCGGTATATATCCCCATCTTTCCTGACAATTGTTTACCGTCGGGCCGCACATAGGTATAGCCTGAAATGATGAGCCCGATTCCACCCCTCACAAGATCAGCGTAGTAATCCATCAGTTTTTGGGTAGGCCTGCCATCCTTCTCGCACATGCCTTCCCAGGTGGCGGATCGTATCATCCTGTTTCTCAATTGCATCGTGCCGATAAACCCGGGGTCAGATAGTGATGCCATTCTTTTCTCCTGCCGTTTGATGGTTTTTTAAAAAAAATTGTTCATTTCTACTGGAATTTATTTTCTTGGATTTTCCCGGCGCCATTGTTTCGGGCTTTTATAGGATTTTCCAAGTTGCCAGATTCCTTTCCCGGCCTTCTTTGCTTTTTTTTCTTCTTTTAAATAAAGCGGCAAATCAAGGGTTTTGGGCTGATCTCCTTTATAAATCTCGGCCAGACCCTGCTTTAACATTTCGATATTTATATTGTTCCCATCAACAAAAACTTCTGCCAATTGCCTGTGATAACTGTCTGCATTATAATTTTTCAGCCTAACCTCATGGCTGCTGAGAAGATGCTCAAGATATGCCTTGGCCTCGCGGCTGAAGGGCTGGCTTTTCTGGTCCCCGTAACCAATCTCGGGCGAATCGATACCGACAAGCCGGATGCTGAATATAAGGTCCATGGCCGTGACTTGGATGGTATCGCCATCAAATACTTTTACCACTTTGAATTTCTGATGAAGATCTTCCCTGGATGTCAGCTTCTCAAAAGCCTTGTGGATTTCAGCAAACTCTTCAGCATTGCCGCCTGACGGCGGTGCAACATTGGTATAATGTTTGGTCCCGGATTCATCAACCCAGAAATACATATTGCCATAAAGAATGCTACTTAAAAAAAGGGAAAACACTATTCTTACAAAAGACTTCATCCTCTTTGTTTAGCACATTTTCTTAACCAGTACAAAGGCGGACCAGTTTTTATCATCCTTCTGCCATACAAGGTCAACGCCTTTGTCTGCATAAACATTGAAAACGAGGTCTTTTTCCCATTCCCGAAAACCGGACAAAACCGCTATCCCGTTTTCTTTCAATCCTGAATATATGATTTCTGACAAGGATACCAGTGTGGGATACCGAAGATTGGCACAAATCATTGAAAAGCTGTTTCCGCTGTCTTTTATACTGCCTTCAATCACCTTGATTCTTTCGGTAAGATTATTCAGACCGGCATTTTTGTGGGCTTCACAGATAGAAACAGGGTCAATCTCATAAGCCATGCAGGATGAAAGACCGGCAAGACACATGGCCATGGCAAGAACCCCGGAACCAGTGCCGATATCCGCCCCGGTGCATCTTCGTTCGGGGTGAAAGGGTGTCCCCTTGTTTTCAAAAAAGCAGAAATCAATGGCGTTCAGGCACAATCTTGTGGTGGGATGCTGGCCTGAGCCAAAAGAAATGCCGGGCTCAATCATAATTTCAATATCATTAGTGGTTGGGCTTTCGTTATACCAGGGCGGTTTTAAGATAAAATGATCCGAAATCCGGACCGGTTTTAAAAAGCTTTTTTCCACATAGGTGGAACCATAAAGATATTGATAAGAGAGCTCCTCATGATCTATAAGGTCTTGTAAAATAGATTTTGCTTCAGAAAAAGAAAGGGAAAACCGAGATTTGATTTCTTTGATGTATTCCCGGGCAGTCAGTTTAAGATCGGATTGGAAAAGAATATTTAAGATCTCTTCCTGAATTTCTTTTAGTTCAGGGGGTATCATAACCTTCTTTTTTTAAGAGATCCTGATACCAGCAAGCGAATTCAAACATTCCCCGTATTTTTTCATCTTCATTGATAATTCCGAGACTCATTTCAAGGGCGCCCTGGGCAAAGGTATTTGAATAATTATCATGGCTGACCGAGGATAAAAACTCCCGGATGAGAACCTGGGTGGTCCGCTTGGTTTTGTCTTTGCGGATATCAATGGGGTCTTTGGGCTCCTGGAAAGGGTTCCAGTTTTCATAGCCTTTTTTTAAGATCTGCTTTTGCCCTCTCTGGCCCATGGCATCAAAAATAGCTTTTTTCTTTTCTTCGATCTCTTCCGGGGTAAACTTATCCATTTTTCTTAACTCCCAGATAGTCTTCATTAAAATCTGTGACAATGGCCATTGAAACCGGAATCAACATTTCATGCATCCTGATATTGGTTGATTGGATATCTTTAACCAACTGGGCGGAAAGAAGCTGAAGCTGGGTATAAATCTTATCCATATTCAGGGTCGGGTATGGCTCTCCCTGTTTAAAATTTGTGCGCCCGCAGATATGGCTTGTCCCGGCTGTGGATATCGGGATTCCATAAACCCTGCAGGTAATGGGCCGTGATTCATACATAAGGCACAGATCGTTTTCACCCAAAAGTGGGCATCTGACCCTCTCCATGGACATTTTACCTACAATTTCCAGTTCATTTGCGCCCTTTTTGACTTCTGCGAATGCATCCCGTTTCATTCTGGCAAGAACCCGGTCTGTCTTGTCTGCGATTTCAATAAGATCATTTTTCGGTTTACCGCTGAATTTTTTCAAAAACCTGTCTTTAATATACAATGCTTCAATAAGGGTGAGATCAAAAATTGCATAACAGCAGTCACTGCACTTTTCTCTGCAGAACACTTCTTTGGGATACTCACTTTTTACTCTGTCAAATATAGCATCTACCATTTGAACCAGTGCTTCATACTTTACAAAGTGTTCTCTTAAATTTAATGCCATTATTTCAATCCTTTATTTACCGATACAAAAATTACTGAAAATATTGTCCAATATATCCAAAGATGCTGTTTCTCCTGTAATTGTTCCAAGAGAATCAATACTATGTTTAATATCAATGGCCAGAAGTTCTTCAGCCTGTCCATTCTCCAAACCGGCCAGTGCTGCTTCAAGGCTTTCAGCGGCTTGCTCCAAAGCCTTTTTATGCCGCAGATTCGGGATGACGGGGGATTTCTCCATATCCAGCTCGGCAATACTGAGATTGAGAATTTTCTGTTTCAGTTCTTTTATCCCTTTATTCAAAAGGGCAGAAATCTCAACTGTTGGAATATGCAGATATTTTTCAGAAAGCTGTGGCAGGTTCCCTTCATTGATATCAATTTTATTCACCACAAAAATCACTTTTTTCCCCAGGGGTACAATTTTTTCAAATTCCCTTTCCGTGAAAACAGACCCCGGTTCTTTCATATAAAGGATGATATCCGATGCAGTGATATGATCTTTTGCTTTTTCGATTCCGATAATCTCCACAAGATCATCGGTTTGATGAATGCCAGCCGTGTCGGTGATCACAAAAGGAACGCCATCTATATTCAGTCCCTCTTCAACAGGATCCCGCGTCGTTCCGGGAATAGGGGTAATAATGGAGCGATCTTTTTCGAGCAGACGGTTCATGAGGCTTGATTTGCCCACATTCGGCGCACCACAGATGGTCACCCGGATGCCTTCCTTTAAAAAACAGGCATCATTGTGCTGCTTAATATATTCCCGACATTTTTCAAGCACATCGGTCAACCCCTGGATTTCATTTTCAGATGGATGAAAGGGCGCCACATCGTCTGGAAAATCAATATTAACTTCAATATGGGATAAAAATTGAATCAATCTTTCTCTTAATTCCTGAATTTTTTCCCCTAATGTTCCAAGAATCTGAGACATGGCAAATTTCAAGGCATTTGCAGACTTGGCAGCGATGATATCGGCAACGGCTTCGGCCTGGGTCAGATCAATCCTCTGATTTATGAAAGCTCTTTTTGTAAACTCACCCGGCTCAGAAAGCCTCGCCCCCAGGGACAAGACTTCTTCAAGAACGGCTCTTAATACGAAGGTTCCGGAATGGGCCTGGATTTCAATCACATCCTCCGCCGTATACGAGGATGGCCCTTTCATGGGGATCAACAAAACTTCATCTATCACGGCCATGGTTTTGTTATCAAAAATATAGCCGTGCCGGACCTTGTGGGATTCTAAGTTTTCCAGGGTCTCAAACCGACTTTTCCTTTTTGAAAACAGCTTTGATGCAATACTGAAGGCATCCGGTCCTGAGATCCGTATGACACCAATTCCGCCACTTCCAAAGGGAGTTGCTATTGCGGCAATCGTATCATTCATAAGGCATTATTTTTTTTCCCGTCTTTTACCCCTGAAGGCGGTTTTCTTTTTTGGAAAAATAACAAGCCGCCGATAATATCCTTCCCCCATGCTCTGGGTTCTGACCTTTGTATCATCTTTCAATGCAAGGTGAACGATCCGCCTGTCCTGAGCGCTCATCTGATTGATGGTGGCAGGGCGACCGGTTTTTTTTGCCTTGTCCGCCATTTTATAAGCAAGGTGTTTAAGATTGGATTTACGGGTTTCCATATATCCTTCAATATCCACTCTTACCCTTACTCTGGCGTCGCTTTTCCGGTTGATAATTTTATCTGCTAAAAACTGCATGGCATCAAGGGTCTGTCCCTTTCTGCCGATCAATATCCCGGAATTTCCACCTTCAATGCAGAGGGTCAGGCGGTCAGCTTCAGTTAGTGCACTGATTTTTGCACCCTCTGTAATCAGATCAGCGATCTTCTGAAGGGTTTCAACCCCTAAGGCTACTGATTCTTCAGAAACATCGACGACCACTTCATCCGTTTTTTCTTCATCATCCGCATCAGCTTCTTCATTTGCCTCTTCATTTGCCTCTTCATCGGCATACTCATTTGCATATTCATCCGAATAGTCGACTTCACCGTCATCGTCCTCTTCTTCTCCGACTTCAGATTCGAATGATTCGGATCGCTCTTCACGACGGGTTCCTCCACCAAAGGCTTCATCCACCATTGACAGAATCCCTTCTTTTTCTTCAGAGTCGTCAATTTTCGGAAGGGTTACCCTGATCCGAGCATCTTTTCTGCCGACAATCCCGAAAATCCCTGATGTTCCTTCTGAAATGACGTCATATTTCAATTTTTCTTTGGAAAGGAATAATGCCGAACAGGCATTTTTTATTGCAATATTTAAATCTTTTCCAGTAAATTCCTGAGTTTGTGCCATAATTTAAGCTGTCCTCCTGCTTATGCGAGTTTCTTTTGAATATAATACTGCTGACCCATGGAAATAATGTTGTTTACAAACATGTACAGAACCAATCCTGCCGGAAAGTTAACGAATAAAACCGTCATGATGACCGGCATCAGCATCATCATTTTGGCCTGCATGGGATCGCCTGTCGCGGGTGTCATCTTCTGCTGCAACAGGAAGGATGCTCCCATCAGGAGTGTCAATACCGGGATGCCGTGGGGTGCATCCATCAATGGAATTGAAAAATTAAAATGAAACAACCGCTCCGGGGCTGCCAGATCTGTCATCCATCCGAAAAAGGGTGCGTGTCTCAGTTCAATGGCCTGGTAGAGCATCCTGTAAAGGGCAAAGAAAATCGGCATCTGGACCAGCATGGGTAGACAGCCACTGGCCGGATTAACTTTATAGGTCTTGTAAAGACCCATGACCTCCTGGTTCATTTTCTGTTTGTCATTTTTATATTTTTCCCTGAGTTCCATCATCAATGGCTGAATTTTTTTCATTTCATTCATGGATTTATAGCTTTTTGTTCCAAGGGGCCAGAACACCAGCTTGATAATGATGGTCAAAAGGATAATGGCAACCCCATAGTTGGGAATCACGTCATGAATGAAATTCATGCCGATCAGAAGCGGTTTGGCAAGCACATTGAAGAATCCAAAATTAACCGCTTCCTTAAGGCTGTTGTCATATTTACTCAGGACCTTATGGCTTTTGGGCCCCATATAGAACACAAAAGAATACGTTCCCTGCCGGCCTTTATCCAGCGGTTCCATTTTCTGAATATACTGACTGACTACCTTGTCATTGGCATAGGAAAGAAAAAGTTTAGCGTCGGCAGGACTCCCACCATCTTTTATTTTCGGCATCAGGGCTGTAAAAAAATACCGTTCCGAATAACCGGCCCAGCCTATTTTTCCGCTATAAGCGCTCTTGTCTGTAATGTCATCAGGGTCGATTTCGGTATATTCATTGCCGATAAGTGCCGCTGGTCCTTCAAACGCAAATTTGGATCTGTCTTTCACTTCTTTGTCATATATTCCGGGGATGGAAACGACAATTGAATCGTTTAATGTCTTGTCAGAGCCATTCTGGAATATGATATCACAATCAATCAGATAGGAATCGGCTTTAAAGGTAAAAACTTTTTTCACCAGGATTCCCTCAGATGTTTCAAAGACAAATTCAAGACTTTTTTCGCCTTGAGAGACATTGACCGCATCGGAATCAGATTTTGCCGAATACACGGCATTTTTTAACTCCGGAATGGATTTCCCTTCAAGATCAAAAGAGAGAACACCATTGTCAAGCGCTTTTGGCACCAGTTGTTTTAATGGAGAATCCTTTTCGTTTGTCTGGTAATAATTTTTCAGTTCAAAGCTTTTAACGGCAGCTCCGGATTCTGAAATAGCGATATTATACAGCGGTGTCGATACGGCTATGGTACGATAGTTTCTATTTTGTGATTCAACCGCTTCAGACGCAACAGGTAGCTGCGCCTTGTATTCGGAAACATTCGGGGTGGTTTCCGGACCCTGTGATTGAATCGCCTCCTTATTTTGACCTTCCAGTGGAAGACTGCTCGGGTCCGGTGCCTTTACAAAGAATGTCTGATATCCGACAAGGACTATCACAGAAAGCACCACAGCAAGTATTAACCGTTTTTGTTCATCCATTTTCTCTCCTAAGTTTATAAAATATATTGCAAAGGTACTTACCTGTTAGAAGAGGAAACACGCCGTGCGTTTGGATAAATTATGGGACCGGGTCAAAACCCCCTGCATGGAATGGATGACACCGCAATATTCTTTTTGCTGTTAGAATTAAACCTTTCAGGCTGCCGTATTTTTCAACCGCTTCAACTGCATATGCCGAACACGTCGGATAATAGCGGCAGTTGCTGCCTGTAAAAGGTGATATAAAATATTGATAAAATTTAATAAATATCAATAATAGCTTTTTCATAACTCCTGCAATGCTATTTTTATAAAAAGTTTATCAAGCTTTTCAATCATCAGCTCATTGGATAGCGCAGCCAGACCCTTCCTTGCAATGATATTAATATCCTTTGGCCCTGAAATATTCTCTTTGTTATGTCTGAAATATTCTCTAATAATTCTTTTTATCCTGTTCCGCTCTACTGCATTTCCTACTTTTTTTGATACTGTAATGCCAATTCGATTGTTTTGAACAGTTCCTTTACGCACAATTGCTATAAAGCTGTCTGTATGTACCTTTTTCCCGTGTTCTGAAAGTGTTAGAAATTGAGCTCTCTTCAGGAGCCGTACATTTTTTGGCAAACAAAACTTAGTCAATCATTCCCTTTATTAAACGGCAAGTCTTTTTCTTCCTTTTGCTCTTCTGGCGTTGATGACCCGTTTTCCTCCAGGTGTGGACATTCTTTTAAGAAATCCGTGTTTTCTAGTTTTTTTCCGGTTGCTCGGTTGAAATGTTCTTTTCATAAATAATCAATCCTTAACTAAATAATTTCCATATGTTAACTTCAATACTGCAAACCACCATAAACGCAGGACCTTATCTTTTTTAATTAAAATTGTCAAGAATGAACCTGACTCAATTCTTTTTTTAATCTGTTTTTATTCAGAATATCCATCTGCAAGTTTTTTTGCCAGGGTATCAAGAAATTCAGTGGCATCAAGAACCTTTTTTGCACAAGGCTCACAAATGGCGGCAAGATCGCCCGTCATATATCCCTCCTCGATGGTTTCAATCACCACTTTTTCGAGTCTGTCTGAAAAACCTGAAAGCAATGGCAATCCGTCCAGTTCCCCTCGTTTTCTGAGTGCTCCCGTCCAGGCAAAAATAAGGGCCACAGCATTGGTTGAGGTTTTTTCCCCTTTAAGATATTTATAATAATGTCTCTGGACGGTGCCGTGGGCAGCCTCATATTCAAAATATCCATGGGGAGATACCAGAACGGACGACATCATGGCAAGGGACCCGAAAGCAGAGGCTACCATGTCGCTCATGACATCTCCATCATAATTCTTGCATGCCCAGAGAATACCACCCTCAGCTTTCATTATTCTGGCAACAAGGTCATCGATAAGGGTATAAAAAAAAGTAACCCCGGCGGCTGTAAATTTTCCTTTGTATTCAGTTTCATAGATCTCTTCAAAGATATTTTTAAATGTCTGGTCATATATCTTTGAAATGGTGTCTTTTGTTGCAAACCAGCAGTCGATTTTTTCTTCAAGCGAATACTCAAAGCAAGCCCTTGCAAAACTTTTAATTGAAGCCTCAGTATTGTGCATTCCCTGGATAATGCCGGGGCCGGAAAATTCCATGATGGTTTCTCTTGTTACTTTACCCATGGTATCCGTAAAAACAATTTCTGCCTTACCTCCTTTCTCTGTTTTAATCTCTGCGTTTTTATAAACATCCCCATAAGCATGCCGACCTATGGAAATCGGCTTTTTCCAGGATTTTACCGCTGGCTTGATATTCTCCACAATGATAGGTTTTCTGAATACCGTTCCATCCAGCATGGCACGGATGGTCCCATTGGGGCTTTTCCACTGTTTTTTCAAACCATATTCTTCCACCCTTTCCTGATTGGGCGTAATGGTGGCATTTTTTACACCTACCCCATATTTTTTTATGGCATTTGCGGCATCAATCGTAACCTGATCATCAGTGTCATCCCTGTGCCGAATACCGAGATCATAATATTCCGTTTTAAGATCAACAAAGGGCAGGATTAGCTTTTCCTTGATATCAGGCCAGAGGACCCGGGTCATTTCATCACCGTCCAGCTCGACCAGCGGGGTTTTCATTTTTATCTTCTGCATACTTCTCTCCTTATGTCCCTGCGGATTGACGATTCATCAAGCCTTTCCTATTTTACCAGGGATTCAAATATATGGTACTCTTCAATGTGGTAATTGGGTTCAGGATAAATGACAATGGGTTTTAAAAACTGTTTTTCAAGGGAGGAAATCAGGTGTTTTTCCCTGCCATGGAGCAACTGGGCAATTTCAGGGTGCACTTTCACTGTAAACCGGTTGCCCATGATATCTGCTGCCTCACTGACAAGATCCCTGTAAATCTTATGACATATGGATTTTCCTGACAACAGGTGTCCGTCGCCACTACAATAAAAGCAGGGTTCGCAAAGGGTTCGGGTCAGGTTGCGCCGGATTCTTTTTCGTGTCATCTGCACAAGCCCAAGCTCGGTCAGCGGAAGAATATTGGTCTGGCTCTTGTCTTTTTTCATGGCCTCATTCATCTGGGCCATGACCTTTTCCCTGTGATGTTCTTTTTTCATGTCGATAAAATCGATGATAATGATCCCGCCTATATTGCGGAGCCTGATCTGATAGGCAATCTCTTTTACCGCCTCCAGATTGGTTTTTAAAATAGTCTCATCAAAATTGTGTTTGCCCACATAGCGACCGGTATTGACATCAATGGCCACAAGGGCCTCCGTATGTTCGATCACGATATAGCCGCCTGATTTGAGCCATACTTTTCTCTTCAACGCCCTTGCCACATCCCCTTCAATATTGTAGGCATCAAAGATGGATTCCCTTCCCTCATAAAGTTCCACAGACAATTTTACATCCGGCATGAGCCGTTTTAAAAATCTCTGAACATTTTCATATTCTTCCTTTGAATCAATGATGAGCTTATCCGCCTCATTGGCCAGAAGATCCCTTACCGCCCGGAATGTGACGGTAAGATCCTTATATATGAGCGACGGGGCTGGCGCGGTTTTGCTTTTTAACAGGATCGCTTCCCAGGTTTTGGTCAGAAATTCGATTTCCTTTGTCATGGTGTCCGCATCAATCCCTTCTGCCTGGGTTCTTAAAATATATCCGAATTTATTTTTCCGGACGGATAGTAAAAGATCTTTCAGTCGGATCCGTTCAGAGTCTGTCTCAATTCTTTTTGAGATACCGATATGATCCACTGTGGGCATAAGCACCATATACCGGCCAGCCAGGGAAATATGGGTAGTCACCCTGGGACCCTTCGTCCCGATGGAAGATTTGGCCACCTGGACCAGGACTTCCTGGCCTTCCGCCAACAGCTCTTCAATGCTGCACTCATGATTCATGGAAGATTTCCAGGAAGGAAGGTTTCCTGAAATGTCTGCTGTTTCCATATCCACTTCACCGGGTTCTTCCCCATCATTGCCCTGTTCAAATTTCAGGTACATGACATGGCTTGCCGTATCCAGGACATCATCCACATAAATAAAGGCTGCCTGGTCAAACCCGATGTCCACGAAGGCTGCCTGCATTCCGGGTAAAACCCGTTGAACCCGTCCTTTATAGATATTTCCGGCAATGGAGGTTTCATCCTGTCTTTCGATAAAAACTTCCACTACCGTACCGTTTTCAAGAAGCGCCACGCGGGTTTCATGGGGAGCGGCATTGACAACAAGTTCTTTTAACATGGACCTATCCTTGTTTCATTTTTGTTATCCTGATTGAGGCCAGGGTTTTTTCATCCAGTCTAAAACAATTTGTCAGTATTTCCATGGGCCTTACAGTTCGCTCATTATAGCTTTTCAGTATCATTTCAAGAATATTAGAATTTATGAAAAATATTCTCTCAACGGATTTTCTTAAATCAGTCGTCCGTGTCTTTCCTTTTTTGCTTAAGTCCTGGATAATAAATTCTGATAGTTGTAAAAACCTTTCCACTTCTTCTTTATCAAATTTCCCGTCTGAAATCCGGATGGTATAATAGGCAGATTTTTCATTTCTATCCTTTAACCGGTCAAAGGTCTCACACCCGGTAATCAAAAGGCCTTTTGGAAGCTCCCTGTTTAATACATCCACAATTTTGACTGGCGCCACATCTTTTTCAAAATATATAAAAAGAGTTTCTTCCTCGCTTTCCATTCCAACCGGCAGGGCATTTTCAAAGGAAATCTGCATTAAAGGATTAAACCCCTGTGAATATCTGGCGTTTAACCCTGCTCTTTTGACAGCCCTCTGAAAAATGATGCCCAGTTCAAGATGACCAAAAAATCTTGCCTCATCCAGCTTTGAAAAGGAAAGTTCAAATTTTGCAAATGCATCATCAGGAAGTCTTTTCATATCTTGGGAACTGACGGAGTCTGTCTGCCGAATATCCGGTATGCCATCATAAAGCACGGGCTTGATTGTTTTAAAATCGCAGACACCACACCCGGTGCAGTCATTATCCCGACAATCCGGCGTAAGGGACATTTCTTTTGCTTTTTGAAATTCCTTTTTTAAAAACGAGGGGGATACGCCTGAATCAATATGATCCCATGGCAGGGGCTCATCTTCATCTCTTTCACGGGTCGTATAAAACAAAGGATCAATTCCGGTTTCTTCAAATGCCTTTTGCCATAAGGAAAAATTAAATTTATCCGTCCAGCCGTCCAGGCGGCACCCTTTTTCAAAGGCAGCGACCAGTAGCTTTGACAGTCTTCTGTCCCCCCTTGACCAGACCCCTTCCAAAAGGCTCATTTCCGGACCCTGCCATTTCAAATTGATCTTGGGATGTCTGAGATTGCTCTTCAAATATTGCAGTTTTTCCCTGGCTTCATCAAGGGAAATCTGAGAGCACCTCTGAAACGGAGTATGGGCCTTGGGAATAAAACTGGTGGTACTCACATTGATGGTCTTTTTGCCCTTGGCATAGGAAGAGGCCAGCCGCCTTGAAAGATGACAAATGGCTTCAATGTCTTCCGGGGTTTCAAAGGGCAAGCCCAGCATGAAATACAGCTTGATATTCTTCCAGCCAAGGTTCATTGCATTTTCAACCGTTGAGAGAATGCTCTCTTCCGTCAAGTTTTTATTGATGACATCCCGCAATCGCTGGGAGCCGGCTTCCGGCGCAATGGTAAAGCCTGTCTTCCTGACTTTTTTGATGATCTGCATGAGATCCGGGGTCAGTTTTTCCGCCCTGATCGATGGAAGAGAAATGGCATTGCAATGCTCCTGCCCAATGGCATGCAGGCGTTTCATCAGTTCCGGCAGATTTGAATAGTCCCCGGTACTTAAAGATAAAAGGGAGATGTCCGAATGGCCGGTGGTGTTTAAAGAGGTCTTTGTGATCTCAATCAGGTCTTCCAGGGATCTTTCCCTCACCGGGCGGTATATCATGCCAGCCTGGCAGAACCGGCAACCCCTTGAACACCCTCTGGCAATTTCAAGTCGTAACCGGTCATGGACCGGTTTTGCAAAAGGGATAATCGGAGAAACAGGAAAGGTTTCTTTGGTCAGGCTCGGCAAGAATGCCCGCCTGACAGTCTGATAGTCTTCAAACAGAGGGGTAAGCTGCTGAAGACCGGCAGCATTATAGTCTGGTGAAAAAAAAGAAGGAATGTATACCCCATCTATTTTTGACAGGAGCCTCAGCAATGTTTTCTTCTGGCCGTCCCCTTCTTTTTTAAAGGCCACGACAAGATTGGCAATTTCTACGGCGACCTCTTCTCCATCCCCAATCACAAAGGCATCAAAAAAGTCGGCCAGGGGTTCGGGATTAAACGCACAGGGGCCGCCGCCGATGATCAGGGGAAATACATCCTCCCGCTCCTTTGCATAAAATGGAATGGAAGACAGGCTCAAAAGGGTGAGGATATTGGTAAAATTCAACTCGTAAAGAAGACTGATGCCGATAATATCAAAACTCTTCAGCTCTTTTTTGGATTCCATGGAAAGGCAGGGGATTCCTTTTTCCTGAAGGATTGCCGCCATATCCGGAGCAGGTGCAAAAAAGCGTTCCGCTGCTATTTTTTCATGACTGTTCAAAATGGAATACAGAATCTGAAGTCCGAAATGGGAGGTTCCGATTTCATAGAGATCCGGGAATACCAGGGCAAAGGTCAGATCCACGGTTTTCAGATCTTTTCTGATAGTATTGATTTCACTGCCGACGTATTGGGTGGGCCGCTGAACCATAGAAAGGATGTCTTGATACTTTTGCTTATGCATGATACTGATTTTTATAAATAAACCTTTTTGGATAAAGGGTTTAATGAAATTTTTTAATTTAATATTTTTTCCAGGATAAAGCAATGAAAAGAACCAAAATCAATGTGCTGCTTGTGCTCGATCAATCCCCAGGAGACGTTCTTGTCAAAGGCTGGGTCAGAACAAAACGGGGCTCAAAAGAATTCTCTTTCATGGAAATCAATGACGGATCATGTCTTTCAAATATCCAGATTCTTGCGGATAAGGATCTGACCCATTATTCAGATATCGAAGCCCTTACCACGGGAAGCTCTGTATCGGTTATGGGAACTCTTGTGGAATCTCCGGGAAAAGGTCAGAAATGGGAGATCAAGGCCAAAGAGGTAGAGATCATCAACGTTGCACCGGAATCCTATCCCCTCCAGAAGAAAAGACATTCGGATGAATTTTTAAGAACCATTGCCCACCTGAGGCCCAGAACCAATAAATTCGGCGCCACCTTCAGGCTCAGATCTGAAATGGCCTATGCCGTTCATAAATTTTATAAGGAAAAAGGATTTCGCTATCTGACAACGCCCTTAATCACCGGGTCCGACTGCGAGGGTGCAGGAGAAATGTTCAGGGTCACCAGCCTTGATCCTGAAACCGTTAAGAAAATGGGAAAAATGGATTTCAGCCTTGATTTCTTCGGCCGGGAATCCAATCTGACCGTGTCCGGACAATTGTCTGCCGAGATGTTTGCCATGGCCCTTGGCGATGTGTATACCTTCGGCCCGACCTTCAGGGCGGAAAATTCCAATACCAGCCGTCATGTGGCTGAATTCTGGATGCTGGAACCGGAAATGGCCTTCTGTGATTTAAATGGCAATATGGATCATGGTGAAGAGCTTGTGAAATACCTGACCCGGCATGCCGTTGAAGAATGTGCCGAAGACTTGTCGCTGTTCAAAAATTTTGTGGATAAAACCCTTGAAGGGCGAATTGATATCCTTTTAAATTCGGAATTTGCACGGATCACTTATACCGATGCCGTGGATATCCTGAAAAAATCCGGCCAGGCCTTTGAATTCCCTGTGGAATACGGAACAGACCTCCAATCCGAACACGAACGGTTTCTGGCGGAAATATATTGCAAAAAGCCGGTCTTTCTGACGGATTATCCCAAGCAGATCAAACCCTTTTACATGCGGGTCAATGATGACGGAAAAACCGTGGCTGCCGTAGACCTCCTTGTTCCCGGCATCGGCGAACTCATCGGCGGCAGCCAGAGAGAAGAACGGCTGGATGTGCTTGAAGCGCGTATGAAACAGATGAACCTGCCCCTGGAGAATTACTGGTGGTATCTGGATTCCAGGAAATACGGGTCTGTTCCCCATTCAGGCTTTGGCATGGGGTTTGAAAGATTTTTAATGATGATTACCGGCATCGGCAATATCAGAGATGTCATCCCGTTCCCCAGGACTCCCGGCAGTATTGATTTTTAAATAATGGCCATAATTTCTTTTTATTTTCATTTTGAAACTGTGGTCGGAATTCTTAATGCCATGCAGAGTGGTAAAAATGAGGTACGGCTGTCCCTTGATCTCAACCTGACTGAAAAGCTGTGGCCGATTGAAAAAGACAGACTGATAATTGACCACACCCTATTCATTGACAGGAAAACGCTTGAGACTATCGCTTCCATAAAGAATAAAATTTTCGTCTTCCAGGATAACGCGTTAAGCCCTCTTGAAATCCGGAGCCATTCCTATTATAAGCTGGCTCCCACCAAAACAGCGCCTATCCTTGAAATCGACGGCATCAAGATGCACCGTTCAAAAGAGATTGACCCCCTGACGGATGCAAAAGAAAAAACGCGGCGGGTTGTTTCAAAAGGAGATTTTGTTCTTGATACCTGCGGCGGTCTTGGTTATTCAGCCCTCTTTGCCGTAAAAGCAGGGGCCAAAAAAGTGATCTCAACAGAAAAAAGCAGCGACGTCATCCAGCTTCGGAACCTGAATCCATGGTTACAAAAAACAGATGAAAGCCAGATTATGTTCATCCATGCAGACATCACCCAATATATTGACGGGCTTGAAGACCACCTCTTTAACAGCGTGATTCATGATCCCCCGAGATTTACATCAGCCACCGGGGACCTTTACGGGAAAGCATTTTATGACGCACTTTACCGGGTTATGGCGCCTCATTCAAAATTATTCCATTATACCGGCAGCCCCAAAAAAATCAAAACCGGTGACCGCTTTGTTGTAAATACGGTAAAAAGACTTGAAACATCCGGATTTACTTCTGTTGTGTTCAAGGATGACCTTCAGGGCCTTTTTGCAAAAAAGGATTGATCCGGACAAAATAAGACAATTTTCTTTCTAAAACCGGCGTTGAATGATAAAACACACGATTGTATTCATAACTGTATAGATGAGACTAATTTTACGGAGTTAAAAATGGAACCGGAAATAAAAATCAGAGGTTATCACACCGACCTTTACCAGCATGTCAACAATGCCCGCTATCTTGAATTCCTGGAAGAAGGCCGATGGCAGCTTTTAGAAGACCATCTGGACCTTGAAGACTTTATGAAAAAAAGTTTTTTGTTTTTTGTCGTTAATATCAATATCTCTTACAAGAGTCAGGCCAAAGTTGGTGATATTATTCTCATCCGATCCGGCCTTGGAAAAATCGGGAATAAAAGTGCCGTCATCCGGCAGCAGGTTATCAATAAAAATACAAAGGCGGTCTGTATAGATGCGGATATTACCTTTGTGATTGCTGATTTCACAGGAAAACCAATGAAATTTGAGGGAGAGCTTAAGGAAAAAATATTGCAGATCCCTTTATTTGAAGGATAACAAGATATGATCATCAGTCTTCTGGATTATGGCGCTGGAAATGTCCGGAGTGTCGTGAATGCCATCGAAAAACTAGGCGGAACAGTAAAAGAAATTAAAAATCCTTCCGACATACTGGATGCTGAAAGACTGCTGTTTCCGGGTGTGGGCAACTATGAAAACATGATAAAAATTCTCAATCAGAAAAATTATATCGAGCCTTTAAGAGAATATCTCAAGGCAGATCGGCCTTTTTTGGGGATCTGTCTTGGAATGCAAGCGCTTTTTGAAGGCAGCGAAGAAGATTTTTCCGGCAATGAAAGCCTTGGAATTTTCAAGGGAAGGGTTAACCGTTTTAAAACCGGACTTGCAGTTCCGCATATTGGATGGAACGGGGTCAACATGAAAAAAGAGTCCCCTGCCTTTAAAGGGATCAAAACTGATACCAAATTTTATTTTGTCCATTCCTATCATGTTGTGCCAGAAGATGAATCCGTCATTCTCACCACCACGGATTATGATTATGCCTTTGTCAGCAGTGTTCAGAAAGGCAATATCATCGGTACTCAGTTTCACCCCGAAAAAAGTGGAGCCGCCGGTATCCGGCTGCTTGAAAATTTTATGGTTCAAAAAGACCTGAGATCCGGCAAGATCCTTGACATAAGAGGAAAAGGGCTTTCAAAAAGAATCATCGCCTGTCTGGATGTTAGAGCCAATGACCAGGGAGATCTGGTGGTTACCAAGGGAGACCAGTATGATGTCCGGCAGGAGGGCAATGTCAGAAACCTTGGAAAACCTGTGGAACTCGCTGGGCGGTATTACGAAGAAGGCGCTGATGAAATTACTTTTCTCAATATTACCGGGTTCAGGGATTTTCCTTTAAAAGACATGCCCATGATAGAAGTCCTTGAGCAGACCAGTCGGAGTGTATTTGTCCCGCTGACCATTGGCGGCGGTATCCGGGATTATACGGACATCAATGGTAAAACGTATACCGCCCTGGATGTGGCTTCCCGGTATTTCCGGTCAGGAGCGGACAAGGTCTCCATCGGCAGTGATGCCGTGTTGATTGCAGAAGACTATGTGAAAACAAAGAAAAAAACAGGTACAAGCGCCATTGAACAGATATCAAGGGTATATGGGAACCAGGCCGTTGTTGTCTCCATCGATCCCAGACGGGTTTATGTTGCTTCACCGGATGAGGCAAAACCGCATCATGTGATTGCCACTCGGTTTCCCGGACCCAACAATGAGGCCTGGTGCTGGTATCAATGCACCATCAACGGTGGCCGGGAAGGCCGGGATATGGATGCCGTTACCCTGGCAAAAGCCTGTGAAGATCTTGGTGCAGGAGAAATTCTTTTAAACTGTATTGATAAAGACGGGACCAATTCAGGATTTGATCTTGAACTCATCAATGCTGTCAAAAAAGCCGTGTCTATACCTGTTATTGCGTCGAGCGGGGCAGGCTGTGAAGATCATTTTGCAAAGGTTTTTGAGACTACGGATGCGGAAGCCGCACTTGCAGCCGGTATCTTCCACAGAAAAGAAGTGCCGATTCAGCAGGTGAAACATTATCTGGCAGACCGGAATATTCCCGTCAGGTTGTAATCCTGCTTTTTTGTATTTTTGGCTGATAGTGACAAATAGAAATGTCCGCTTTCTGTAGCATCCAGGCATTCATATTTTGATTGACAAAAAAGGCTATCCTATTTATAAATCAGGCCTCTTGATAAAGGCTTAAAATGAACGACTTCGGAAAGGACATCAAATCGTGAAAAAATGGTTTATGTGCTTATTGATGGCTTGTTTGATTGCATCAACGGCCCTGGCAAAAGAAACCCGGAAACCCAAAACCCCACCCCCGGTCCCTGCTAAAAAAGTACAAACTGCTCCACCCCCGGCTCAGGCCAAAAAAGAGGAAGCTCCGTTTCAGGCGCTGATCGTTATGGAGGCAAGCACCGGCAAGATACTTGAAGAGATAAACCCTCACCTGAAACACCCACTGGCCAGCGTCACCAAACTCATGACGGCCTGCATTGTCTTGGAAAAACTGGAAGCCGGAGCATTTCAGTTAACGGATATGGTCACTGTATCCGCTGCTTCATCAAAAATGGGCGGCAGTCAGGTATATCTGAAGCAGGGGGAATCCTTTCCCCTGGGAGAACTGATGAAAGCCGTCATGGTCGCCTCTGGAAATGATGCAGCCCATGCTGTTGCCGAGCACATTGCCGGAACCCAGGAAGCCTTTGTGGAAGAAATGAACAGAAAAGCCAAAAGCCTTGGTATGGATGATTCCGACTTTCACAGCGTCCATGGGCTGCCGCCTGCGACCGGTCAAATTGCAGATGCCAGTTCCTGCCATGATCTGATGCTCCTGTCCAGGGAGCTGCTCAAATATCCGAAACTTCTTGAATGGACCGCCATCCAGACGGAACCCTTCAGGGATGGTGCGTTTATCATGAACAACCACAACAAAATCATCGGCAAGCTGCCCGGAACGGATGGATTCAAGACAGGGTTCTATTCAAGTGCCGGGTTTAATGTGGTTGCAACCACTAAAAAAGACGGGCTCAGGCTCGTTGTTGCGGTTCTCGGAAGCCCCAGCGCCAGGATCAGGGATGGTATTGCCATTGAAAAATTTAAAAAATACTTTGCCAAATACAATATGGTCCCGTTGGCTCAAAAAGGCCAGGGTATGGGCGAAAAGATTGCATTGCCCGACGGCGAGACCCAATCCTTTCAAGCCGTGGCAGCCTCTGATTTTTCCTACCCGGTTTTAAAGGAAAAATTATCAGCCGTAAAAAAAGAACTCCATCTGCCTCGTGAGCTCAAAGGCGGCCTGGAGGCCGGACAGAAAGTGGGAGATGTCGTGTTTACACTGGATAACGAGACCCTGGCAACCGTGGACCTGGTTGCTCCGGCCCAGATCAAAAAACTGGGATTTTTTAAACGGGTGCTCCGACGTATCGGGCTCGGATAAAGCCAGGATACTCATGACTGATCCACAAACAGGGAAACCATTTTGTCCTGCTCTCCCCAGATGTGGGTAGATGACCCTGTTTCAATAATATCCAGGAGTGGTGCATGCGTCTTGAATGTAACAACCTGAACTTCACATATCCGGACAGTGATGTGCCGGTGATCAAGAGTCTCTCCTTTTCAATGGAAACCCCAGGATTCAATGCCGTGTTCGGGCCTTCCGGGGTTGGAAAAACATCGCTGGCAAGACTCATTGCAAAAATGGAGTCTAATTTCAAAGGCAACATCGATACCCGCGGCATGGACACCATCCTCTATTCCTATAACCTGGAAAGGCTTCCGGGCTGGTCCAGCACGGGAAATCACCTGGACAGGGTTACTCCTGAGGGAAAACAGCCGCTAAAAGACCGGCTGATCGACATCTTTGAATTAAAGAACATTCTGCCGGCCAGATTTTCAAAGCTTTCCATGGGCCAGCAGAACCGGATCAACCTGGTTCGCTATCTTTTGCAGGACTTTAGTCTTTTAATCATGGATGAAAGCCTTGCCAATGTGGATGAAAAACTAAGGGAGTCCATTATCCTGTCCATCAAGAATCTTTTTGCGGACAAAATGTTTCTTTACATTTCCCATAATCTCATGGAAGTGTCCGGGTTCTGCCGCGATATTCTTGTGTTTGGAAAACCTTCCGGAAATAAAGGATGCTCCATTATCCAGGGGCGGGATTATAAAAAAGGCTATCAGCCCGATAAAGAAGCCCTTGACAGAACCATGCTGGAGATCATGAATGCTATTTAGACGGATTTATCAGTTTCTGATTGTATATTCCATCGGCCTTCTGTTTCTGCTGCTGATCAAGTCCGTCTTATCTCTGTCCGACTATGTGATCCCGGGAGTCGGGCTTATCATTGAAACCTTTCACAACGTATTTGACACTTATTTTTTCGATGTCATGAACACCATGTCAGTGACAGTCCTGGGTCAGTGCGTGTCCATTGCCATGGCCTTTGGGGTGGGCATTGCCGGCCGCCGATCCTCCTGGATGGGGTCTTTTATCAAGGTGACCGCTTATAATATCCAGGCTTATCCCATTGTGGCCCTGGCCCCCATTATATTTATTCTATTGGGAGACGGTTTTCTATCAAGGCTCCTGATCGCCTCCATGATCTGTTATTTTCCTCTTCTATTATCGGTCCTGGGGATCATGGCAACGCCCGTGGTTGATATTGAACATTTTTATATCATCACAGGCCGGATGCGCTGGCAGCTTGAGGTGAAAATCCGGGCCTTTGAAAATTTAAGCAAGCTTACCACCGTGATCTCCGGCAGCGCCACCCTGGCCATGGCCGGGACCATTGTGGCGGAATTCATTGCCGCCAATGCCGGGATCGGTTACAGTATCCGGATTGCCCTTTATCAGAGCAATCTTGCCGGAATCCTGATCGCTTTATTTATGATCGGTATTGTTATATCCATATACCAGGGATGTCTTGAAACCCTGGGCGAACAGATAAAAACCCGATGGTCTGTTTCAAAGAGAGGAAACATATGATGAAAAAGCAGATCTTTATACTTTTAGGGGTGTTTTTATTCACTGCCGCATTGGCTGCTGCTTCCCATGCAGATGAGATCGAGCTGAACTACAGGCTTAAATGGCTGTTTAACACCAGTGTGGCAGGCGATATTTATGCAGATGCCAAAGGATATTTCAAAGAGGCCGGGCTGAAGGTCACTGTCAGGGAAGGTAGTCCTGAAAAAAACGCCATTAATGAACTGGAACTGGGGTATGCGGATTTTGGTGTGGCTTCGGCAGACCAGGTCATCCGGGCCCTTGACAAAGGGGCGAAAATCATTGTGCTGGCCCAGCTTTTCCAGGTCAATCCCATGCAATGGATTTACAGGGCGGATCAGCCTGAAATTAAAACCCTGGCCGATCTGAAAGGACGAAATATCGGCATTACCTTTGGCGGCAACGACGAAACGGTTATGAACACCATTTTTACAAAGGCCGGTATCACAAAAAAAGATATAAAAATTACCGGCGTCCGATTTGATTTTACCCCATTTTTCAAACGGGAAGTGGAGATTTGGCCGGTATACAGAAATTCCCAGGGTGTGATCCTGAAAGACAAACTGGAAAAAGAGGGCGAAAAGGTCTATTTTTTCAATCCTGCGGATTTCGGCGTCAATTTTGTAGCCAACTCCATCATCACATCGGAAAAAACCTGGAAAAGCAGGTCCGAAGTGGTGAAAAAATTCATGGCAGCCCTTCTCAAAGGATGGGAAGCAGCCATGGACCCTGCAAACGAACCCGATGTCCTCATAGACGTCAAAAAACGGGACAAGGACCCCAATGACGAGCTGAGAAGGCTTCAGCTCATTGCCACACGGGAGCTGATCAAACCTTCCGCCTCCGCAAAAATCGGGACTATTGATGTCGATGCCTGGAAACAGACCGAAACCATCATGCTGAATGAAAAACAGATCAAACAGCCGGTCCATGTGGAGAAATTCTTGAAAAATTAAAAACTTAGCCTTATTCAGGAATGGATAACGGCTTTTTTGCTTTTGGCATGGAACCGCATCATCATAAACAGCCCTGACGCCGTGAGACTGATGAGAAGGCCATACCAGACGCCAAAGATGCCCATGTCAAATCCGAATGCCAGGATGTATCCGGACGGAAGCCCCATGACCCAGTAGGCCACAAGGGTGATGAGGGTTGGGATTTTCATATCGGTGATGCCTCGTAAAATACCGATCCCGACGGCCTGGGTTCCGTCGGATATCTGGAAAAAGGCAACAATGATGAGAAGCGAAGCCGTGATATCAATGACGGCTTTGTCGGAGATATATAAGGTCGGCAGAAAATATCTGAAAAGAATAAAGAGAAGACCGGCCGATGCCATGAACAGGGCACACAGGACGGCTGCGGAAAATCCGGCCATCCGTGTCCCATGAATATCCTGCCGTCCCACGGCATTGCTCACCCGGATGGTTGCAGCAGAGGATATCCCCATGGCCACCATGAATGAAATATGGGCAATGTTCAGGGCAATCTGGTGGGCGGCAAGGGCCGTGGTTCCCATCCAGCCGATCATGATGGCTGAAGCGGAAAAGGCGCTGACTTCGAAAAAATACTGTAATCCTGCCGGGATGCCGATGGACAGAAGTCGGCGTATCATGGGGAAATCGATTTTCCCAAAATTCAGAAAAGGATCAAACCGCCTCATTTTTGAAGACCGTGTCACCACCACCATCAAGGCAACGGCCATAAACACCCGTGAGCCGGTGGTGGCAATCCCGGCTCCGGTAAGCCCCAGGGCAGGAACACCGAGATTTCCGTATATGAAGATCCAGTTTGCCATGACGTTGACGATATTGGCCAGAAGCGTGATCACCATGGCAGGCTTTAGAAAACTCACCCCTTCGGCAAACTGTCGAAAACTCTGGAACAGCATCAGGGGAAGGATGGACACCCCCAGAATTTTCATATAAAGGGAAGCCGGAGCCACAATCTCCGGGGGCTGGTTCAGGTATGGGATAGTTTCCGAGAGAAAAAAGGTGAGCGCACACAGAATCATGCCGGACAAAAGATTGACCAGAATGCCCTGCCGCAGTACCACGCCGCATTCCTTGTCTTTCCCGGCCCCACAGGCCATGGCGGTCAGAGGGGTTACGGCCATGGTCAGGCCAAACCCGACCACCATGACCAGCATAAACAGGGAATTGGCAATGGAGGCCGCGGCAAGGGGGATTGCCCCGAGTTTGCCCACCATGATATTGTCCACCACTCCCATGAGCATCTGTCCAAGCTGTCCCACAACAATGGGAATGGACAGGTGGATGGTTTTTTTTATTTCATTTCCAAGCATATATCGCCATCAAATTTTTAAAAACACAAAGGCTGGATTAGATCGCAAATCAATACGGAAATCAATAGAAATGATTATTGAACAAGGCCCTTGATCTCTTGGATCACTTCTTCACAGGCCATGATGCCGCGTTGCATCAGGATTTCACCTTTATGAAAATCATCCCAGGCAAAGCCCTGGACATCAGGATAGATCACAATATCCGATTTCCCGGCAAATCCGCTGGTGGCCCGTCCATGAACAATGGAGATGGTTCTTGACACCACTTCCATGATTCCCGGCGATTTTGTCGCTTTTTGCAGACGGGGCCGGGGATTTTCCACACAGACCGCGATGATTTTATCCGCCCCTTTCTGCTCCAGGATATTCACAGGCACGGGATTTAAAAGACCTCCATCCACCATCCACCGTCCCATATGCCTTATGGGGGAAAAAATCACAGGCAGGGAAAGGCTGGACCTGACGGCCTTTGCAACATCTCCGGTTTCTATGAGGATTTCTTCTCCTTTCAGGATATCCACGCTGACGATAAAGGTTGGAATCAGAAGATCCATGAAATCCGCCTGATTCACTGCTGTTGCAACAAGATTCAAGGCCTTTTTCCCTCTCAGAAACCCTTTAAAGGGAAGACTGTAATCAAAAATTCCTTTCCTTGCCATGGCCTTTGTCCGGAAATGATCGATGGTCTGCCGTTTCAAGTGATCAACAGATCCCTTTGCCGCGTAGATGGCCCCTACCAGTGCACCCATGCTGGTTCCTGAAATCATGTCAATATGAATTCCATGGTCTTCAAGCACCTTTAAAACCCCGATATGGGACCATCCCCTGGCAGCACCGGCGCCCAGGGCCAGCCCCACCCTTACACCGGCGATTTCCCTTGCAATGGCACGGGGACCCTTGACCGGAAATCTTTTCAGGGTATCCATCTGATCCTTTAAGGCCACATCCGACCGCTCCACCCAGATCTGAGGGGTCTCGGAAAGATGGAGTTCCTTTTTCAGTTCATCTCTTGGAATCCCATGGGAGCCGCAAAGATGGCTGACTCCCACCCGGACACGGTCAAGGCCCACCCCAGCTTTTTCTTCCAGCCGATGGATCTTTTGCCTGACATCCTCAAGGGAGGGCCGGGTATTGTTGATCAATATCATATTTTTATCGCAGAGCCTTACTGCCTGTTGTTCCAGGTTTCCAAAATAATGTGCAAGGCTGAAAAAAATAAGATCAAACCGGGTTTTCAGGTTTTCCATCAAAAGGGGCAGGACAGGGACCAGATTTTCACTAAACCCTTTATGAACCTGAAGCACAGAAAATCCTGATGAATGATAAAACCATTTAAAATCATTGGCCTTATAAAGATTGGAAGGCAAAAGGGAAAAAAGGCTTTGATCAGGGCAGGCAACGCTCTTAAGATCAAATTTCTGCAGAATGCTTTCAAGCTCAAGATGCGGCTCCACAACAAGGACCTTTTTATGTGATTCCGTTGAAATGTGAAAAGACATGGAATAGAGAAAATGGGAAAGCCCAAGATCGGAATCAGAGGAAGAAACAGAATAAAATGAGGGTTTCCGGATGCCCTTTTCAAATCCCGATGACAGCCGCCGGGCATAAAGGCGGCTCAAAAAGAGCCCGATATGTTTGTTCCCGGATAAAAGTGTTTCAAAATCATTTTTTTTCAGGCGAAAAACCATTGCATCCAGAGTCACTCGTGCCGTGGCATTTCTTGGAAGATCGGACAGCAAGGCCATTTCCCCAAAAAAATCCCCTCTTTTTAATTCCACCTGAAACAAAGATCCTTCTTTTTTTTCTGAATGGATCAAGACGGCTCCGGTGCGGATAACATACATGGAATCGCTTAAATCACCCTCATGGAAAATAATTGAATCTTTTTTCACTTCCATGGAGGTAAAGCAGGATGCAATGTCACGAAGCTGGGAAATGGAAATGGAAGAAAACAGCGGCACTTTTGAAAGGAAGAACTCAAGATCCATATCCAGGTCTAACGTTTTCATGGCTTCAGGTTCAACCTATATAAAGGGTCTCCGATCAGCACCATTTTCCAGGAAAGATATGGCAGACTGATCAGGTATGATTCCGCCAGGGTTAAATATCCTTCCGTCAGAATGTCAAAAAATATTTCAGGAACAGGGAAGGCCTGAACATAGGGCTCACCCACAGGTCCAATGGTTGCGGCGATGCCATTGTC
>JAIFMF010000080.1 GCA_020048635.1 Desulfobacula sp. | reverse complement strand
AGGCGTTTAAGAAAAGGAGGACTTCCATGAAAGAATTTGAACCCGTCATTGTTGCATTTTTCTGCAATTGGTGCACGTATACGGCGGCAGACCTGGCCGGCACCTCCCGGCTGTCCTACCCCTCCAATATCAAGATCATCCGGATGATGTGTACGGGCATGGTGGACCCGAAATATGTGATCAAAGCCTTTCTGGAAGGGGCCGATGCCGTTCTGGTGAGCGGGTGCCGGCCCGGAGACTGCCATTATATCAATGGAAATTTCAAGGCCCGGCGGCGCATGAAACTGCTCAAAGAAATTCTCAGGCCTTTCGGGATTGAAGAAGAGCGGCTCCGCCTGACCTGGATCGGCGCCAGCGATGGCCATAAATTTGCCGAAACCATCTGTGAGATGACGGCCCAGGTTAAAAAACTGGGGCCCATTGAAACAAAAAAGACCCTGGTGATTTAAATTTTTCGGACGGCTGGAGAGAGAACTCTTCACCTTTTTCCATGCTTCAGCCGCCAACCCGGAGGCAGATATGACCCTTTTTTCAAAGATTGAAGTCAAAGACAAGGACCTTTCATCCTGTTTACAGGGCTTTTTTGTATCCCTGCTGGCCTCGGATAAAATAGACGCACTCCTGATCCCCCGGCAGCTTCCCCACAAGGCGGTGGTGATGCCGGCCCTGATTTATAACCCGGATGATCTGGCCCAGGCCGATCCCCTATCCCCCGCTTTTCCCTTGAATGCGGCCCGCATGGCCTCCCGGCTGACCAAAAAATCGTCCGGTGAAAAACTGGGGCTGGTTCTGAGACCCTGCGAAATCAGGGCCTTTATTGAATTGATCAAGCTTCGGCAGGGATCTTTGGAGGATGTGGTCATCATCGGCCTGGATTGCCTCGGGGCCTATACCAATAGGGACTATGCAAAATTTGCAGAAACAGAAGGGTCCACCCGTAGGTTTTATGAACAGGTCCTGGGCGGCTGTTCCGGTCCCGTTGACAGGTATGAATTGGCCGGGGCCTGCACCGTCTGTGAGCACCCCGTGCCGGAGAACTATGGCGTTGATCATGCGACGGAGGTCCTGGTGGAAGCGGCCACATCCAAAGGGGAAGCGCTGGTCCAGGGGTTGAATCTTTCCAAGGCCTCTGAACCGGCGAGCCGAAAAAAAGCCATTGACGGCTTGGTCTCGGACCGCACGGCAAAACGAGATAAAATGATGGAAGAGACCTCGGCGCTGACCTCAAGTTTTGAAAAACTGTCCCAATACCTTTCCCGCTGCGTCAATTGTTATAACTGCCGGGTGGCCTGCCCGGTCTGTTATTGCAAAGAATGCGTGTTTGTCACCGATGTTTTTGACCATGATCCCTATCAGTACCTTCAATGGGCCAGGAAAAAAGGTAAGATTAAAATGCCGGTGGACACGGATTTTTTCCACCTTACCCGGATGGCCCATATCGGGTTGACCTGTGTGGGCTGCGGCCAGTGCTCCAATGCCTGTCCCAATGACATCCCGCTGATGGAACTCTTCAGAACTTCGGCCCATGGGGCGCAGAAGGCCTTTGATTATGAAGCTGGCAGACGGGTGGACGAGCCCATACCGCTTTCTGTTTTTGAAAAAGATGAATATCCGGAAGTGGTGGGGATAAAGGGGGCATCATGAAAAAAAAGATAGGGACCGCCATGGTCGTAGGTGCAGGGATTAGCGGCATCCGTAGCGCCCTGGACCTGGCTGAATTCGGATACCGGGTCACCCTTGTGGACAAGGCCCCCGGCATCGGCGGTATCTTAAGCCAACTGGATTACCAGTTCCCCACGGACGGCTGCGGCATGTGCAAGATGCTGCCTCTGGTCAACCGGGATGAATCCTCCCAGACCTGCCTTCGCAGGGGCCTTTTTCATGAAAACATCAATATCCTTTCCGGCGTCCAGCTGAAGGGAATTCAAGGCGAGCCCGGGAATTTCAAGGTGACCCTGGAAAAGCCTGCATCCGCCATTGACCCGGCCCTGTGCTTGGGCTGCGGCGAGTGCGCCGCCGTCTGTCCGGTGGAGGTCCCGGATTCCTTCAACCTGGGGATGGGCCTGAGAAAGGCGGTTTATCTCCCGGTTCCGCATATGATTCCCAATGCCTATACCATTGATTTTAAACATTGCAACCGCTGCAATGCCTGTGTGACGGCCTGTCCCGCCGGAGCCATAAGGCTCCCGGAAGAAAAACGCAAACAGTTTCATATCCTGATCGTGGATGATGAACTCATTGTCCGAGATTCATTAAAGGAATGGCTTCTGGATGAAGGTTTTTCCGTGGATATGGCGGATTCTGGGCGGGCCGCCCTGGATCTTCTGTCGCAGAAACCCTTTCATCTCATGCTCACGGACATCAAAATGCCGGGCATGGACGGTGTAGAACTCCTGACCAGGGCCAAAGAACTTTTTCCCACCCTTCCCATAGTCATGATGACGGCTTACGCCACGGTGGAAACAGCGGTAGAAGCCTTGAAGACAGGGGCCGGGGATTACCTGCTCAAGCCCTTTGATCCCCGGACCTTTATTCCGAAAATCCTTGAGATCTACCAGGCCATGGACATGGTGGAAGAACAGGAGCTGGAGGTGAATGCCTTGGTGCTAGCCACGGGCGCAGACTATTTTGACCCGTCAAAATCCAAGAACACATTTGGCTACGGCATATATCCGGATATGGTCACCAGCCGGGAATTTGAAAGGCTGATCAGCGGCAGTGGACCCACCCATGGGGAACTCTTGAGACGGTCCGATGCCAAGCCGGTCCAAAGGATCGCCTGGTTCCAGTGTGTGGGGTCCAGGGATTTTCAGACGAATTCGGATTTCTGTTCTTCGGTCTGTTGTATGCATGCGGTAAAGGAAGCCCGGCTGGTAAAGGAAAAATTAGGACCCCAGGTTGAAACCGTAATCTTTTATATGGACATGCGCGCCTTTGGCAAATCCTATCATGCCTATCAGACCGAAGCGGATCAACGGTATGGGATTCGCTTTGAGCGCAGCCGGGTCCATACGGTGATTGAAAACAAAGAAACGGGCGGTCTGGATGTGTTCTATGCGGACCATGAAGGCATCCGCCACGGGGAACAATTCGATATGATCGTTTTGTCCATCGGGCAAAGGCCCGGCTCAGACATGGAAAGCCTTGCCCGGATGGCCGGTCTGACCCTGAATGAATGGGGGTTTGCCGCATCCCTGCCCTTTTCAACCAGTTTGTCCGGAAAAGAAGGGGTTTTTCTAGGGGGCTCCATCTCAGGCCTGAAAGATATCAGTGATTCCGTGATTCAGGCCGGTTCAGCATCCCTTTGCGCCTCCCGTTTCATCCATTCCAAGGGTGGGGGCCTCTCCCCCGAGCCCGACGCCCCCACCCGGTTCAGGGATGTTACCCGGGAACTGCCCAAAGCCCTGGTGATGGTCTGCACCTGCGGACAGGCGGTTCTTGAAAAAAGTGAAGAGGCCGGTCTGAAAAAAGATTTGATGAAAGATCCGGTGGTGGGTGAGGTGATCTTTTTGGACCGGATCTGCACGGAAAAAGGATGGGCCGGACTGACGGCCCTGGTTTCAGGCGCATCCGAGAATCGCCTTTTGATCGGGGCCTGTCTTCCCTGCACCCAGCCCCTTAAAATCAGGGCGCTGGCGCAATTGTCAAATCTTCATCCAGGCCTTGTGGGCGGGGTGGACATCCGTTCCTTTCAGGAGAGAACATTCGATGTGTCAGCCCTCAAAGATACATTAAAGATGGGGATAGCCCTTTTAAGACGGGTTGATCCGCCCTCTGATCATTTTGTTCCTTCCATCCGGAAACTCCTGGTGGTCGGCGGAGGCATCGCCGGAATGACGGCGGCCCTAGCCGTTGCAGACCACGGATTTGAAGTGGACCTGGTGGAACAGCAGCCCTGTCTCGGGGGAAACCTGATCTGGCTTCAGCGGACCATAGAGGGCCATGATGTCAGGGTCTTTTGTCAAGACACCCTTGCCCGCATCGAAAAGCACCCCCTGGTTCATGTGCATCCCCGGTCCGAGGTGACCGGGTCTTTCGGCAGCGCCGGATGTTTCCTGACGACCCTCCGGGATACGGAAACCGATCTTTCCCAAACCCTGGAGCACGGGGCCGTCATTCTTGCCACGGGTGGGAAAGAGGCTGAAACATCGGCTTATGGCCACGGGGAAAATCCCAACACCGTGACCCAGAAGGAACTGGAACAGCGCCTCTCCGACGGCACCCTCACCCCTGACCGCCTGGAATCCGTGGTCATGATCCAGTGTGTGGAGTCACGGGAGGCCTCACAAAAGAATTATTGCAGCCGGATCTGCTGTATCTCGGCCCTGAAAAACGCCCTTCATTTGAAAGAGTTGAACCCGGACCTGGCGATTTATATATTTTACAGGGATATCATGGCCTATGGATTTTTTGAACACTATTACACCCTGGCCAGGAAAAAAGATATTATCTTTATCCAGTATGACCCGGATCATCCGCCCAGGATCACCCCTTCCGGTGAAAGCATCTGTGTTGTCGGGATGGAACCCGTTCTCGGCCTGCCCCTGGAAATAACAGCAGACTTGGTGGTACTGTCCACCGGTGTGGTGCCCATGCTTCCCAAAAGCCTGGCGGGCTGCTTTGGGGCTGAAACCGATGCCTCTGGGTTTTTCCGGGAAGCAGAATACAAATGGCGGCCTGTGGATTCTTTGAAAGAGGGGGTGTTTGCCTGCGGGCTCTGCCATTCTCCCCGGAGTATAACTGAAGCGGTGGCCAGTGCCGAGGCATGTGCCCAGAGGGCCTTAAGAATTATCGGGAATGCCCGGATCAAGGCGGCCTCAGTAACGGCCCAGGTGCACCACAGCCTGTGCAGCCTTTGTGAACGCTGTATCGAGGCCTGTCCCTATGGGGCCCGCTCCCTGGATACGGATCTCATGCAGATTGTGGTTGACGCGGTCATGTGCCAGGGATGCGGGTCATGTGCGGCCGTGTGCCCGAACAGTGCATCGGTTCTGGCAGGATTCAAGGATCAGCAGGTGTTTGACGCCATAGATGCAATATTATAAACCTATCGCCGAGGAAACCCATGATGGAAAAAAAGGAACACAGATCTGTTCTGCTGGTGGATGATGAAACCGATATCCGGGAGGTCCTGGCCATTTCCCTCAGGGATATGGGCTATGAGGTCCTGGAAGCGGAAAACGGGGAAAAGGCCCTGGCCCTGTTCAGGGAGAAAGCCCCCCTGATCGTGCTCACGGATATCAAAATGCCGGGCATGGACGGTATTGAAATATTGAAACGGATCAAGCATGAAAATCCCTATGCCCAGGTCATCATGATCACCGGTCACGGCGACACGGATATTGCCGTCAAAAGCCTGAAGTATGAGGCCATTGATTTTATCACCAAACCCATCAGCAACGATTCTCTGGAAATCGCTCTGGCCCGGGCCAATGAAAAAATCCTGACCCAGGAACTGTTGTGCCGCTACACAGAAAACCTGGAAAACCTGGTCCGGGAAAAGATCAGTCTCCAGGACCACCTGTCCTCCCTGGGGGGCATGATCGGTTCCATTTCCCACAGCATCAAGGGACTTCTGACCCGGCTGGACGGAGGACTCTACCTGGTTGAATCGGCTGTCAAAAAAGAGGATAAGGCCCGGTTAAGCGAGGGCCTGGATATCCTGAAACTGACCATTGACCGCATCAAAAAGATGATTTTTGATATTCTCTATTCTTCGAAAGAGAGAAAGCTTCAGATCGCACCCATTCCCACATTGAAATTTGCAGAGGATGTGGCGGATATTGCCGAGCAGAAAGCATTGCCCCACGGGATCAGGATGATACGCGAGTTCGGCCGGGCCCCGGACCGGTTCATGGCCGATGCGGAAGATATCCGCTCGGCCCTCATCAACATTCTGGACAATGCCGTTGACGCCTGTACCGAAGACCTGTCGAAAAAAAATCATGAAATCAATTTCATCATCAGGGAAGACGCCGGCCATATTATTTTCGAGATCCGCGACAACGGTATCGGCATGGACCGGGAAACCCTGGAAAAGATTTTCAATCTTTTCTTTTCGTCCAAACAGAGCAAGGGCACAGGGTTTGGTTTGTTTATCTCTAAAACCATCATCCGCAGCCACGGCGGGGAGATCAATGTCCGTTCGGCCAAAGGCAAGGGCACGGTGATCCATGTTCGGCTTCCCAAGGACATTACGTAAGATCCCTGCGATTTCCATCTTTTGCAAAGGGGAACCGGATGTTGAAAGTGGTTCCACCGGACCCTTGTTCCGGTGATACCTCAATATGGCCCTTGCATTCCTTGATGATCCCGTAACTGATGGACAACCCGAGTCCTGTCCCCTTTCCGACCTCCTTGGTGGTAAAAAAGGGTTCAAAGATTTTTTCCCTGAGGTTTTCCGGGATACCGATCCCCGTGTCTTTTATTTTCACAATGACCTGCTCATTTTCCGGCAGGGTTTCGATGAATATTTTTTCATTTTCGATTTTTGAACCGGTTTTATGGCTTTTTTCTTCAATGGCATCTCTGGCATTCACCAGAAGATTGATGAATACCTGCTCGATGCGGCTGGGGTCAGCCGTTATGGGCGGCAGGTTTCCCGAAAGATGCCAGACCACTTCAATCCCACGGACCTTGAGCTGCTGGCTAAAGATATCATAGGCCCTTTTCAGGATATCGTTCACATGGATATTTTCAAAATTGATATCGGTTTTCCGGGCAAAATGCCGCATGTGTTCAATGATCTTGGAAGCCCGGTCCACATTGCTGTTGATTTTAGACAGCAGTGTGTGAAGGATGGAATCTTCAATGGCCGAGGATTGGTTGATTTTTTTCAGGATAAAATCACTGGCCGTTTTGATCACGGACAGGGGCTGGTTCAGCTCATGGGCGATCCCCGTGGACATTTCCCCCAGGGTGGCCATCTTGCCGGCCTGGATCAGCTCCCGTTCCGTTTCAAGCCGTTTGGTGATATCGCTCGTGATGACCAGCCACACCTGTTTATGCTCGTATTCCAGAGGAGAGATCCAGATATCAACATGGAGGGTTTGGCCGTCCTTTCTCTGCTGCCTCACCTGGTTCAGAACAGGGGAGGATTTGATCAGGCTCGCCATTTTATCTTTTTCTTCATCAAGGAAAAAATCCTTGAAGGATTTTTGAAGGATTTCATTTTTGGAAAATCCATAAACCGCCTGAACGCTGGGGTTACAGTCCACCAGGGAAAGGGTCTCCTGATCCAGGACAAAGACGGGATTGGGGATGCTGTTAAAAATGGACTGGTATTTTTTTTCAGACGCCTCCAGCCTTTTCTCCAGTTGTTTTCTGGCGGTAATATCAATACTCATTTCCAGAGCAGAGACCACCTCTCCCTCTGAATTTTTCAAAGGGGAGGTAATCAAAATCCAGTGGTGAACGATACCATCCCTGCCGATGCCGGATTCTTCCCCATAATGGGATTTTCCGTCCTTAAAAGCCCTTTCCATAGGGCAATCATCGCATTTATGATCAAGGCCCTTATAGGCCTGGTAGCAGAAAGTGCCCGGTTTGGGATCAAAATTTTTAATGAATTGGCGATTGCATCTCAATAGCCTGTAATCCCGATCCTGGACACTGATCATGCAGGGGGCGTAGTCGAAAAGGGTCCGGTATTCGTCCCGCTGTTCATTTAATTCCGTCCTCTGGATCTTGATCTGATCCCCCATGGTGTTAATGGCCTGGGCCAGAAGCCCCATTTCATCGTCCCGGCGGATGTCCACCTTGCTTTCATAGTCACCTTCCGAAATCAGTGCTGTCCCGGCGATGAGCTTTTTGATGGGAACATTGATAAACCGGTGAACAAAAATAAAGATGATATAGGACAGGACGATGAAGGCAACGCCGGCCAATCCGATGATGGCTTTTTTGGCATCCCGGATTTCCTTGTCTCTTTTTTCAAGGGAAACCACCACATCTAAGGCTCCCAGGATTTTTTTATCCTCCGGATGAAAATGGCAGGCCTCGGTGGAACACCCGACCTCATTAAAGATCGGGGTAATAATCCCGAGGAGGCGGTATCCCTGGGGGGATTGAATGATCCGGGTCCTTTGCGCAAGGTCGATACAACTTGAGGGGGGGTCGGTTTCGTGGCAGATATTGCAGGCTTCGGCCTTAATATTGGTCCGGGTGTTGACCTGGTCCCGGATATTGGAAAATTTTATCTCACCGGCCTTATTATAGATATGAATCTGTTCAATGCCTTTCTGCTGTCCGATATTTCTGATGATTTGGTTGATATCGTCCCTGGAATTGAGGGTCATGGCATAATGGGTGCCGAGCCGGATGGTTTCGGTGAGCCGGTCGGTATCTGAAATGATATGGTCCATGACTTTTCCGTTTTGATATTTGATAATGAAATAGGCCCAGGCCGAGATGACAACGAGTAAGGAGATGCCGATAAAAACAATAAATCTGGAAACGAGATTCATCCGGAAAACACTGACTTTTTTATCCATATACCCTCCAAGGGTGATTCGGTTTTTACCCAGAGAATTTCCTCACAAAGCTGAAATGGCCTTGCAAACCCGGGACGTCAGGAGCACCATAGCATCTATGCTGCTAAGTTCGGCATATTCATCGGGCCGATGGGAATTGGCGCCCACAATACCCATGCCGTCAATGGTGGGCGTGCCGCTAAAGGACGTGTAATTTCCGTCAGAGCATCCGCCTGTGGATATGGCTTCCATGGGCAGCCCCATGGTTTTTCCGGTGGATCGGACAAGGTCCCAGAGCTTCTGTGCAGCCTCTCCCGACTCCATGGGGGGACGATCGATATTGCCCTGGACAGTGATTTTCGAACCTTTTAAAAAAGTGTAATCCGCCATGGTTTTAAAAAAATCTTCAACCCGCTCTTTTTCTTCCTGCATGGAAATCCGGATATCAATAGAAGCCTTGGCCAGAGCCGGGATGATATTGACTTTATCCCCGCCGGAAATGACCGTGACCTGGGCTGAGGTGCCCTTACCGTTTTCATTGAGTGTATGGATCCGGACAATCTGATGGGCCAGTTCTAGCACGGCATTGATTCCTTTTTCAGGGTCCGCTCCGGCATGTGCCTCCTGGCCCTTTACCGTCATATGAAATGAGCCCCCACCTTTTCTTTGCAGCACAAACCGATATCCGGGCCTGCACGGTTCAAATACAAAGGTCCGAAGACTTTTCCTGGCGGTTTCCATGATCCAGTCTTTTGACGCATGGGAGCCGGTTTCCTCATCCCCATTAAATGCAACGCAGATAGAGAGAGAATCCAGAAGGCCTTCATGCTTCACTGTTTCAACGGCATGAAGCGCCACCAGGAGCCCACCCTTCATGTCACAGACGCCAGGGCCGAAGGCTTTGCCGTCGCGGATTGAAAAGGGACGTTTTGCGGCTTCTCCTGTCGGGAAGACCGTGTCCATGTGGCCGAGGAACATGACATCAAAGGGTTTGCCTTCTTTTTTATGCTCGGCATAAAGACAGGGAATTTCTTCATCCCCAAGGAACATGACACGGGTTTCAAGTCCGATATTCCTGAACCGGTTTTCAAAAAACCGGGCCACCTTTTCAATCCCGTTTTTATTGTCGCTGCTGGAGTCGATATTCACGATGGTCTGAAAATCACTGATAAACTGTTCGTGTCTTGAATCAATATAGGATTTCATTTCTATCTCCGTTCTTTTGCGCTGCTATTGAGCTGAAATACCGTAAAAAAAATACATGAGGGTCATGACCACGATGATGAATAATATAGTGATGCCGGTGCCGGCCCGGACATAGTCCACGACCTTGTATCCACCGGGCCTCATGATCAGGGCGTTCACCTGGTGGGTGGGCAGGATAAAGGTGTTGGAAGCTGCCAGGGCAACCAGCAGAGCCGCCATCCTTGGATCTGCATGACACTGAAGGGCCATGTTCATGGCGATCGGGATCATGAGGACCGTGGCACCCACATTGGATGTCACCAGAGTGAAAAAAGAGGTTAAAAGACCGATGAGCAAAAACAGGACAAGCGGCGTAAGAAATCCCTGCATGAGATTGACCAGACTTGTTGACAGATAAAGCGCGGCTCCGGTTTTTTCAAACGCAAGACCCAGAGGAATAAGTCCTGCCAGGAGAAATACCGTCATCCAGTCAACGCCCAGATAGGCCTCGTCCAGGGTCAGTACCCGGGTCAGGATCATGGCAATGGCCCCGGTGAGAAGGGCAATCGGCAATTGAACCTTGAATCCCATGGCCAGGACAAGGGAAAAAATCAGGCATCCGGCTGCCAGACCCGCTTTTTCAGGACGAAGGGTTGAATTCTTGATATGCTCGGTAAAGGCCAGGTCCTTTTTTTGACGGAGAAGGTTAAATTTTTCCCATTCCCCAAACAGGAGAAGGGCGTCTCCGGGCTGAATTTTTGTTTCCGAGATGTCTTCAAAAAAGACTGAGTTTCTTCTATAAAGCGCAATAGGATTCACCTGGTATCGTTTCCGGAAATAAATCCCGTGAAGGGTTTTTCCCACCATTTCCGATCTTGGCGTGACAATGGCTTCAACGACCCCGGTATTGTCCGGAGAAAGGGCTTCGGCCATATGGTTGAGATCATTGTGCAGTTCCCAGCCCAGATCCCGTGTGAGGCGATGGATATGATCCTTGTTGCTGATGATGCCGAGGACATCGCCGGGTTCAATGATATCCGCCCTGGAGGGGACATGGATGGCAAATTTTTGGCCCTTCGGCCCCTTTTTACAGATGCAGATGACAGTGGAATGATATTTGGGCCGGATAAAAAGTTCATCCAGCCTTTTTGTTACAAACGTATCCGGCACGGTCAGTTCATAGGCCTGGTGGATTTCCAGGCCATAGGTGCATTCAAGTTCTTGGTCCAAAAGACAAAGGTCTTCATCTTTTATGGGAACGGCCGGTAAAACGATTTTCCTGAAAATCATAAAATAGACAATGGCTGAAACCACAAGAGTGACGCCGATGGGAGTGACGCTGAAAAGACCGAAGGGTTCAAAGGATTTTCCGCCCACAAGATCCTGACTGTTGGACCAGAAAGAGGCCATGAGATCATTTAATAAAATGAGAGGGCTTGATCCCACCAGGGTGACGCATCCGCCGAGAACCGTGGCATACCCCATGGGAATAAGAATCCGTGACACAGGAACATTGACCTGGCGGCAGATCCGGTTGGCAACAGGGAGAAAAAGGGCTGCCGCACCAATATTCTGCATAAAACTTGAGATAAAGGCCACCGAGATTGAAATCAGTGCCATGATCCGGGCCTCGCTTTTACCGGCAATCTTGATGATGATCCGGGCCAGGTTGTTCATGACCCCTGTTTTATCGAGACCCTCCCCGATAATGAGAACGGCAATGATGGATACCACCGCACTGGAACTTAAGCCTGATATGGCTTCAACCGGAGAAATCACCCCGGACAAAGGTAGAAGCACCATCATGAGAAGCCCTACCATGTCCACCCGGACCACGTCAAAGATGAAGAGCAGTGTCACGAATATAAGAAAACCGAATACGATCATCATGTCCGGGGTTAATGGGATAGGGGTCATTTTGTCCTCTGCTTTAAATTCTCTGTTTTTTCTTATGACTTTATGTAAGAATGCGGCAATAGTCAACACCTGTTAGGGGTGATCCATCACTTGACAGGAAGGATAAGCGTGATGAACACCAATAAGGAAAAATAAGATGAAAAAAACTGGTGAAGTCCTTATGGGAAAAGACCCTTTTGAAGAAATCTTTATGGGTAATGAGGCGGTTGTCAGGGCCATGATTGAAACCGGGACAAAGGTGATTGCATCCTATCCCGGCTCTCCGACGCCTGAGATCGCCGCTGCCATCCTGAGTATCCCCGAAGATCAGCGGCCCTTTTATTTTGAATTTTCCGTCAATGAAAAGGTGGCAACGGAGGTGGCATTCGGCGCAGCCCTGAACGGGAACCTGTCCTGCGCATTTTTTAAAAGCGTAGGACTCAACGTGGCCCTGGACAGCTTTGTCCAGCTCAGCCTCATGAATATCACCGGCGGCATGGTGGTGGTTCTGGGAGATGACCCGGGCGCCAATTCATCCCAGAACGAACAGGACAACCGGAATGTCTACAGAATGTCCCGGGTGACCGTGCTGGAACCTTCCTCCCCAAAAGAAGCCTATGAATATTATAAACATGCCGCAGCCCTGGCCATAAAGGAACAGACTGTGGTGGTGGTGCGGCTCACCACCCATGTCTGCCACGCCCGTCAGAAAATAAAGTTCAGCGCTTATGAAAACCCGGCGCCCTCAAGGACAAATTTCAGCCGTGCCAATGGCCCCTATATTGCCTTGACCGTCATGGCCCTGGACATGAAGCGCAAATCTATCCAGAAACTGAAACGGGCTGGGCAGTATATCAGACAAGCGGGTCTGAACACTGAAATCAAATCCAACAACAGCAGAAACAAAGGTATCATCACCTCGGGTCTCACCTTTTTGTCCCTCCTGGATGTATTTGAGCTCAGTTCTTACCGGCCGGATATCCTGAAACTCGGGGCCGTGAATCCCCTGGACCCGGAAGTGATTCTTGCATTTTTACATTCCCATAAAGAAATTCTCATCCTGGAAGAGCTGGATGATATTCTTGAACTTCAGATCAAGGCCCTGGCCTACGATCATGGCGTGAAAACAAAAGTGATCGGCAAAACCGAAGATGAGGATTTTGTAGGGGAATACACACCGGATAAGACCAGGGATAAACTATCTGCCGTCTGGCCGGATATGGTAATACCATCACCCGCCTCACCTGCCCTGCTTTTTCCCGTGCCGCCGAGACCAGCCCAGATGTGTCCCGGTTGCGGCCACAGGAGCGCTTTTTTCGCCATCAAAAAAGCCCTGGAAAAAGAGGATGTCACTGTGGCGGATATCGGCTGCCATACCCTCGGATATATGCCGCCCTATGAGATAGGAGAGGTTCTGCTGTGCATGGGCGCTTCCACCGGCATAGCGTCCGGGCTATCGCTTTTTAATGATAAAAAACGGGTGGTGGCGTTTTTAGGGGATTCCACTTTTTTCCATGCAGGACTCCCCGGCCTCATCAACACCCTGTTTAATCATCACAACATCACCCTCATCCTCATGGAAAACGGCACCACGGCCATGACCGGCCACCAGGACCATGCAGGCAGCGTCATCCCGGTTGAAAATCTTTTGAAAGGCCTCGGTGTTGAAAGCATCCTGTCCTGCGACACCTACAGCCAATCCAAGCTGACGGAACTGGTTAAAACCTCCATGGCCGTCAAGGGCATCAGCGTGGTGATCGCCAAGCACCCCTGTATGCTCAAATACTCCCGACAGAAAAGAAAACAGCCAGGATTTGTTCAGACCCATGTGGACATTGACCCGGAAATCTGCAACCAGACCCATGACTGCGTGGAACGGTTCGGATGCCCGACCTTTACCCGGAAACCCGACGGCAGCGTGACCACAAATCTGGATCTGTGCATTGGGGATGGATCATGCCGCCAGACCTGTCCTGAAAAAGCCATTGTCTTTGGAAAGGAGGCAAAATGAAACCCTTTAATATTCATATCACCGGCGTGGGCGGTCAGGGCATCGGTCTTTTGAGCCAGGCCCTTTTGAGGGGCATCGATCATGCGGGCATCACGGCCATTGCTGTGGACACCCACGGTCTTGCCCAGCGCGGCGGCATCGTCATATCACAGATCCGCTGCGGCGATGGGGTTCATTCCCCCCTCATCATGAAAAACAGGGCCGATCTTGTTCTCGGCATGGAAATCCACGAGGCCCTGCGGGGCGCTTCCCTGTACCTGAAAAAAGGCGGCACCCTTGTTTTCCTGGATGTTTCCTGGCAGCCGCTTTCCGTCCGTCTGGGCCAGACCCCTGAAATAACGCTGGAAAATGTTGAAACAGCTTGTCAAATCTCCGGTGCAAAGGCCATCCGGGTGGAAATCAAAACCATGGACGATGCGCGTATGCAGAACATGGCCCTCCTGGGGGCTGTATCAAAGAATGCGCTCATCCCCGGAGTGACTAAAGTCCATTTCGACGCAGCCCTGGAAGATCTCCTGTCCGGCGATATGCTGAAAAAAAACCGGGCCGTGTTTGATGCCTGGGCAGTTTGAGAATATGGAGATCATCCGCAGGGTTTCAGGCCCCTTTAACCTGAACACCTATATGCTGGTCTGTAAAAATACCCGGGAGGCGATCATCATTGATCCGGGAGGAGAAACAGAGTCCCTGATTGCCCTTATGAGGGGAAAAAACCTCACCCCCTTAAGGATATTAAACACCCATGGCCATGCAGACCAGATTTTTTCCTTCCTATCTTTTAAAAATGAATTTCCTGTTCCATCCTGCATCCACTGGGATGATGACGATTTTTTCAAGGACCCGGATGTCCGCGAGAAAACAAGACGGGCCGTTGGGCTTCCGCCTCCGTACCCGGCAGATATCAAGCTTGCCCATGGTGATGAAATCCGGTTTGGAGAAATATTGCTGACGGTCATTCATACCCCCGGCCACACCCCGGGATCAGTCTGCTTTTTATGTGAGGGACACCTCTTCACAGGCGATGCCATTTTTGTCGGCGAGGCAGGCCGGACAGACCTTCCCGGAGGCAACCTGACCCAACTGGTCGAGTCCATCAAAACCCGGATTATGCCTCTGGATAAAAAGACCATCATCCACCCCGGCCATCACCAAGGCGAGGAATTTGAATCCACTCTGGAAAAGGAAATGAAAGAGAACATCTACATTACGGATTTTATCCTGAGCAGTTGATTTGATCTAATATCTCAACTATTTTCTTGACCTTGGTCTGAAATAACCATAACTTAAAACGAAATAAAAACCACAGGAAAGCATCATGTCGAATCCAACCATTGATGAAGAGTTAAAGGCTGTTACACATTCCAAAGATTTAGTGTTCCTGTCCCAGACAGCCGCAGAGCTTTTTGATATTTCTTCGGACCAAAATATTTACGAGGTGATTGGAACCCGGCTCAAAGAGATTGTCGGCAATGCCATCGTCCTCATCAATGAGTATGACCAGAACACCCGTCTTTTTCATATCAAATCTTTGAAAGGACTTGGTGAATTTACCGAGAGTATCATTAAACTTTTAAACAGAAATCCTGAAGAAATTTCAGTGGTGCTGAACGATGCAGAAGCGATGACGGTTCTTTTGTCGGGAAAAATGGCCAAGGGCCCTCAAGGCCTTTATGAACTCAGCTTTAAAACCATTCCAAAACTCGTTTGCCAGACAATCGAAAAATTGCTCCATATCGGTACTATCTATGCCATGGGCTTTGCCAGTCGAGGAAAACTATTTGGCGATGCCATCATTATCTGCCGTCAAGGGGAGAACGAAAACCTGATATCTCAGAAAATTCTATTGATCGAAACATTTATCAATCAAGCCGCACTTGCCTTGCACAGAAAGCAGATAGAATATACTCTAATAAAAAATGAAGAAACTCACAGAAGCTTTATTGATAATGCGCCCATTGGAATATTTATAACAAATTTAAATGGTGAATTTACCTATTCAAACAAAAAACTTGAGGAAATCACAGGCTATAAAAAAGAAGACTGGCTCCGGAAATCCTATCATTCCGTTGTTTATCCGGATGATGTAAAAATTGTTAAAAATAAAATCAGACTCCGGCAGGAAGGGAAAACAGGCACGGATGCCTATGAAATCAGACTTCTTAATTCCAAAAATGAAATACGCTGGATAAGGATCACTTCAGAAGCCATTTTTGAAGATAAAAACGGGTTAAAAAAAATGGCCGGCATGCAATCCTTTATTGAAGATGTGACCCACATAAAACGGTCAGAAGATATTAATAAGACGCTGTTTGGCATTTCCAATGCATTGACGGAAACTGAAAATTTATCTGATCTGTATCAGCAGATTCACCATTTATTGGGTAAGGTATTGGATGTCACTAATTTTTTTATCTGCATCGCAGATATCAAGAAACGAACGCTCCACTTCCCCTATTATGTTGATACAATGGATGAGAATTTTTTTTCAATCAAAGAGTTTAATGAAAATGATTCACTAAGCGGTCTGGTTGTTTCTCAACAAAAACCCATTCTTTTAAGGAAAACGGCGCTTGAAACCAGAGCAGCTCAGAAAGGCATCTGGGGGCCCGTGCCCCTGATCTGGATGGGTGTCCCGTTGATGACCAGGAATGAAGTGATCGGGCTGATCGCCGTACAGAGCTATACAGATGCCGATTTATACGATGAGCCGGATCTGCTGATATTATCATCTGTTTCTGACCAGGTAGCCATTGCCATTGAACGAAAGCAGGTGGAAGAAGCATTAAGGAACAGCGAGGAACTTTTCAAGTTGATTACCGAGAATACCAGCTCCCTTGTTTCCATCCATAATGCAAATGCCGATTATATTTATGCAAGCCCTTCACATGAACAATTGGGATTTAAGCCGGAAGAACTCATCGGAAAATCCGGTTTTACGATGGTGGAAGAAGAGGATATCACGCCTTTACTTGAGCACCTGGGCAATGCCAAAAATAAAAACATTTCAAAGGCTTTTTTAGATTACAGGCTCAAAGACAAAAACGGCGGAATCCATCATTTTCGAGGTTCCTTTGATGCGGTATTGAAACCGAATGGATCCATTGAAAGAATTATCTGTGTTGGAGAAGACATCACTAAATTAAAAAAGGCTCAAGTTGAAAAAGTCGAGGCCCTTTCCCTGGCAGCCGAAGCAGAAAAACTTGCCCTGGTCGGGCAGATTGCCGGAAAAATGGCCCATGATTTTAATAATATCCTAGGTGTGGTCATGGGCAATGCCGAACTTGCTCTGCTGGAATGTCCCCATGATCAGACAAGAAAAACACTGGAACTGATTTTTGAACAGACGGTTCGTGGAAAAAACCTTACCAAAAATCTTGTGGCCTTTGCCAGGGATCAGGAACCCAGACAGGAATTCTTCTCGATTGATGAGAAAATGGAGCTTGTGATAAATCTCTTGAAAAAGGATCTGGAAGGTATCTCTGTGATCCGGCAGTATGGTCGAGGGATACCTGATCTCCTGGCTGATCCGGGTATGATGGAACATGCCATTGTAAATCTGGTTCAAAATTCAATTCATGCTGTCAGCCTTGTTGAGCGACCAGAAATCATCGTCCGGTCCTATCATCAGGGGGAGTTTATTTATTTGGAGATTGAAGACAATGGATGCGGCATCCCTTCTGAATTTATCGGGGAAATTTATGACCCTTCCTTTACCCTTAAGGGCAGCAAAGATAAGGACCGTATGTATAAATCCGGTATCAAAGGAACTGGTTACGGCATGTCCAATGTGAAAAAATATATTGAACAGCACAAGGGCGGAATCTCAATTTTTTCTGAATTGAAAAAAGGCACAAAGGTGGTCATCTCCCTTCCGGTGATAAGAAAAGGATTAACAGAAGAAGAAATACAAGAAGTTAAAAAAGAAATTAATACCCGTGAAAAATATATCCTGCTGGTTGAAGATGAGCAGGCTATTTCGGATGTCCAGTACCGGATACTGACCCATGACCCCTTATATCACAAAGTGGATATTGCCGTTAACGGACAAATCGCAATCGATTTATTGAACAGAAACAACTATGATTTTATCAGCTTGGATTATATTCTTCCAGGAGAACTCACGGGTATGGATGTCTATCATCATATCCGGAAAACAAACCAAGCCGTTCCCATCCTTTTTATTTCCGGCAATATAGAATTTTTAGAGTCCATCAAAGATTTGAAGCAAAAGGACCCTTGCATTGATCATCTGTCAAAACCCTGTAAAAACATGGATTATATAAGCCGCATAAATCAGTTGTTTGTAAATCTATCTGTTTGAGTGCAGGTGTAAACTTTTTTCAAGGAGTTCATGAAAAGCGGAACAGGCCCTTTTCAAATCGTCATTGATATTTGAAAGCCAGCCTGAATTTCTGATCCGAGTCCGAGAGCCGGACAATCACCTCATCCTTTCCAATCTCCAGAATATCATAGCCTTGCACGGATTCTCCTTCTCCGACAATTTTGGTATTGATGACGGCAATCCGGTCTGATGGGTTTTTTGACCAGGAAATGGCCTGGACACTCAGTATTCCATCCTTCAGGGGGAGGATTTCTTCTTTCCGGGAACCGGGTTTGGAAAGCGGCTGTGAAATCTGCTCAGGTGCTTTTTCTTTGATATCCTGCTCCTGTGGCGTCAACGCTTTTTCAACACCAGGGGAGTGGCTCTCCATCTTATGAACGACAACATTCTGTCCTGCAACCGCGGGAGGGGGTTGGGAATCAACAATGGAGGGTTGAATTGTCTTATCCGGAAAAAACAAAATGTATGAAACAGAGGCAATGACAAGCACAGCACCCAGGATGAAAATCAATCCTTTTTGGCTTAAGAAAAATCCCTGCTGCTGATGTTGAATCCTTGAGTTAAGGATTGTCCGTACGTTTAGGGTTAAAGAGGATCTGCTTTTATTTTCCTGCTCAGGGCTTTCCTGTTCGGCTTTTTTCAAAGCCTTTAAAATGGTACTCATTTTAATTGCCCTTTAATGGATCGCTTAACGCATATTCAGTTAAACAGGGGATTGATCCTTGTTCTTTTTCACGCAAGAGGATGATTTTCGTCATACGCCCCACAAGGCCATCCTCAGTCAGGCCGTGCTTTGCCTGAATTTTTTTTACAGCTTCCTTGACGGCATGATCATAGACAGGTGTCGAATCAATGGAGGCAAGCCCTATCTGTCTGAGAAGCAGTTTGACCGAGACCACCGAAGCGATGGGAGAGGTTTCAGATATGGTTCCAACGGCTCCGAAAACATTTTTCCAGACAATGTAAACATCTCCGTTCAAAAAAGGCATCAGTTCGTCTGTGTCAAGTCTGACTTTTTCATTGCCGCTTCCCGAAAAAACAACGAATTCTGTGTCTGTTGATATCCCGACAATGGCAAGATAGCCTTTTTCATTCTGATCCGGAGAAGTAAACCCGAGAATAGCCGGAAGGTTAAATTTTTTAACCAGATCCAGCCCCCCTTTCACCTGAAGGATCTCAAGATTGTGCTGCTCCGCGGCAATCTTGAAAAAATAAGGGTCTGCTCCGATTTCTTTTGTAAAAGAGTCGAATTGAATCAAGGATTGGCGGTCCCACTGGGAAAGGACATGGGCCAGGGCATTTTCCCGAGTGGTGGCCATATTCATACCCGACAGGATTTTTTTGACCTCCGCTTTTTCAATAACAGGGCTTGGGGATGAGACCGGTTCTGGTGGTAAGGAGTTGGATGGTACGGGATCTTCTGCAATTTCAGGAATATCGGTTTTAACTGCAATATGATTGACAGGATGACTGCCAGGTAACCAACCGGGACGGATGCCCTTAATCATAGCCAGGAGAAGAACAGCCACAAGGAGCAATGAGAATACGATTCCGGCGGTCTTTCTGAAAAAAGACCCGTACCCGGCTCGGGCTGCCTTCCGGGTGTCCAGTTCCCTTATGGCGATCCTTATGATGTGCGGTGTCACTTTTTTCCGGTCCAGGCTGTATGCAGAAAGCAAAGACCGGTCACAGGCAATATTGATGAGCCTGGGGATGCCACGGGAATAGGCATATATCAGATCAACGGCCCTGGCGGTGAAAAGGGTTTCAGGTTTTTGTGACGCCACATTGACTCTGTGCGAGATATAATCATGGGTTTCTTTACGGGTCAGGGGCAAAATATGACAGCTTAAATTGATTCTCTGCCGGAGTTGCCGCATTTCATAAGCATCAAGGATGTCACAAAGTTCCGGCTGCCCTACCAGGATAATCTGGAGCAGCTTGCTCCGGGTTGTTTCAAGATTGGAGAGCAGCCTGAGCTGTTCCAGAGTTTCCCGGCCCAGGTTCTGGGCTTCATCAATGAGCAGGAGGACTGATTTGCCCTGGGCTTTTTTTTGCAGCAGGAATTCATTCAGGGTATTTGTCAGTGACACAGGATCTTCATCAACGATCGGGATGGACAGTTCGATATGGATGGCTTTCAGAAGCTGAACCGAATCCAGTTTGGGATTAAAGATAAATGCGGCTTCAACATCCTTGTCCAGGTTTTCGAGGAACACTCGGCACAGGGTGGTCTTCCCGGTTCCCACTTCACCGGTGATCTCGACAAAACCATCTCCCTGCGATACGGCATAGGTCAGATGGGCCAGGGCCTCTTCATGACTTCTGCCCAGAAACAAAAACTCAGGGTTGGGAACCAGCTTGAACGGTTTTTCACGGAAACCGAAAAATCCATTATACATCCTGAAATACTCCTGCAATTAAGACACGGCACCTATTCAGGATATTGACATCCCATAGAAACCCGGGACCGTCAAGAAAATTCTGGGAACCGGGGGAGATGAGTTTCAACCAGCTCCGTATTGTTCAAGATAGGCATTGATCCTGGACAGCATGCGGTCATCCAGGATGATTTTGCCGTTAATTTTTCTGTTGTGAAGACAGGTTTTGATGTCTGAAATGGTAACAATGGCGTGGATGGGAATGCCCAGGTTTTTTTCAACCTCTTTTAAGGCGTTCTCATCGGTCTTGCCTTTTTCTTCCCGGTTGACGCTGATGATGATGCCCGAGACTTTGGGGTTGCCACAGAATTTCAGGATTTCAAGGGATTCCCGGATGGCTTTTCCCGAGGTGATGACATCATCCACCAGGATGAGACGGGATTCTGATGTAAGCGGCATTCCCACCACAACACTTTTGTCGGCATAGGTTTTGGCTTCTTTCCGGTTAAAAACATAGCCTTTGTCCATACCCCTGTCGGACAGGGCCGCAGCAGCCGAGATGCATAAGGGGATTCCCTTATAGGCCGGGCCGTAGATGCCATCAAAGTCATCGGCAAAATGCTCCTGGATGGCCCTGGCATAAAAGGCGCCCAGTTTTTTGATTTTCAAGCCGGTGTCAAACATGCCGGTATTGATGAAATAGGGTGCAATCCGGCCGCTTTTGAGTTCAAATTCTCCGAATCTCAAGGCATTACATTCCACAAGAAATTCAATAAATTCTGATTTATAGGTCATGAGCGAGTTATCCTTATATCATCATCATCTGTTCTATTGGCAGCGCCATGAAAAATACAGGGAAAGGTCCACTTCCTTTCCTGATTTTAAAAGGGCTTTTTTATTAAAATCTTTCATTTCCCTGAGGGCCTTTGAGTGAAATACCGGCCCGTCCTTGCAGACCACCTGTTTTCCGCAGACACAGGCCCCGCAGACCCCAAACCCGCATCGCATATAGCGTTCGAGAGAGACCTGGCAGGGGATGCCGTGGGTTTCGCAGAGTTCGAAAACCTTGTACATCATAATTTCCGGACCGCAGGTATAAACCATGTCCAGCGGTTTTCCATGGGTGATCCGGTGCGCCAGGAGGTCGGTGACAAGGCCTTTATGGCCGAAACTGCCGTCGTCCGTGCAGAATTCCCGTGGGATGGTAAAACGGTCGGGGAAAAGAATAAAATCCTTTGACCGGGCTCCATGAATAAAGGTTATGCTTTCGGGAAGGCCTTCCACCAGAGTGGCCAGGGGCGCCATGCCGCATCCGCCCGCGACAACGGCGGCATTTTGGCCCGGCCTGATATCAAATCCGTTGCCAAAAGGGCCCCGGATGCCGACGAGATCCCCTTTTTCAAGGGTCAGGGCTTTTCTGGAAAAAATGCCTTTGGCTTCAATGGTGACGGCAAATTTGTTTTTAGAATGATGGGAAATGGTATAGGGTTTTTCATCCAGCCCAGGAATCCAGACCATGATGAACTGACCCGGTTTGAAAATAAGGTTGAAATCAAAAAACAGGGTGGCATAACCCGGGTTTTCCATTTTTTTATTGGTTACCCGGAGCATGACGGGTTTCTGGTCGGTAATGGGTTTTGTTGTCATGGTTCTTCCTTCCCGGTCAATCCTTATGGGCTGCCCCTTTGATATCCGTGTGGCTCAAATTGTGGCTCTTGAGCCAGGCATCCATTTCATCGGCAACCTTCTTAAAAACGTCAATCCCCCGGTAGCGGACGGCAGTGCCGATCCCCACAAGGCTTGCCCCAGCCATGATCATTTCTATTGCATCTTCCCCTGTCATGATGCCGCCAAGGCCGATGATGGGAATGGAGACCGCTTTATAAATATCAAATACGCACCGGACTGCAATAGGTTTGATCATGGGGCCGGATAGCCCCCCTTTTTTAAAGGCCAGAACCGGTCTTCCCGACTCAATATCGATCACCATGCCCGGCCCCACCGTGTTGATGGCGCAGATGGCGTCGGCTCCTGCATCCTCACAGGTCTTTGCAATATCTGCAATGTCCGGCGCCTGGGGGGTGAGTTTGACAATGAGCGGGATTGAGATGACACTTTTCACAGCAGATACCACATCCCTGGAAGACTCCCGGTTGATGCCGAAAATCATGCCGTGTTGTTCGGAATTGGGACAGGAGATATTGATTTCAATAAAATCCGGCTTTTTGGCAGAAACATATTCAGCCACTCTCCGGTATTCATCGACAGAACCGCCATAGATGCTGGCAATGATGGGGAAATTCCTGTTTTCAAGTTCTGCCCATTCATTTTCCATGTTCAGGTATCCGGGAGACGGCAGACCCACGGCATTGATCATGCCGCAGCCCAGATCGATCACTGTGGGATTTTTATGCCCGTCTCTTTGTTCCGGTCCGATGGATTTCAAGGTCACAAGACCGCAGCCGTTTTCATACACCCGTTCAAGTATATCCTTGCTGTTTCCCAGAATCCCGGAAGCAAGGACGGTATGGTTTTTCAATGTTCTTTGCAGAAACTGGATACTCATTTTATTCGCCCGTTTCTAAAAAATTAATTTTTCTGGCATTTCTTAACACATTATGACAATCTGAAACAATGAAGAAGTTTAAAATCTATTGATAAGGAATTCCCACCCATGAAACCCAAAAATTTCCATCTGATGTATTTCAGCCCGACCCACACCACCCGCCGCATTCTTGAAGAAATTGCAAAAGGGATTGGACAAGAGACCACAACAATAATTGATATTACAAAGTCTGAGACCCGAGACCGGAAACCGCCGGTTTTTGGAAACGATCTGGTGATCATGGGTGCCCCTGTTTACAGCGGACGGCTGCCGAAACATGCGGCACAGTATTTTGCAGGGCTCAAGGCTGAAGGTGCCCTGGCTGTTCCAGTGGTCGTTTACGGCAACCGGGCCTATGACGATGCCCTCCTGGAATTGAAGGATCTGGCTGGTAAAAGCGGGTTCATTGCCCTGGCTGCTGGCGCTTTCATTGGTGAGCATTCCTTTTGCAGCAATGAATTTGGTATTGCTGAAAACCGTCCGGACAAAGAGGATCTGGACAAGGCGTTTGCCTTTGGCCGGAAGATTGCAAGGATTCTGGACGGCATTGGAAGTCTGAAGGATATCAAACCTTTGACAGTGCCAGGACATTTCCCGTATAAAGAAATTGTACCGCGCGGTCCCATGGATTTCATAGAAGTAACTGATGATTGTGACGGATGCGGTGTCTGCGTTGCAGCCTGTCCTGAAAACGCCATTGATGAAACAAAAAAGTATGCAACCCTTACTGAACGCTGCATTTATTGCTGCGCCTGCATTAAAGCCTGTCCCCCGGGTGCAAGGATCATGAAAGAAGGCCCGTTGAAAGGGGTGGCAAAAACGCTGAGCGAAAATTGCTCGGCCAGAAAAGAACCGGAAACATTTATGGCAGGCCATTAGCCTCGGCCGGAGGATGATAAAGAATAGTCTCCACTGATTTGAAGAATAGTCTACAATTATAATAGAAAAGCCTCGGCGATTATTTTTTTTCCCGCTTGTTTCTTTAGTAAATTCATATCATTATCAGTTTGTTCCCATTTCTTTTCCAGGTGGCATAAAATTTGATTGTATCTTGATTAAAAGCCGACTCGGTTTGACTTTTTATTGACTTTAAAAAAGGATTCACGATCCTATGAATTTAGTTAGCCCGGTACTCAAATTTTTCAAAGCGTTTATCCTGTCGGCCTTGATTCTATATCCGATTCCAACCTTTGCAGATGAAAAACCCATGGACATGCTTGAGCGGCGCCTTAAAGCCGGGCCGGGCCTTTCAGATCTGATCACTTATGCCTATGAAACAAGTCCCATGATCAAGGCAAGTCGGGCTGCATGGAAGGAATCTCTGGAAAAATACCGGGTCGATACCGCCTATCCTGACCCTGAAATCGTTCTGACCTATTGGCCGCAGTCCCTGGCCGATGATCTGGACAAGAAAAAATTTGAAGCCATGATTTCCCAGACCATTCCTTTTCCGGGCAAACTCTCGGCCGCAGGGGAAGCTGTAAAAGCTGAAGCCGCCGTAAACCGGTTTGATCTCGATCGCACGGTCCGGGAGGTGATGACCGGCATCCGGGAATCCTTTCATGAGCTTTTGTATATCCGTGAAGCCATGGGAATTGCGAAAAACAATCAGGCACTTCTCGAACAGATCCGGACCATCAGCGAGACTGCCTATGCCGGTAACCGGGGAGCCTTGATCGATGTCATGAAAGCCCAGTCCCAGTCTGCCCAGAGCGGCTATGATGAGATTTTGCTGAAAGAGCTGGAGCATACGGAAACCACAAGACTCAATGCTCTTTTGAACCGGCCCTCCGAATCCCCTATAGGCCCTTTGACGGCTGAATCCTATCGGGCGGTCCTGTTTCCCCTGGAAGATATTTTCTCCCTGTCGGAAAAAAATCGTGAGGAAAATAAAATGGCCGGGGCCGAGATCAAAAAATCGGAAGCCATGGCAAAGGTAGCCCGGTTTGAAACTTTTCCAGAATTTAAATTGGGACTTATTTACGAATCCGATCAGCCCGAAGATCGTTCTGCTGCAAGTGAGGACATGTATGGGGTCCAGTTCGGCATGACCCTGCCGATAAGATTTGACAAGAATTCCGGCCGGGTTGAAGCGGCAAAGGCGGCTGTTGAAAAAACCAGGGCCATGGCAGAAAGCAGGGTCAATGAAACCAGGGCACTGGTCAGGGAAAATTATTTTCGCATGCAGAATGCTGAACGACTGATTTTTCTGTATCGCGATAAACTGGTCCCAGAGGCTGGAAAATCAATAGAAAAAGCAAATGTATGGAACCAACAAGGGCAAGGCAGCATCACCGACTATCTGGAGACCCAGTCGGTTTGGTATAATTTCCAACTGGCCCTGGCCCGTGCAAAGGCGGATTACGGTAAGTTCCTGGCCCGGCTGGAGGGGCTTGCCGGACAAAGTCTCACGAAAAAAGATGAGGTGGCTCCTGTTCAGGATGCGGCAAAGGATGTACCGAAACCCCGGACGCCTTTGGATCAGTCATCAGAAGACAAAGCATTTGAGGCACAGAAAAACAAACTGGAAGAGATCCGAAAAGAATGGGGAAAAACTCTTGCCTCCCCCCCAATGGAAACCTCCTTTTTCACCCCTGACCCGGATCGGCTGAAGATCATTTCAAATGCCTTTAATGATGATGAAGCTTCTCAAAATCTCTTATCTGACGGATTTTCTCTGGAAGATTTTGAAATTCTTGTTTTTGGCCGGAATGCAACCATCAAGAATGCTGAAAAAGCATTTCTTGCCACCCTTGAAACTTATAGCCAGGCATCCATCCTGGACGACATCATCCGAAGCTATTCCGCCTTTAATGCCGGCATTATGACCGGTGTCGGCAATATGGAAGACATGGAATCCATTTACCGCAAATTTCCCTTTCCCGGAATTCTTTCTCTGAAAGGGGATATTGTTCATGAGGAAGTCAAAATAGCCTTAATGGATCTTGAGATCACCCGGCGCACCATCATGACCGAAGCCAGAAAAAATTATCAGGAACTGATCTACAATGCTGCAGCAAAAGACATCTCCCGCCGGACCTTAGGCCTTCTTGAAGAACTGGAGTCCTCGGTCACCCGGAAATATGAAACCGGTCAGGCACAGATACCGGAACTGACAAAGGTTAAAATTCAAAAGGAAAAAATGAAGGTGGAAGTGCTGACGGTTTCCGAAGAAGGACTCAATATTGAAAAAAGATTGAAATCCTTTTTGTTGCTTCCTGCTTCTGCAAGAATCGGAACCCCGGCAGGATCGGATGCAGATAAAAGGCTTCCTTTACCGGCGGATTTGAAATTGGATGATTTAATTGAAGCTGCTTTAAAACACCGCCAGGAACTGAAAAAAACAAGGATCATGATCACCCGGATGGAACTTATGATCGAAATGGCTGAAACCGAGATCTATCCCGGAGTTACGCCGAACCTCGCCTTAACCGAAAACCGGGCCGTTTTAGGGACCGGCACCATGAAAATGGAAGAGCCGTTTGCCGTAACCGTTCCGGCTTCCATGGGATCAGGCCTGCCCAGGATGCCCTGGACAAATTTGTCCGAGGCCTATTTGAGAGAAACAAGACAACGGCTCCTGGCATTAAAGGAAGAGCTGAAAGCCAAGGAAGCAGAGACTGCGGCCGATGTTCGGGATGCGTGGTTTTCCGTTGACCGGGCTAAACGCGAGGCAGCAGTTTACAGTGGAGAGATCGAATCTTTGTCCCGGTTGAATTATACCGTTTCTTCCAAAGCCTATGAAAGCGGGTCCATTGCTTTTTCCGACACCATGGATGCAGTTCTCCTGATGTTTGAAACAAATCTTACGGCCCAAAGAAAAAAGGC
>JAIFMF010000110.1 GCA_020048635.1 Desulfobacula sp. | reverse complement strand
AAAAGGATCATGTGCTCTGGGATATAGGTTCAGGTTCAGGTTCCGTAGGAATTGAGGCATCTTTTCTGATTCCCTGGGGCCTTGTTTATACTATTGAAAAGCATCCGGGTCGGATTTCAGATATTGTTCAAAATATTAAAAATTTTAATTGTTCCAATGTGAAAGTGGTGAATGCTGAATTTCCAGCCGGAATTGAAGAACTCAGAACTCCGGACAGGATATTTATCGGAGGGGGTGGTGAAAACATGGCCCAAATCGTGGAAGCATGTTGTGAAAAACTTGCCCCATATGGCACGATCGTCGTCAATACCGTCCTTTTGCAGACCATCGGAACTGTAATGGATAGTCTTGAAAAACACAAATTAAAAACCGAAATGGTGCAGATTCAGGTATCCAGATCAAAAACAATGCCCTATGGAGATCGGCTTGAAGCTATAAATCCGGTCTGGATCATATCGGGCTCTAAAAAAGGGTAAAGGAACTTAGTTGTATGGAAGACATGAACAAGATCATCTTTGCAGGTGCAGGTCCGGGAGATCCTGACTTAGTAACCATAAAGGCCATGAATGCGATGAGAACGGCAGATCTTATTATTTATGCGGGTTCTCTTGTGCCTGAAGCCGTCCTGTGTTGGAAAGGAAAAGGCACAAAGACTTTGTCCAGCGAAGATATGGATTTATATCAGATCATTGATACCATCCGAAAATATTATTCAATGGGTCAAAAAGTGGTCCGTCTTCATACCGGCGATCCGGCACTATACGGCGCCATTTTTGAACAGATGCGGGAACTTGAAAAATTAAATATCCCGTATGAGGTCATTCCAGGGGTCACAGCGGCTTTTGCAGCATCGGCAAAAATGAAAATGGAATACACGCTTCCTGAAGAAACCCAGACTCTGATTCTGACAAGGATTTCCGGGCGAACCCATGTGCCGGATTCCGAAGACCTCGACAAGCTTGCCGCCCACCGTTCTTCTCTGGTTATTTATTTGAGTATCGGCCATGTAAAAAAAGTTCAGGCCATACTTGAAACCCATTACGGAAGAGAGAGTCTTTGCGCAGTGGCGTTTAAAGTCAGCCATCCTGAAGAAAAAATAATTTACACAAAGATAGAGCACCTTGTAAAAACCTGCGAAGAGAATCAAATTACACGGCATGCCCTGATCATTGTAGGTAAACCCGTCGAGGCAAGCATCAATCCAAGCCATATTTTATCATCAAAATTATACGATGCCGGATTTTCCCATGGTTATCGAACCGCTGAATAAAAAAATACCGGATAAACTGGCCATCTGGTGCATCACGCCCAAAGGGAAGGCTCTGGGGATAAAACTTAAAAATGCACTTCCGGACGCGGCTCTGTTTATATCGAACAGCATAGATGAAGGATCTGAGCACGGAATAGACATATTCGGATTTGACACACTCGGTCTTGAAATCCAAAAAACATTTAATCAATATTCCGGCCATATGTTTATTTTTTCCACAGGAATCGCAGTAAGATTGATTGCACCGCTCCTGAAATCAAAAATTGTTGACCCTGCCGTCGTGGTGATAGATGACAATGGAAATCACGCCATCAGTCTTATTTCAGGACATATTGGCGGCGCCAATGCACTTACAAGAAAGATAGCGGACATTATCCATGCAAGATCTGTCATCACCACGGCAACAGATATCAATAGTTTGCCTGCCATTGATCTGATTGCCATTGAGAAAGGGCTTTATATTGAAACGCCCTGGAATATCAAACGCATCAACATGGCATTTCTGACGGGAAAACCCATTGATGTGTATGATCCCTTCGATTTTATTAAAAAAGAATTGCGGGAAATCTATCCGAGTAAAGAAGTCACTTATGAGCAAGGGATTGAAAAGATCTTCTGTTCTCCTGAAATCAGACCGGTTCCACGTGAAACCATGACATTAAGACCACGCATATTAAGCGTCGGAATCGGATGCAACAGGGGAACCAGGGTTGAAGAAATATATGATTTTCTCACTCATGTTTTCAAAGAAGGGAATCTTTCCCTGCACAGCGTTGACAGGCTTTCCAGCATTGATCTCAAAGAAAATGAAAAGGGGCTGCTGACCCTTGCGGAAAAAATGAAACTGCCTCTGGATTTTCACACCGCGGAAAAACTAAATTCTGTAGACTCCATTCAGACTCCGTCAAAAATGGTTGAAAAGCATGTCGGGGTAAAAAGTGTCTGCGAGGCATCTGCCATTCTGTCGGCAGGCAATGGCAATCTGATCATTACAAAAAAGAAAAATAAGGATGTCACCATTGCTGTGGCAATAAGGAAATGACACTATTTATAATCGGAACAGGGCCCGGAGACATTGCCCATATGTCGGGAAGGGCGATTGAGGTCATCCGAGCAGTGGAATGCGTGGCCGGATATACAACCTATATGGATATGATCGCGGATATCATCCAAGACAAAGAAATCATATCCACAGGAATGATGAAAGAGGTTGAACGGGTTGAAAAAGCAATAGAAAAAGCTTTATCAGGGAAATCATGCGCCCTTGTTTCCGGGGGAGACCCAGGTATCTATGCCATGGCAGGGCTTGTCTTTGAGATCTGTAAAAACCGGGGGATAAAACTTGCAAGGGTTGGTAATGAAAAACATCAGACGACCGATGAACCCCTTCTCTTCATTGAAATCGTTCCGGGAATTCCAGCCCTGGCAGCAGGGGCTGCCCTAGCAGGCGCTCCATTGACCCATGATTTTGCGGCAATTTCCCTGAGCGACCTCCTCACTTCCTGGAAAACCATCGAAAAAAGACTTACCTGCGCTGCCATGGCGGATTTTGTCATTGTTATCTACAATCCGAAAAGTAAAAAAAGGGACTGGCAACTCCGGCGTGCTCAGGAACTTATTCTTGTTCATAGAGACGGGACAACTCCTGTGGCAGTTGTGACGAACGCAATGAGACAAAATCAACACATTTCTTTTACAACCCTGGCTCTCCTGGAATCAGAAAATGTGACCATGCAGACGGTGATTTTCATCGGGTCCAGCACATCGGTCCAATATTTGGATTTCTTGTTTACACCGAGGGGTTATTCGCAAAAATATGAAATATAAAATGATCCAAACCGCTTTGGAGGATTGAATATGAAAGGTTATATTCAGGTTTATACTGGTAACGGAAAAGGAAAAACCACGGCCTGCCTGGGCCTTGCAGTGAGAGCGGCTGGGGCCGGATTAAAGGTATACATTGCCCAATTCCTTAAAAACGGGGATTATTCGGAAATCAAAGCATTGTCCAAATTTGAAAATATCACCATCGAGCAATTCGGCATGGGTAAATTTGTCAAAGGCCGGCCCTCGAAGGAAGAAATTGCTGCAGGGAAAGCAGGATACCTGAAACTATGTGAGATTTTAAAAGAAAACAAGCACGACGTTGTGATTGCCGAAGAAGGCAATGTTGCAGTCATGTGCAATATTCTGTCGGAAAAAGAAATCCTGGATCTTATGGATATTAAACCCGACAGTGTTGAGTTTGTTATTACGGGGCGAGGCGCCACAGAAGCCATAATCGAGAAAGCCGATCTGGTGACGGAAATGAAGGAAATCAAGCATTATTATCAAAAGGGTGTTACCGCCCGTGTCGGGATTGAAAAATGAGAAAAAAGAATATCGCTGTTCTGGGTACGGGCTCGGATGTCGGAAAAAGTATTGTCGCAGCGGCAATTTGCAGATCTCTTGCTGACAAGGGGGTCAGAATTGCACCCTTTAAATCCCAGAATATGTCGAATAATTCTGGCATCACGCCCGAAGGCCTGGAAATGGGTCGGGCCCAGATTGTCCAGGCAGAAGCATCCAGAATTGCTCCCCATGTCCATATGAATCCGATCCTTTTAAAACCGACAGGGGAAAAACACTCCCAGGTCATTTTATTGGGAAAGGTTCACGAAAACCAAACCGCCATGGAGTATCACAGGCAAAAAGGGTTCTATTTCAAAAAAGCCTGTGAAGCCTTTGATGTGCTTGAACAGACCTGTGACAGGATTATTCTTGAGGGAGCGGGCTCCTGTGCCGAGGTCAATTTGATGCCCAGCGATATTGTCAATTTTCCCATGGCGGAATACGCCGGAGCTGATGTCATCCTTGTGGCAGATATCCACAGAGGTGGCGTTTTTGCACAGATTATTGGAACCCTGAAATGTTTGCCACAAAAATACCGTGATATGGTAAAGGGCATTATCATCAACCGCTTCAGAGGGGATATCGCCCTTTTTAAAGACGGAGTTGAGTGGATTGAAAAAGAAACCGGGAAAAAAGTATTAGGGGTGCTCCCCTGGTATTCTCATTTTAAAATCGATGCTGAAGATTCTGTTGAAATTGAAGACTGCTGCAATTACGGAGAACTTAGACCGGGCATCCCGGCCATTGCTGTCATCCGGCTACCCCACATTGCAAATTTTACGGATTTCCATGTTTTTTCAAAAATACAAGGGCTCCAGATCGTTTATATTGACAAGTCGGATCACTTGAAAAAATTCAAGGCCGTAATCATTCCAGGATCAAAAAATACGAGGGCAGATCTTGAGTGGCTGGTGCAAAAGTTCAAAACTTCATTGGAAGGCTATGCCCGATCAGAAGGATGCATTTTCGGTATTTGTGGCGGATATCAGATGCTTGGAGAGTTTGTCGATGACCCGGAAGGGCTTGAAGGAGCGCCCGGAAGAACAACTGCATTAAACCTTTTGCCGGTTCATACCGTATTAAAAGCCCCGAAAACCACCACCTTGAGTGATTTTGAATGGGATGAGGCCAAAGGGAAAGGCTATGAAATCCATATGGGATCTACCTCCCTTAATAGCGGAAAACCCATGCTAAAAATCCTTGCGCGAAATTCAAATCCCTGCAGAGACACGGATGGATGTATGGAAATGAACCAAAAAATCGCAGGCACCTACATCCATGGCTTTTTTGATTCTCCTGAGGTATTGTCCAAATGGCTGAAATTCATTGGATTGAATCTAACCTGCCCGGATGAGGACTTTGCCTCTTTAAAGGAAAAAAGCTATGCTCTCTTGAAAAAACACTTTGAAACCCATGTGGATTTAAGCCATTTACTTTAGCATTAAAATTCTTTATTCTTATCCCATAAATGAAACATAACAACCCCTTGGAAGCAACTATCGTGGAGCAGCACAATCAAATTCCAACCCTGGCCGAGCTTGCCCTTCAATATGGCACGATAAATGCTGAACAGTTTCAACATCTTCAGAAGCTATATGCTCTGAAACATAAGGAAGACCCCGCTATAACCATAGCCCAATTAATCCTGAATCTGAATTTTGCAACCCAATATCAAATCGGGCTTTTAAAATTGATAGCGGATTACATGATCATTAAAAAGCAGGGAGAAATCTTTGGCCGAATCGCGATTGAAAAAGGGTTTGCTACAGAAAAAGATATTGAAAAAGCAATTGAACATCAAAAAAAAGAATTCAGGCGGGCTAAGCTGAAAAAATTGATTGGGGATATCCTTGTAGAATCCGGTGTCATTACGATAAAACAAAAAAATTCCGTTTTAGAGGAGCAAACCTTTCTCGACGCAGAGCTTGAAAAAATACTTATCGAACCCCAATTCGAAGAGAGCATATCCTTTGACGGAGCTTCCACAAAAGAAGACCCTGCCCTTTCAGAATATGAAAAAAAATTTTTGCAGATAAAAGTCCTTGATAAAGAATTTTCTGCAAGTGTTATTGAAAAAGGTTTTGCTACCGACGCCCAGATCCGCACAGCACAGAAAGCCCAGGAAGAAGCCTTTGAAAAAGAGAACAGAATTCAGATTTTGGGTGATTTCATGGTCCGGCTCAACATCATGACCGAAGAGCAGAAAAATCTTGTTCTCAAAGAGCAAAAACGGATTGACGGGATTTCCCAACCTGAAAAAGAGGCTGTCCTCACTGTCAGTATCAGCAAGGACAGAAGGGAAGCTGTCATAAAAATAAACAGGGACATTGAAAAATTAACTTTCCGGGATATCCAACGTGCGCTTCAGATCCGGGGAATAAAGTTCGGTATTGATCCGGATGCCGTTCTTCAATGCAACCTTGACATGAAGAACACTGAATTTGTCGCTGCAAGACAGGATTTTTCTCTGGAGCTGATAAAAAATAAAAAAACCTCTTATTATTTTGATATTAGTCAGGTTGATAAGCAGGAAAAAAGAATGGGTGCTCCCTTGGCAGAGCGATCTCTTGGCAGCGAAACCTATATAAAAAAGGATCTCTTTGGTAATAACCTTGAGCAATCCAAAGATTACAATTTTACATTCAGGTGCGCATCCGGAACAAGACTATCAGATGATAAAACAAAAGCTTTTGCAGGCAAAACAGGGTTTCCATCCCTTTCCATAGAAAGAAAACTTTATATTCATCCGACAATTTCTGTTCTTGAAGATATCGATCTTAGACGTGGACCTCTTGAAGCCTATGCGAACTTGAAAATTTCCGGTATGTTAACCGGCTCATCATACCCTGTAACCGCGGGCGACCTTTATGCAAGGGAAATCAGAGATGCCCGGATAGAAGCAATCGGAAGTGTCTGGTCTGAGTTTGGTATTACAAATTCTTATATCAGTGCCCAGGGTGATGTCCATGCCAAATACATTCACAACTGCCGGGTTGAAACCTTTGGAAATATTTTTGTTGAAAATGAAATAATTGACTCAGAGGTTTTTTCCAGTGGAAAAATAGATTCAAATCGCTGCCGTGTGATTTCCTCAACTCTTTTTGCCAAAAAGGGGATAGCGCTTTCAGGCGTAGGCGGCAGCAACAGAGCTATCGCCTGCATTCTCGGAGCCGGAACAGAACACCATCTTCTGGAAAAAGCAAAAAAGATTGAGCTTGAAATTAATGATATTCGTTCATCGCTTGATGAATTAAACGATAAAAAAGATGAACAGGAAAGAGGTGCAAATAAAATTTTCCAAAAAATGGTTGAGCTGAAGATTTTTCACGACCGGGCAAAAATTAAAAAGCTTAAACTCTCAAATGAATTTAAAAAGAAAAAAGATTCCGTAAATAAAGAAGAGCTTAAAAATATTATCATCCTGGTACAGGCTTTTGAAAAAAGGATGGAGGATGCCATTAGCTCACTGAAGGAGCTGAACGAAACAAAAAAAAATTTTGATAAGAAATCTGATCTTTTTCAAAAGAAGATAAAAAAACTTGAGCCTGGAATAGAAGAGAAGATTTCGGATCTTAATACTGATATGCTCGCCATTTTTGAATGGGCAAGAAAACAGGAAAGTCACCCCTGTATTAAAATAAAAAAACAGGCATTTGCCGGAACTATATTTAAAGGGGTGTATTCATCACTCGCCATAGAAACCGAGCTAACCAACTTCTCTGTTGTAGAAAAACAGACTTCAACTTCATTTTCTCTTTTTATTCACAAACCCGAGTAAAACCCTGTAAGGGCCAGGCGTCCCCGGCGGAATAAGTGCAACACGGTCATTGTCCTGCAGGATGGTATCAAACGAAGATACTTTTCCGTTGATAAACACAGCTTCGACTTCTTCCGAGGCAAGGTGGACTTGTCGGATAAGGTCTTCTGCGCTAATTTCCGGGCCTATGGTCATCGATATATTGGAACAGGGTATCCCCTTTTGTTTTAATTTTTTTTGTAAAAATGAAAATGCGTTAAAGGTAATCGTCGGCATTTTAAATCACTCCCCTGATTGCGACAAATCGTTAATCTGCCGGGCAGATTTTTGGTCTAACGATTCAGCCTGTCAAAATTTACAAATATCTTATTCAATATGGCCCTGCATTGGGCAATTTCACCCGTTTCAATTCCCTGTTCAGCTTCCTCCAGCAATGCTTCGACTATGGACATCAGATCAGCTTTGAATTCTTTTGCCTTATGGGTTAGATAAACCAATTTACTTCGTTTATCAGTCCTGTCCGGAATTCTTAAAACAATATTCTTTTTTTCAAGAACATTTAGAAGCCTTGTAATGGCCGCCTTATCTTTGACTGCAACATTGGCAAGTTCCTGCTGGGTCTGTCCGTCTCTCCTGTAAAGATGAACCAAAATGCTCCATTGCTCATAGCTCACATCAAATCCTGCAGTTGAAAATTTATTTGTCAGCCTTTTCATGATTGATCTGGATGTACGACCTACTAGATATGCGATAGAAGAATCAATGATCTTTTCAAATATTTCCATATGATCTATTCTTAATTTTAGTGTTAACAAAATATATTCGGACAAGCAGTAAATTTCATCATACTCGAAAAAATACCCCAAAATTCGGTCTTCTTAACGCTACTATGGTATAAAACCGTTGATGACGCAACCAGTTTTTGATAAATTTGTAAAAAAATCCCAGTCAGGGGAAGGCCTTGATAAACTTTCTAAGTTTAATGCGGATAAATTTTTTGACGGATTAATTGATCTGATCTACAGAAGATATGAGATGGGAAAATCTTTAACTATTTTGGGAGGTATTTTTATAAAACTTCAGGCAGTTTATTACAATTCAGTGCTGACGCACGAATGTAGAAACAACATCCCATCAGAGATCCTGACTGATATCAAAAATTATTTTATCGCAAGAAAACTATAGACAAGCATTTGAGCCTTTGATAAGTATAGCGTGGGTTTGTTAAAGCATACGACCCGATTGAGCCATAACATTTTAAAAAGGAGGGGCTGTGATAGTTCAATGTGGCCGGCAGATTAATAAGCAGGAGCTTGCTCAAATTCGCGAGACGGTTGAGACATTTTGTTGCCTGAGTCAGACTGAGTTGGCGCATACGGTGTGTGAACATTTAGGCTGGCATACGGCTTCGG
>JAIFMF010000046.1 GCA_020048635.1 Desulfobacula sp. | reverse complement strand
AGCACCTCCTTATGTATATCCGATGTATAGCCTGATAGGGTGTGTTTTTCAAGTGTAATTTTTAGGCCAACCAAAAGGTACTGAAAATGCCTGCGCCTATGAACAAAAGCATGGACAGGTTAATGGCGGCAAAGGCGGACGGCAGGGTACTTTTTTTAAACATGGCGGCGGCAACAAGGGCAATAATGACCATGGCATTGATAAAAGACATAGAGACAAAAGCAGGTGCGTTCAAAAAACCGTTCATGGCAAAGAGCAGGATGGAGAGACTGTAAAGGCTCGTCCAGATCAGGGCCTGTAATTTGATCTCGGTTTCTGAAAAAATCTTTGAAAAACTGGGGAAGGATTGGTTGTTTGGCGAGGCGCCGCCGTTTTTAATGAGAATGATAAAAAAATGGGGAATCTGCCACAGACCGAAGACCAGCATGAGAAGGAGGATTCTGGAATCAAGGGGATGTCCGCCTGCTGCGGTCCACCCGATCAACGGGGGGAGCATGCCGCAGAGGCTCCCCGGAAGAATGGCCAGAAGTGATCGCTTTTTCAGAGGGGTATAGAGGCCGTTATAGCTGATCAGGGCTGCTGCACCGGCCAAAGCCGGAATCAGGCCAAAGGCAGAAAACAAGCCGGACAGGCCGCCAAGAATGAGCATAATGGCCATGCCTGCGGCATGGCGGATCGGGACTTTTTTTCGGGGAAGGGTCCGGTTGCAGGTTCTTTCAAAAAAAGAATCAAATTCCCTGTCCTGGATATTGTTGAGAACGGCAGAGCCACAGGCCAACAGGAATACGCAAAGCCCGAGAAAAAAAGATTCCTTGGAAATTTTCCGATTGGCCATGACATGGCCGAAGACTGCCGAAAGCGCAATATAGGCGCAGAGGTGGAATTTCAAGAGTTCCATATAATGCTTCAGCATGGGGGCTGCGCCTTGAACTGCAGTTTCGGAAACGCCGGTCCTGCTACCATTCATCTTCTTTGTTCACCCATTCTTCATATTCTTCCTTTGAGACAACGCGGATCACCCCGTTCATTTCCGAATGGCCCGTGCCGCAGAATTCCGTACACTGGAAATTAAATTCCCCTTCTTTTTCCGGGAGAAACCAGGCATAGGTCTGAATCCCGTTCACGGCATCCACTTTGATTCTGAAGGCAGGAACATAGAGACTGTGAATGACATCAAGGGAGGTAATATTCAGTTTGACAGGAGTGTTCACCGGCACCACGATTTCATTTTCAGTTTCTTTTTCATTGGGATAATAAAAAAGCCAGGAAAAGGATTGGGCTTCCACCTGAATCTCAAGGGCGCCTTCCGGAACGTTGCGAAGACCGGTATAGGACCGCCAGCCGGAGACAAACATGGAAAGGGCGATAAAGGTGGGCAGGACGATCCAGACGGTTTCAAGCAGTAAATTTCCCCGGATGTCCGAGGGTATTTTATTTTTGCTCCGGCGATACCGGATCACAAACCATATCATCACCAGGGTAATGGCAAAGAGGAACACAAAGGAAAATCCGATGATATAATAAAAGGATTGATCCACCAGGGTGACCGGATTTACAATATTATTCATATTTCAACCTCATCTGAAGGAAACATCCCAGAATGTAAAACTGATCATAATAAATAGAAAAAAAATCGTTCCGAGAAAGGAGAGAATCAGAGTTCTTCCTTCGTATTTCATGTGCATGAAAAAGAGAAGCACCAGAGATCCCTTGATGGATGCAATCAAAAGACTGACCCAGACATTGAGCCTGCCCAGATCAATATAGGATACCCCCACGGTAATGCCGGTAAACATGAGAAGTAACAGAAAAATGAAAAATAAGGTCCTGTATTCCAGAAAATGCAGTTGATGTGATTTTTCCATATTCGGTCTTTTTGAACCCCCTTTCATATAATCAGGTAAAAGAGCGGAAAAATAAAAATCCAGATCAGATCCACCAGGTGCCAGTAAAGCCCTGAATTTTCAAGCAGGGCAAACCGCTCAAAGGTTATTTTTCCCCTTTGGACAAAGATCAAACTGACGATCAAGAGGGTCATCCCGATAATAATATGGATGCCGTGCAATCCTGTGATGACGTAATAAAGGCCGAAAAACATATTCTGGCCGTGGGGGCCGCTCACCAGTTTTTCCGAATTGGGATAAATCCCGCCCTCGATCTTGTGCCCCCATTCAAAATATTTATTCACAAGGAATATAAGTCCGCATAGGATGGCGGCGGCAAGCCCGGCAAGTGCCGTCTTTTTTTCTTTTTTCTGAATCGCGGTAACGGCAGCAGCGACGGCAAAGCTTGAAAACAGCAGGATCACGGTATTCAAAAGGCCCAGGAGACGGTTCAGCTCTTTACCGGCCTCTTTAAAATCATGGGCATAGGTTGAAAAATAGACGGCATAAAGAACAAAAAGTCCGCCGAAAAGGATGATTTCCGTATAAAGGAAAAGCCACATGCCCAGCTTTTTGCCGGATTCATCAGGCTGAGAATGCATCTATTCTCCCTTATCGTCTTTGGAATATCGTTCCACAACCCCGGAAAAATCATAGGGATAGGCCAGGATCTCGGGTTCGGTGATGAAATTGTGCAGGGGCGGCGGCGAAGGCGTCTGCCACTCCAGGGTGGTCCCACCCCAGGGATCGGAAGAGGCATCCTTTTCTTTTTTCAGGGAAGAAAGAAGATTGATAACCATTAAAAAAATCCCGACAATCATAAAGGCTGCGCCGAACCCGGCATAAAAATTACCGGTCTCATACTGGGGCAGATAATCAAAATACCGCCTCGGCAGGCCCTGCAACCCCAGGATGAACATGGGCACATAATGGAACATGAACCCTCCCGTCAGAAGGATGGCTCCGATATAGGCTTTTTTAAAATCATACATTCGGCCGAACATTTTGGGCCACCAGTAATGGAGGGCTGCAAAAAAGGCAAACCCGGTACCGCCGAACATGGTGAAATGGAAATGGGATACCACAAAATGGGTGTCATGGACATGGATATCGGGTCCGACCGCGCCCAGCACAAGGCCTGTCAACCCGCCCACGGAAAAAAGATAGATAAAGCACAGGGCTAAAAACAGGGGCGGCGTCATCTGGATGGAGCCTTTATATAAGGTAGAAACCCATGAAAAGACTTTGATGGCCGAAGGAATGGCCACCACAAAGGTTAAAAGCGAAAAAACGAAAATAGCGGTGTCGCTCATGCCGCTGGTGTACATGTGATGGGCCCAGACAAGGGAACCGGCTATGGCAATGGCCATGGACGAGGCCACAATGGCCTTGTACCCGAATATGGATTTCCGTGCAAACACGGGAATGATTTCCGAGATCACTCCCATACCGGGCAGAATCATGATATAGACGGCCGGATGGGAATACATCCAGAAGAGGTGCTGGTATAAAATGGGGTCCCCGCCCTTGGCCGGGTCAAACAGGCCGACATTGAAATATCGTTCAATAATGACCAGAAGAAGGGTAATGGAAATTACAGGGGTGGCCAGGAGTTGAACCCAGGACGTGGCATAAAGACTCCAGGTAAAAAGAGGGATCTGCATCCAGCCCATGTCTTTATGTCTCATGCGGTGAATGGTGGTAATGAAATTCAGCCCTGTGAGCATGGAGGCCATGCCGAGAACAAAGGCTGCAAAAACTGCGGTTGAAACATTGGTTTTGGTGGAGATGGAAAACGGTACATAAAAGGTCCAGCCCGTATCCGGAAAGCCGCTGGAAAAAAGGGACACAATGGCAATCCCACCTCCGGCCATATACAAATACCAGGATAAAAGATTGAGCCTTGGGAAATAGACATCATCGGTCCCGATCTGAATGGGCAGAAAAAAATTACCGAATATGGCAGGTATGCCCGGTATGATGAAAAGAAATATCATGATGACGCCATGAAGGGTAAATGCCGAATTATACAGCTCCGCACTGAGAATGGTCTGTCCTCTGAACATGAGTTCAAACCTGAGAAGTCCTCCTATGAGAACAGCCAGGAGGAACCAGAAAAGGATGGAAAAAAGGTACAGAATGGCGATCCGTTTATGATCCATGGTCAGGAGCCAGGATCGGATGCCTTTATATTGTATCTTCATCTTTTTTGTCTCTTTTTGAAGGACGCAGAAGGAATATGATAAACCCAAGAAGCACAATCAGGACAACGGTTCCGGTAATCCTGAACAGTTTAAATGCATAGGTTTTTTTCGCTGGATCATAATCAAAACAAAAAGACAGGACGCCTCTTTTAATGGATATTCCGGGCGTACCCTTTTCCGCTTCACTCAAGGCCATCCCGATATCAAAAGGAAGAAAATTCGGCCCATAAAGATACCGGATAATCTTCCCGTCCTTTGAAAGCACTACAAGCGCGGATGGATGGACATATTGGTGCGGCGCCTTTTTGATAAAATAATACCCCAGGGAGTCAGTGAGTTTTCTGATGTTCTCCTGATCTCCGGTCAGGTATGTCCATTTATCCAGAGGGAAATCCCGTTTGATGAGATTGCTGTAATTTTTTTTAGCAGTGGCTGCATCGGTCTCATTTTCATCATCGGAAAAGCTCACGGTAATGATATGAAAGTCATGGCCCGGAACCTGATCCACCTCATTCAGCGCCTTGGCCAGATCAGCCTGTAAAAAACCGCAAATGGCCGTGCATGAAAAAAAGATCGGCAATAACACCACGGGTTTTCCAAAAAGGCTTTCAAGCTTGATCTCCTTTCCGGTCTCATCCCTGAATACAGCAGCCATGGATGCAACACTCCCCAATTGTTCATCAATCCTGACCTGACCGCCAAGATCATTGTCCGGCAAGTTTCCGGTCATGATGGCCGGTTTATGATCCTGGCTGCTGTGGCCTGGCTGTGCATGGATTACGCCTTTTTCCTGATGCCCTTGCTTGTGCTGAGTCTCCGCCTTTCCTGTTGATGGAAATACAAATGCCGTCAGAAGAAAAACAAGAGTAACTGCAAACCTGAAAAAGGTCGTCATTATTTAACCTTTTTACTCTCACCGGTCTTAAGATTAATTTCATAAACCACATTGAAAGGATGGCGGTTTGTGAATGAATCCTTTCCGGCACCATACGCCAGCATGACTTTGCCTTTCCCGTCCGCCGGGATCGGTTTGTCATATTTGTCCCCTGAATTGAGCGGGATGGTAAAGGAAACGGTTGTAATGCCTTTTTCTTCTGTGCCGACTGGATTTTTAACATCATTTTTGCCACCCAGTTCTTCATCGCTGGAATGTCCTCTTTTCCGGTCGCCGAAATGGTCCTCAATTTTGACCTTACCGTCTTTCACTGCTCCGATAATAATATTGGCGCCTTCCATGGCATCTATCGGGTCAAAGCCGACCGCAACCCAGCCTTCCGTCTTTGCAGACAATTGGACATGGATTTCATCTCCCTGGATGGTCCAGGCGAACGTAATATCTTTTTCTTCCAGTTTATGCTGGTATTCCGCTGCCGACAGGGTTAAAGGAAGGGTCAGAAGCATGAACACCAAAACTACCGTTGTCATTATATTTTTTTTCATTTTTTTCTCCTTGTTAACCGTATTGAAGTTGTCCGCCTGAAAATCCAAGACCAATGGCCAGAAGGACTGCCAGAAGATAGAACAATGTGACCTTGTTAAATTTCGGGGCTTCAGTGTCATCCATATACAGAATGGTTGCCATAAGAGCTGTCAGAAGCACGGCCAGTACCATTTTTAATATGATCAGGAACTCCCATTGTCCGCCGAAGGTGTGCTGCCAGTCCAGATAGCCTGCAAAGACCGTCGGGAATATGCCCAGAAAACCAAGGACAATGCAGTGATACCCTGTTCTTGCCAGGAATTTCAACCTGGGTATAAAAGAGGCCAGCCTGAATGTGACAGCCCCCATGACCATTCCCATGGGGATATGGGTTAAGGCAGGATGTATAGGGTGATGGAATCCGATTTTACTTAGAAACGCAAAAATTACTTCTGTCATTTGATCACCTTTCGTTTGATTTTTTTATATTGCAGATGCGCCATTGCACAGAATGATCTGCTGGTCATAGATACTTTTAAGAGTTGAACAAGTCAAGAAAATTAACTCCCCGGATAATTTACATTAAACGGGATTTGTTCTATAAAAACATAAAAGTTAGTTATTCATAACTTTTTTCTTGACAGCTCACATATGTATGCTAATTATAGTTTTAACAAGCAGCAATTGCTGGTTGAAGATACTAACCTTATAATTTATCTGCCTCATGAAGACGGCAGTTGCTGCGAAAATAGTGGTGGCTGCCGTCTTCTTTTTATTTTTAAAGCTTGAAATAATGCAAAATTATGGAATAATCTTGCACAATGAGTTCTTCACTGATCAACAACCTATGCTCCGGCCCAAAAGGGATCATCACCATTATTGGTGCCGGCGGTAAAACCAGCCTCATGTTCAGGTTGGCAAAGGAACTGGCAGAAACTGGGAAAAAGGTTTTGACGACCACCACCACCAAAATTTTTTTCCCGGACAAAAGCCTGTCCCCGGAAACCATTATTACACATTCAGCAAAAGGCCTGATTGAAGCATCAGAAAAATGTCTCCGGCAGTATTTCCATTTTTCAGCAGGAAATCATCATGACAAAAATTCCGGCAAGCTGGAAGGGCTATCCCCGGATACCATTGATGCAGTTTGGCAGACAGGCCTCTTTGACTGGATTATTGTGGAAGCCGACGGCTCCCGTCAAAAACCCCTGAAGGCGACAGCAGCACATGAACCTGTGGTCCCGGCATCAACCACCTGCCTTGTTCATGTCATTGGGCTGGATAGCGTGGGCCGCCCACTTGATGAACATCATGTACACCGGGCCGGAATTTTTTCACACAACACCGGGCTTGCTCCTGGAAAACCTGTAGATGAACAATCCATTGCGATTTCCATTGCCGTTGAAATAAAAAAAGCAGCCGATCTTTGTGCTGCTTCTGATCACATCCTCTTTCTCAATAAGGCCGACACACAGACCGACATTGCCTCAGGTATGAAAATTAAATATTTTCTTACGGGCAACAACCAAATCAGCAGGATTATGATTGCTTCATTAAAAGATGAATCTTGTATAAAAAAGGAAATCCCATGAAAAAAAACATATATCAGACCGCCTGTGACTCTATTTCATCCGGGCAAAAAATTATTCTCGCAAGAACCATCCGGCGCTCCGGGTCAACCCCAAGGGACGTGGGGTCCATGTGCATCATTACGGAAAACGGGAATCTTATCGGAACTGTCGGCGGCGGGCTTCTGGAATACCAGGTGCAGACCCGTGCCAAGGAACTTTTCAAAGAAGAAAAATCCTCTGTCTACCCTTTCCGTCTCACGGGCCAGGACCTTGCAGGTGCCGGAATGATCTGCGGCGGAGAGGTGGATCTCTATCTGGACCCACTTTTCCCGAAAAACAAGGAGACTCTGTCTTTGTTTCAAACCATTGGATCAGAGATCACGGCAAACCGAGCGGTAAGGCTTGTGACCCGGATTGAAGACAGTATCCCGGCCCTTGAAACCGGAGCACGGATGCTGATAAAAGAAGACGGAACCATCATCGGTGCAATTGAAGGTCTTGATCCCGAAAAATTGCCCAAATCCTGGAATGCCCCCTTTGAACTGATTTCTTCCGACAAAAAGGACATTTCATTTTTTGTGGAAAACATCCGGCTGAACCCGAGAATTTTTCTTTTCGGGGCAGGCCATGTCTCGGTCTTTGTTGCACAGCTCGCCAGACTGGTGGGATTCAATATTACAGTGATTGACGACCGGCCCGAATTTGCAAACATTGAAAGATTCCCGGACGTGGACGAGCTCATTGTTTTGGATTTTGCCCATGTGTTTGAAAGCCTGAAGATTTCAAAAAATTCCTATATCCTGATCATCACCCGGGGCCATATCCATGATAAAACCGTGCTGCAACAGGCCCTTTCCACAGAAGCCTGCTATATCGGCATGATTGGCAGCACCCGGAAAAGAAACCTGATATATGAGGATCTCATGAAGCAGGGAATCCCAAAAGATAGACTTGAATCGGTCTTTTCACCCGTGGGTCTTGATATCAATGCCGAAACCCCGGAAGAAATAGCCGTCTCCATTGTGGCAGAACTGATTAAAGCCAAATCACCGGGGAAAAAATTAAAGACCCTCATTTCATGACAATTCTAAAAAAAACCGCAGGAATCATCCTTGCCGCAGGCACTGCGACCCGCATGGGAAAAACAAAACAGCTCCTGCCTTTTCAGGACAGTACCCTTCTGGGCCGTGTGGTAAAGAATGCCACAGAATCAAACCTGGATGAACTCATTGTCGTTCTGGGTCATGATGCCGAAAATATAACGAAAACCATTGATTTTTCAGGCATGCGCGTCATCATTAACAAAGACTATATCAAAGGGCAGAGTACCTCCCTTATCAAAGGACTTGATGCGGTTTCAGAATCCTGCACCGGTGTCATGTTCCTTCTGGCGGATCAGCCGCTGATCACAGCCGACATTATGAACCACATGATCAAGGCCTTTCAGACCTCGGATGCACCCATTATCATCCCTTTTTGCGATGGCCGCCGCGGAAACCCCGTCATTATAGCAAGATCCCTTTTCCCAAGACTTTCATCATTGACTCTGGATTCCGGGGCAAGGGTGATTTTTAATGAATATGAAAATTCCATTTTAAAAATAAATATTGAAAATGATGCTATCCTTTTTGATGTGGACACCCCCATGGATTATGAAAAACTCCTGACCCGGCCTTTTCCCGGTACGTAAGATCTCAAAATAAAAAAAACTCTTGAGGGAAAAACCCAAGAGCCTTGATATTACTGGAGCCAATGTGCGGACTCGAACCGCAGGCCTGCTCATTACGAGTGAGCTGCTCTACCACCTGAGCTACAT